>JAVEWJ010000009.1:2798-8572 GCA_034004605.1 Candidatus Altimarinota bacterium | reverse complement strand
GTGACGAAAAGCGATAAGAGAATCGCAATCAGAAGTAGGTGTTTTGTTTTCATATTTTTTTATGGTGATGTTATTTGTTGAGTTGTTTGTGTATTTGCAGGAGCTGAATCTATGTTTATAAAAGTATTCACTATCGCAAAAGCCGCGAATGATAAAAGAATGGCTATCACACTTGCAAAAATCGTATTTTTCACTCTTGACTGAGCGGCATCGGAACCTTGTTGAACCACATAAAGGTATCCGGCGTAGAAAAGCATAACAAAGGCAATAAATCCTATAAATCCGCTTAAATAATTCGTTATCAATACGATTATGCTTTTTCCGACTTTCGCGTCAGGCAAAGAAGCTCCGGCATCAGGAAAAATAAAACCTCGAATAATCACTTCGGATAAGGCCACAAGTATCAAACCGATTATTGCATAAATCAGGTGGTTTTTGGTTGAAGTCAGTTCTTCGTCACTTCCGGGACTTGAGACCAGCTTGAATCCCTTCAGAATTATCACAAAAACAATCAAAGTACCCAAAAACAAGTTTACCCAGCCGATTATTCCTCTTATAAAAGATGCCCCTTCGGTCGCGTATTCCTTTGCTGAAATCGAATCTTCAAAAGCTTCTCCGAATTCTCCGAAAAATATTTTTTTCACCACAAAATCCGCTATTTGAATTAGAAAAAATCCACCAATACCCATAAATATTCCCGTTTTTGCGGTCTTGTAATCTTCTTCTGATGAACTTACCACTGTCTTTACAGCCATAAAAATAACAACGAGAAGTGCAATTCCGCTTGTTAAGTACCTTATTAAGTCGATTGCAAAATAAATCGGACTTGAAAGAGTACCCACACCCTGATATTCAAAATCAGCCGGAGAATCCGGATGTTGGCCATAATTAAACGAAGAAATTCCATTTTCGCCACCTCCCCCGATTTGCAAAAGCCGCTCTTCCGGAGTAAGAACACCCGAAGAGTAAGCTGTAAGACCCAGGTTTAGGAAGAGAAACAATATGACTAAACTTTTTAGAATTTTCATAATTTGGCTGATATAATTGTAGATACCAATGCGAATGCTCCAAATATTACAAACATACCTATCACTGTTGTAAGTAGGATTTTTTTTGCTTTCCCCGTTTGTTCTTCGTTTCCTCCGGATAATGCATACAAAAATGCCGCATAGACCAACATCAACACTGAAATTACGCCCAAAAATGAAATCACAAAATTTGTAACTCCCACCACTTGTGAAATTCCACCGCTAACACTCATTGTGGGATTTACACCGGTGACGCCCGAATAGGCTTGTTTATCTGTAACGTAAAACACTTTTTCAATCGCGGGCTGTGCCAAAATTATCATGATAAGTCCCGCTACAGAAACATAAATTCGTTTTTTTTGTTCTCCGATTACTTCTTCCTGCCCGCCTTGTGTAGCCATTTTTATTCCCGCAATAACCAAATTCAAAGTGGCAACAGCTCCAATAAAATACTTGATAAATGTTATGATTACTTGAACTTGTTTATCGAAAATTTGAACATGCTTTATAATTTCAGATGGTGATGAAAGCAAAGATCCTGAGGACATATCGAATATTTTCGCGAGATCCTGCCCCATACTTATCAACACAAAAGCAACAACAAGATAAATGAGTGTGGTTTTCACTTTTGTAAGCTCTTCAGCGTTTCCGGCGGCTTTCACCAACCTAAGCCCCTGTAAAGTAATAATCAGTACTCCGACAACTACGGTCAAAACTTTCACATAACCAAGCCCCCGAAGCACAAGATCTATGGCTAATTTTTGACCGGATGTACCCTGTGGGCCTACATTTATTCCGCTCCTTACATATTCGGAAGGCTCAAGCGGAAGTAGCTCTCTTGCGTAGCCTACGCCAAAAAACCAATATTCAATTAATGAAATTATAAAAAGTGATAGAAAAAGCGTAATTGTGCCATTTCCCGTAGTGAGATAATTAAGTGAATTTTTTATTTTGTCGTACAATTTATTTTTGTTTTTAAATCTTTATATTTTATCATTTTTTATAGAAAAAATCCATTGCAATTTGGCGTTTTGCGATGATATATTTTGATGGTCAATAGCATTATTTATCCTATATGAGTAAAAGCAGTATTGTTTCTTACGTAAGATCAAGTTTTGAAGAGCTTACAAAAGTAGTTTGGCCCACGAAATCCCAAGCGATTAGAATTTCAATTATCGTTTTGGTAGTCACTTCGGCACTCACTCTTTTCTTGGCCGGACTCGATATTTTATTCAACCTTGGTTTAACAGAATTAATTAAACAAATTAAAGTCCAATAATATGGCAAGACAAATATCCGGCACCGGCAGAAACTGGTATGTGATACACACATATTCGGGTTATGAGGAAGCCGTTCGTGAAGCTTTAATGCAAAGAATTGAATCACTTGGAATGCAAGATTTGATTTTTGATGTGGTTGTTCCAAAAGAGCAACAAATTGTAATTAAAAAGGGTCAACCTGTGACCGTGGAAAAAGTGATTTTCCCCGGTTATGTGCTTGTAGATATGATTGTTACCGATGATAGTTGGTATGTCGTAAGAAATACTCCGAATGTTACCGGTTTCGTCGGTTCCGGCACTGTTCCCGTTCCAGTTCGCCCAGAAGAATACAAGATCATCAAGCGACAAATGGGGCAATCAGAGCCGAAATTTAAGATTAATTTCACTGTCGGAGATAACGTCACAGTGCTTGATGGTCCTTTTATCAATTACGATGGACTTATCAATACAGTTGATGAGGAAAAGGGAAAAGTTAAGGTTCTTATTACCATTTTCGGACGAGAAACGCCAGTAGAACTTGATTTCACTCAAGTCAAAAAGAAATAATCAAGCGTTAAAATGCGAAATTTTCAGATTTTTTCTACAATATTGGCAATTGTTGTAGTCATAATGGTGGCTCAAGTTGTATTTTCCGAATATGTTCCTTCATGGTTTTCAAGTGGAGCGGATGATGTAAAGACAGACACTCTTAATAAACTTGGAGCTGATGTTTCCACCTCTGAAATGACCGTTGTGGAGTACTATGATGACCAAATGTCCGAGCAAAATACAAATACAAATTCTGCAATTGTTGCTGTAGTTGAAGAAGGAAATGAAGAAGTAAAGCTCGGTGAAACGCAATCCGAGCTAAATTTTGAAGACAACTCTTCTACAACAAATTCCCTTCCTGATTTTGAAGATATAAATGTTACGACATCACAGATAAACCCGTATCTACGCGAAGATCAGCTTAGAGCTGCCGGGTTCGTGACTGCGTTTTTTGAAGAGGAAAAGAACGACGACATGCTTTATAAGACGGTCTACGTCGGTGATATGAAAAATGTGATAAAGAAAAAATACATTATTCGCGATGATGCCTTACTATATGCAAAAGTTTATATTTTCTCACCGGATACAGGCATAGATGTTTCTGCGATTTACTTACTTCTCAAAGAAAAGTGTGAAAGTTCTTCAAATGTTTCAATAAACGAAACAAATCAATTTGGAAAAGCTTCTTATTATATGAACGACACACTTCGTGAAGAAACGGCATTTCTTACTGTAAAACTCAACTCAATTGTGTACGCTTTTTCTTATCCGAAAGCCTATCATAAGCAAGTTTCAAACCTTATTAAACTTATCGGTTTGGAAAAATAAAAAACGAAGACTTTTCGATTATCGAAAAAGGTTTTTTTGTTTGAAGTTTTGTTTGACTTTTTCGCTTAAATAACTTAATAATTTGAGCATTACGCACTCAGTTTTAATTATTAACGCTTAAAATAATGGCAAAAGCTATTACAGCAATGGTCAAACTGCAATTACAGGCAGGAAAGGCCAATCCCGCACCTCCGGTAGGTACGGCACTCGGTCCTCACGGTGTAAACATGCAGGATTTTTGTATGAAATTCAATGACGCTACAAGAGAAAAGGGCGATACAATCGTACCTGTAATTGTTACAATTTATGAAGACAGATCTTTTACTTTTGTTTTGAAATCAACGCCTGCAGCGGTTTTAATCACTAAGGCTCTTAAGATTCCAAAAGGATCAGCTACACCGAATAAAGACAAAGTTGGCACTATCACAAGAGCTCAACTTGAAGAAATCGCAAAGGAGAAAATGGCTGATATAAATGCAAACGATATGGATGCTGCGGTGAAAATCATTGCAGGTACCGCAAGAAGCATGGGTGTAAAAGTTGAAGGATAATTTATTTCGTGGAAGGCTTTATAAAGCCGCTAATACCACATAACCAATACTAAAATGGCAGGAAAAAAGTACATTGAGGCAAAAAAACTCATCGAAGATAGATTTTATGAGATTGATGAGGCTTGTGAATTACTTAAAAAGACAAATCCGACAAAATTCGATGCAAGCTGCGAAGTTCATTTAAATTTGGGACTTGATCCTAAACACGCCGAACAAAACATTCGTACAACCGTATCTCTTCCAAACGGAACGGGTAAAGATGTAAGAGTTGTTGCATTCGTAGATGATGGAAAAGTGAAAGAAGCTCTCGGTGCAGGCGCAGTAAAGGCGGGAACAGAGGAACTTATCACAGCAATTGAAGGCGGATGGCTTGAATTCGATGTTGCTATCGCTACACCGGATCAAATGAAACTTCTCGGTAAAATTGCGAAAGTTTTGGGACAAAAAAAGCTCATGCCAAACCCAAAAGCTGGTACAGTTACTTTGGAAGTAGCTCAAACAATCTCTGATCTTAAAAAAGGTAAAATAGAGATTCGTCTCGATAAGCTTGCAAATGTTCACAATCTTTTCGGAAAAGTATCTTTTGATGCTCCGAAACTCGCTGAGAATCTTCGAACAATTATCAAGACCATTAAAGATATAAAACCGGCTACGTCTAAAGGTACTTATATAAAAACAATTGTTGTCACAACATCAATGGGCCCCTCGATTAAACTCGATGTAAATACGGCTCTCGAGAGTGTTTCCAATATGAAATAGATAATTATTAAAAAACCGCCTCGAACATATCGGGCGGTTTTTTTTGTGTTTGATTATTTTTGTTCTTCGGCATTTAGAACGCTGTTTAGAGAGGCGATAGCCACTTCCAGCTGTAAAAGATCCGGTTCTCTGGTGGTGAGCTTTTGGAAGAAGAGGCCGGGAGCGATTAGTGCCTTGACTATGAAGTTTTTTGAATGTTTCGCGGACAACTTCAGATATTCATATGAAATACCGGCAATAAGCGGTAAAAATGCCAATCTAAGGCCGAAATTTTCCAAAAATGAGTCTTGTTTCGGCACAAATGTGTAAACCAAAATTGAAATCAAAAATACTATCAAAATAAAACTTGTACCGCATCTGGGGTGAAATCTTGATTTTTTCTTGGCGTTTTCAGGTGTAAGTGGCTCGTTTTGTTCGTAATTAAAAATGGACTTGTGCTCCGCGCCGTGGTATTCGAAAATTCTCCTAAAATCCTTCCAAAGTGTAAGGAGAAATAAATAGCCCAGGAAAATTGACATTTTAAGTACCCCGTCGATGAGATTGAAAACGATAAAATTCTCTTTTACAATTGAGATTTTGTCTTCCAGTAGGGAAGTAAGAAACAGGGGAACGAATTTGAAGAGAAAAATGCTCAGGGCTAGCGCCACAATCATTGAAATGGCAAAGGAAAAAGCCGAAAGGCCACTCCCCTTTTTTTCACCTTTATTCTCCTCGGGCGGAAGCGATTCGTTTGCGGAAAAATTTATGGAATCGGTGCCCAAATACATCATTTCAAAAAGGTTTATCACTCCCCTAACGAT
>JAVEWJ010000009.1:0-2698 GCA_034004605.1 Candidatus Altimarinota bacterium | reverse complement strand
GTTTTCGTGAGAGTTGATCGGTTTGAAATTGAGGAAAGCGAGGATGATTTTAAAATTGAAAGTCGAGGCGGATTTGGTTCTACGGATTTAATAAAATAACTTAATTATGGAAAAAGGTTTATTTATCACTATTTACGGAATCAATAATCTTGGAAAAACGACTCATGCAGAAATACTTAAGGAAAGGCTTATAGATCTTGGTTTTAAGGTGAAAAGAATCAAATATCCCGTGTATGAAATCGAACCGTCCGGCGTTTATATAAATAAAGTTCTTAGAACTCCCGGATTTAGAGAGGACATTACTCCCGAGGAATTTCAGCTTTGGTATGTGCTGAATCGTTATCAATACGAGTCAGAGCTTAAAAAAATGCTTGAAGAAGGATATATTGTAATTGCTGAGGATTACACGGGAACCGGAATCGCTTGGGGAATCGCAAAAGGCATCGATGAAGATTTTATTTTAAACGCAAACAGAAAACTTCTTGAACCCGACCTTGCGATTTTGTTTGAAGGAAGGCGAAAACTTGAAAGCGTCGAAAGCGGACACAAGCACGAACAAAATACCGAACTTACCGAAAAATGTCGGGTCGTTCATGAAGACCTTGCGGAAAAATTCGGTTGGAAGAGAATGCATGTGGAGGAAAAAATCGAGGATACCGCAAAAAATTTATGGGATATCGTTTTTAATTATTTGAAAGAAAACAACTATGTTAGCTGAAATTTTGGACGGAAAGGATCTTTCCGAGGAAATGCTTGAAAAATTAAAGGTAGAAGTGGCTGAAATCGGAAGTTCTTCCGGTGTTGTGCCGAAACTCGCTATTGTTCTTGTGGGAGACGATAGCGCTTCTTTGGCTTATGTGAAGAAAAAAAAGCAGGCCCTTGATTTTGTGGGCGCAAAATATGAAGAAATATTATTTGGGAAAAGTGTTTCCACAGATGAACTCATTTTAAAAATTGAAGATCTTAATGCCGATGACTCTGTTCACGGGATTTTGGTGCAGGTGCCGCTCCCCTCTCATATTGTGGAGGATGATGTGATTCACGCGATTTCTCCGGAAAAAGATGTAGATGGTTTTACAGCTTATTCAATGGGAAATTTGCTACTAAAAAAAGAGGAGGATGTTTATCCACCGGCTACTCCGCTCGGTGTTATTCGGCTTCTTGAACACTACGAAATACCCATTGAGGGCAAAGAGGTAGTGGTGATAGGACGAAGTAATATCGTAGGAAAGCCTCTTTCCGTAATGTTGTCGAATCGAAATGCTACTGTAACGCTTTGTCATTCTAAGACAAAAAATATCACTTTTCATACGATTCGTGCCGATATTTTGTGCGTGGGAGTTGGAAAACCCGGTTTTATAAAGGGTGAAATGGTGAAAAAGGGCGCGACGGTGATTGATGTGGGCTTTTCGAGAGACGAAAAGGGCAAAATGCACGGAGATGTGGTGTTTGAGGAAGTGCTAAAAAAGGCCGACTTCCTTACTCCCGTTCCCGGTGGTGTCGGCCCTATGACTGTAGCTTGTCTTGTTGAAAATCTTGTAAAATCCGCGAAAAGAAAGATTTAGTTTTTGATTTTCTTCACTATTTCTTTGGCTTTTTTAACGCCTTTGTTTATCGTTTTTTCGATTTTCTTTCTGTGGTTTTTTGGTACATTTTCCGTGTATAGTTCTTCTGCTTTGTCTTTTGCTTTTGAACTTAATTCTTTTGCTTTTTCGAGTCCTTTTTTCACATTTTCGTCTTTTGCAACCGTCTTTGCAGTAATGGAAATATCATCGCCCATAGTCTTTGCTGCGCCTTTTACTGCGTTGACCGGGTCTTTTTGAATGTCTTTTCTTAATTCGGATCCTTTTTTAGGTGCGAATAAAACGCCCAAAACGGCTCCGCCTACCACTCCGGCGACCAGAGATTTCAAAGTCTTAAACATAGAAATAAGGTTATGTTTTATATAGAGATAATACACGGATTTTTTTTTTTTGGAAGAATTTTTTCACTAAGTTTCTTGTGTTGTTTCGTCATATATTTATTGTTTTGTCAACTAAATTAGAATTTTGATGCCTGGAAATTCGTTGTTTTGTTGACTTATTGAGATAAAGTAAATAAAATTCGACCGTAAATTTTAAAAAAGAAATATGCCAATTATAAAGTCCGCAATCAGACAAATGAAAAAGAGCCTTAAGAATCAGGAGAAAAACCTCCCTCTTAAGACAAAAGTGAAAACTGTTTTCAAGACCAATTTACAAATGATTTCTGAAGGAAAAGTGGATGATGCTAAAAAACAACTTTCAAGAACATATAAAGTGATTGATATGGCAGTGAAAAAACATTTATTACACAAAAACACAGCTTCCAGAAGAAAAGCCAGACTCGCAAGAGAGATAAAAGCACTTGAAGAAAAGGTCGCAAAATAGGTTTCAATCGTTCTTTACAATACTGAAAAATGTCCCTTCGAAACGGGGGCATTTTTATTTTTGAAAATATCTTTGAATTTTTGAAAAATTGTATTAAGATAACTTCGCTTTTTTAAGTTTTTTGAAAAATTGGGCCTGTAGCTCAGGGGTTAGAGCAGTCGGCTTAAAGAAACGATTTCCTAAAGCCTTTATTGGTATGGAAATTCTTTATTTGGGCTCACTAAAGAGTAATCTTTAGATGATAATCCGTCAAATTCGGGGAAACCTTATACAAAAGCATTTTGCGCATT
>JAVEWJ010000006.1:0-42807 GCA_034004605.1 Candidatus Altimarinota bacterium | reverse complement strand
CTCCAAATCCGCATTCACCATTACTTTTTGAAGTTTTTGAAGGTCGGCGATTCTTTGAGTATCGCGTCCTTTTGCCGGTGCTCCAAGTAGTGTGGGAAGGAATGCCACAGCAAGGATACCGATGATCGTGATTACGATCAGAAGCTCGATCAGCGTAAAGCCTTTTCGGTTTTTACACATTTTTCTTAGGTTAAATGTTAAATATATATGATGAGGTATTCATCGCGATTCTCTCTCCAAAACCGCGAGATTTTACGAAAAAATTATAATGATAGCCACACAGCATTACAAGGCAATCACACACCGAACACGCCCAGTTTAAGGCAAAAATCCGACTACTCAATCGCATTTTATTCTCAACACTAAGCCTTAAAACCCACCAAAAAACCTTTCATTGACAAAAATCGTCAGAGTTTTTTTATTTCATTGTGTTAAAATTGAATAACAAGCATCATCGGCCGAAATGGGCTTTGTTTTGTCCATTGGATTAGTCTCGAGTGCGAAGCAGCTTGCATTCCCATTCCTTATTTTCTCCACTTTTGCATAAAGCCCGAATTCATAGTCTGTTGAGGGTGCAGAATAATAAATATAATTACTACAATATAGGCATTTACAATTACTTTTTGAAGTTTTTGAAGGTAGGCGATTCTTTGAGTATCTCGTCCTTTTTCAGGAGCCCCATGAAGGACTGGAAAAGTAGAAAATAATAGTTATATACAAAAAAATTATAACGATACTCTATTCGCAACACAAGCCATCCAAACCCACTTCATCCCTTCTGCCACATTCTTCTCCGCCTATTCAGAATCCCTTCGTCACAAAAATCCGCTACCACAAGCCATCGCTCCCGTGTCACGCTTTTCAAAAGCTACAAATTGTTTTAAAAATATTTTTCCCTTTATTCAACTTTGAATTGATCATTTTTTCTTACTTACATTTTCATAATCGAACATTTTACCATCCATTCTCGCCCTCTCAAATCAACAATATTATTTAGAAACAAACAATAAAATCCGCAAGAAATTTAGGAAATTTACTCTTGAAAAAGTGGTGAGTTTTTGATACACTTGATTTGCAAAATAATCCAGCGCAATGACTGAAAAAGACCTTAAAATACACAAAGATTTTGCGGCTCTCGGAGCATCGAGAAGAGAATGCACTAATGCACTTTTGTCTCTTCTTCCCGCAATAGAAAAGGAGAAAATTTGGCAAAAAGCGGGTTTTTCTTCCATCTATGATTATGCACTTCGACTGGCCGGGCTTTCTACAAGGCTTGTGAATAAAGCCCTAAAAATAGACCAAAAATTGGAAAATATGTCGGAGCTTAAATCCCTCATTAAATCGCAGGGTCTTTCCAAAATAGAAATTATAAGTCGAGTGGCATCCAAGGATACGGAAAAGTTTTGGTGCGATAAAGCACGCACTATGACAAGGGAAGGACTTCGAAAAATCACAATTCACGAAAAAGCCTACCAAAAGACAATGGGGGAGTCTCTTCTTGGCACTTCCAATTCGGCAAAAGTGGCGGATGTCCAAAAAATGGCTGAAAACTTAGGGCTGGATACTTTAAAAATCGAGCTTACTCATAAAGCCAAAGAAGCCTTTTACGCGCTCAAGAAAGACCTTTCTGCCCTCTCAAATCGTGATGCACTGGAAATGATGCTTTTAGAGCTTATTCGCCTTAAATCGGAACTTTCTGACTCAAACACTTCTCGCGAAACATTCGCCTCCAAAAGCCATCGCCCCCGGATCGCGCTTGCCAAAAACGATTTAAAATTGTCCCCTTTAAATTCAAGACCGATAAAAAAATCCAAAGAAGACTTAAGCATCCAAGGCATCCGAAAACTTACAAAAATTCGACTACTCACCACTCAAAAGTTGAAGCCCACACGCCATATTCCATCACTAATCCGAAAATCGATTTCACACACATGTTCCTTTCCGGGATGCCGGCGCCCGAGAGATCACATTCACCACCCGATTCATTTCGCGCATCACGCAAATCACATTAATTTAAAACCACTTTGTGCGGTCCATCACCAAATTCTGCATCAAAGCATAGTGAAAAATCAGAGTTCCAAAGAAGAAGATTGGGTTTATTCGCCTTTATAGAGATCCGGTCAGATTCGAAAGTTGCATGATCGGAAGGATAATTGCCGCTACTACGGCACCTACGGTAAGACCGATAATCACAAGCATAATAGGTTCAATGATCTTTGAAAGTCCGGCCACAGCGGTATCCACATCCGATTCGTAAAAATCAGCCACCTGCCCCATAATTGTATCAAGTTGTGCGGTTTTTTCACCGACCTCCACCATCGACACAAGCATCGGCGGAAAAAGATCACTTTCCGAAATCGCCTCGGCAATGGGGATACCTTGTTTGATATCTTCCATCGTAAGATTAAGCTTTCTTTTGTACACTTCGCTTCCGATAGACTTTGCAGTAATTTCTATTGTTTTCAAAATTGTTACAGATGAATCAAGCAAATTACTTAGAGATCTTGCAAATCTCGACAAGTAAGCTTTTTGGAAAAGCGCTCCAAAAATCGGAATCGAAAGTTTGATTTTATCCAAATAATAACGACCTTGTGAAGTCTTTGACGCCGCAATATAAGAGAAAACCACAATTAATACACCCGCAATCAAAATCAGTTTTTGATTTATGAAAAAATCACTCATCCCGATAATAATTCTGGTAATCAAAGGCAAATTGGAACCAATCGACGAGAAAAGATCCGTAAGCTGCGGAATCACATATACAAGCATAATTATAATCACCGCTACAAGTAGGGTAAAAATCACAGCAGGATACATAAGCGCACTTTTCACTTTCTTCTTAATACTCGATGCTTTTTCTGCATCATGTGAAAGAACTTCAAGAGTTTTTGCAAGTTGTCCCGAAGCTTCACCAGCTTGTACCATACCTATTTCTTGTTCCGTAAAAGTATCGGGGAACTCCTGCATCGCTTTTGAAAGACTAAGTCCCGCCACAATGGAATCCACCAAATCCTGAATCACAAGTCTCATTTTCGGACTCTTGTCGGATTGTCTTATTAGAGCCGAAAGAGCCTTAATCATCGGAATACCCGCATTGATCATAACCCCAAGTAGATGAAAGAAATTGGCTTTTACATCAGCCTTAACTTTTGAATTTTTTATAAAAAACAAATTCACTTTGTTGAAAGCATCTGTAATAGGGTTTCCCGTGCTTTCCATAAAAATTTTTTTTGTTCCGGAAAGCTCTATCGGAGACCCTGCGCTATCAGAAGCGTCCTCTTCAAGCAAATTTAAAATTACGGCTTCATCCTCACCCGAAACCGGCTTTTTTTCCTCTTTCTTATTAAGCTCAAACACTTCCTGCCCAAAATTGGCAAAATTGCTTTCTTTTTGAAGATTTTCCTTCGAAGCGTCCTTGTTTTCAGCTAAATTATTTTCCATTAATATTAATTATTCCATTTTTCTTGCCACTCTATACACTTCCTCAAGCGAAGTTGTCCCCTCAAGTGCACGAATTACTCCCGCTTGTTCGAGCGTAACCATGCCGTTTTTCATTGCAGCATCGAGTATTTCAAGAGTCGTACCTCCAGCTGAAATGATTTTTCGTATCTCATTATTCATTCGAAACACCTCATAAAGTCCAAGTCTCCCCTTATAACCGATATTATTACATTCTTCACAACCCACAGCTTCGAAAAATTCCATCTTCGACAAAACAGCCGGATCTATTTCGCCCTCGGCTTTAAGTGTTTCCATAGCCTTTTTCACAATTTCAAGCATTTCAGACCCTGGATCTTTTCTTCTCTTACACTTATCGCAAAGTTTTCGAACCAACCTTTGAGCGATTATAAGCTCAATCGTCGAATTGAGAAGATAAGGAGGCACCCCCATATTTACAAGCCTTGTAATGGATTCAACCGCACTATTTGTATGCAAAGTTGAAAACACAAGATGACCTGTAAGCGAAGCTTCAATCGCAGTATCGGCCGTTTCTCGGTCACGAATTTCACCAACCATTATGATATTTGGATCCTGACGAAGAGCGGCTCTCATACCCGTTGCAAAATTATAATCTATATCGTGATTCACCTGACTTTGATTAAGACCATCAAGCTGAATTTCGACCGGGTCCTCGATAGTAAGGATATTCACTCCCACAGTATTTTTTCGACTCAAACAAGAATACAGCGTAGTCGTTTTACCCGAACCCGTAGGTCCGGTGTTTATAATTATTCCGTTCGGAGAATTAAGTGCTTCTTCAAGATTTCTAAGACCTATACCTGTAATTCCGAGTTCCGGAAGATCAGGAATTTTTCTCGACTTGTCCTGAATACGCATAACAACGACCTCACCGTTCACAGTAGGCAAAGTTGAAACACGAAGATCCATTTCTTTTCCTTCTTTAGTAGTAACATCAGCGCGTCCATCTTGCGGAATTCTTTGTTCATCAATCTTCAAATTAGACATAATTTTAATTCTAGAAACCACAGCCGGATGAAGATTTTGCGGATATTCAACAATATGCATAAGCACGCCATCCACCCTATAACGAACTCGAACGGTTTTCATAAGAGGCTCAATATGTATATCCGAAGACCTCATATCAAGAGCATAAGAAATCGCCACCATCACAAGTTGGGGAATATTCGCGGATAAAATAGCATTTTGAAGTTCCTGATTTTTTTGTTTTAAATGTTCAGCCTTTTCATCATCGACCTTTTCTGCAGGAGTTTTTTCCTCAGTCGGCACAGCGCTTCCCGCAGGTAAATGCTCTATATCTTGACTATCTATCATCTCCGGCGTTGTCGGCGTCGAAACCACTGCCTCTTGTATAGCCGGTGCCACAACTTCATTTTCCACAGGCGAAACCGCAATTTGTTTAGGTACTTGCATCGTCGTTTCAGTCATTTGTTGAGAAATGACATTACTTTGCCCCTGATTTGTTGGATTTATATTATTTTCCACTCTGGAAATATGCGTTAAGAAGTACTGTGAAATTGATCATCTTTGTTTCTCCTTCCTCTTCGGCTTCTTGAAAACTAAGCCTAATCGATGAAATATCCATAAGTCGAAGTCCGTCGTTTAAAGATCCCGAATTCTCCATCAAATGAAGAAAGCGAGTAAAATTTTCACCTGAACTTTTTATATTCATCCTAAGCGGAAGAATCGAATAATTGCCCTCCTTCGTCACGGTCAAATAATCGATATTCGAAATTTCAAACGGATCCGCCTTTCTGTTTAAATCTTCTTCGAGTTTATCAATTTGCCTTGTAAGAGCGGTATATTCATCGCTCTCAGGAAACAATGTCTTAAGCTTTTTTTCAATTTCAGAAAGAATCTCATCACTTTTCACCTTGTTCACTTCATAAAGCGCTTTTTCTTGGACCGCATCTGCTTGAAGAAGTTTTATCATACCGGCGTTTGCGCTTACACCGGCCTTAAGCGTTATATATTCACGAGTTTTGAAAACCGTATAAACTCCAAAGGACAACAGAACAACAAGGCAAAGCACCATATAAGCCTTTGCATAAGATTTTTGTTTTGCTTCGTATTCTTGAACTTGTTTTTCAAGCATAATATTTTTAATTTAAATTTACTTTGCTAGCATCTCTAAGCGTAAGATTTAGCCTTACACTGGACTTGTATCCATCATCGATCGATCCCGATTTACTGAAAGATTTCATCTCCGCACCTTCAAAAAGTCCGGATGTGTTAAATGAATCAATCAAATTCGCAATCATCGTGAAATTCGCTGTATCATATCGAAGAATCTCTCCGATTATCGAAATTCTCTTAGCCTCCTTGTCGAATTCATAGCTTGTATATCTGATTCCGCCTTTTAAATCGTAGTAATATTCTGAATAGCTCGAATCCACAGCCATCGTCTTAAGATCAATCTCTTTGATGATGTCCGACCATTTGATTCGGCTGTTTTTAATATCGTGCACAATACTCAAGTCGTTTACCGTCTCGGCATTAATCACTTTAAGTTGCGCATATAGCTCTTCATTACGGAGTTTATCCACATCCATACCGTTTAAAACAGCCGTTAGAGTTGAATTTCCCACAAGATTAATAGTTTGAATGTAAAGCTTGGAAAGCCTTGGATCTTTCTCCCTGAAATCCTCTGATTTAACCCTGAGTTTCTCCTTAAGATCCAGCTCAAAAGCCATTTTTTGCGAATTAATATCCGAAAGCAAAGGATCGATCAATGGAAGAAACAATGGTTCATTCATAAGTTTAGCGGTTTCAAGCACAAGAGGTTTCAGTTTTTCTCGAACGGAAGTCATCCTTGCCTCCGAGTCACTTTTGTCCTTTGCACTTGCCGTTTGACTTTTTGATATCTCAAAACTCTGCATAAACCCATCTGCAAGATATGTGATTTCGTTTAAATTGGCGTTCGCTTGCAAAAGGGTATACATATTGAAATCGGTCTTAAGCGACCTTACTTCAAGATTTGAATTTTCAAGTTCTTTAAGAACATGCGGTGTGCTTATCGCATCTGTAATGAAGTCAAGATTATGAGTAAGTTGGCTTTGGAAAAATACAACAGAGATAAGACCTGCAACCAAAATCACTGCGAATAAAGTTTTGAAAATCATCAGTTGAATATTTTTCTGAGGCTCAAGGCCTTTAAGAAGGCTTAAATCTACATTCGGAGCAATATCAAGAATGTTTTCTTCTGGAGCGTTCATTGTGTCCTTTGCAACTACATTTTCGAGAACATTGCTTTCCTCCGGTTTTTTTGAATTATCCGATAAGTCCAAAGGATTAAGTGTGTCCGCCATATATTTGTTTTTATTTTTGTTTTTGAAATCTTATTATTATAGCGCATTTCCCCTATAAACACAACAAAAAAAGGACGATCACACTTAAGTGACCGCCCTCTTTATTTTTTGTAAAAACTATTTTAGTTCAACTGTAGCACCTGCTTCTTCCAATTTCTTTTTCATTTCCTCAGCCTCTTTCATCTCAATACCTTCTTTTACAGGCTTTGGAGCGCCATCAACCAAGTCTTTTGCCTCTTTAAGACCAAGACCTGTAAGTTCTCTTACAACTTTGATTACATTGATTTTTTGACCACCTGCTGAAGCAAGAATTACAGATTTTTTACTGTCTCCTTCTTCTTCTGCAGCACCACCTGCGGCTGGAATAGCACCTGCCATCATCATTGGAGCTTGAGCTGTTACTCCGAATTTTTCTTCCAAAGCTTTTACAAGGTTTGCAAGTTCGAGAACCGGAAGTTTCTCAACCAAGTCCATAATTTGTTGAGCATCCTTGCTCAGTTCTACTTTTGTTGTTTCGTCTGCCATGTTTAAAATTTGTTAATAAAATATTGAATTAAGCCGGCTTCTTGTCTTTAACTGCATTAAGAACTCGAACAAACGAAGCCATAGTGTTGTTGAGTACCCCATGAAATCCAGAAATTGGGGATTTGAGTACAAACACAAGTTTGGAAAGAAGCTCGGTTTTTCCCGGGAGAGTGGCAAGAGCTTTTGTCTCGGCAAGAGAAAGAAGTTTACCTTCAAAAATAGCACCCACAAGGGAAACACCTTCCACTTTTTTCGCAAAATTGTGAACGATCCTCGCCGCAGCGATTTCATCTTCCATGCTAAAGATTACTGATATCGGTCCCTCAAGATAATTCTTTGGAATTTCATCGATACCAATTTCTTTTGCAGCGATTTCGATAAGAGTCTTTTTGGCGACTTTGTACTTTGCTCCAGCATCGCGAAGCTCATTACGAAGTTCACCGGTATTTTTTACCGAAACACCTCGGAAACTTGAAAACACCACAGATTTAGCCTCTTTCATACCGGCCGTAAGCTCGTCGAGAATCGCAGATTTCTGCGCTTTTGTGATAGGCATAAATTGTGTTAAGAAATAAAAAACTCGATTTGCATAGACAATCGAGAGTTCATTTCAATGGCTTAAAATAGGCCTTCTTTGATGAAATTTGTCTCGGATGGATTTATGAATCGCTTCACCATCTGTCTATGACGCTAAAAATTTACAAGTTCACCCCTTCAAAGTCAAGACTTTTTCTTTAATATTTCTTGTTTATCACCGTGAATATCCCATGGATTTGGTTCGGAAGTCTCATAAGATTTAGTATATATTTCCCGGGGAACAAGCAATTTTATCACATCCCCTAAACGAATTTTTTCATATATTTGATGGCTTGCTGCGTGAAAAAGACTTTTTTCTTTTACTAAATCATCAATAAGTATCACTCTTACTTCAATTGTTGTAATAAGTTCTCTCTGCGTCTCCGGATCATAAATCACCATCTCAACAACATAATGAATACTACGGTATTCATTTGAGGAAGACGAATTGATACTGACGTTTTTTGTTCGTAGTTTTATAAGGTCACCCATTTTGTTTTCAATCGATAGAACCTTGCCGTAAGCCAAAAAGTCTTTTTGAATCAATCTTGTTAATTCTTCAAGGTCCTTAATACCTTTAGCCACCAAGGTCATCGCAGCAAGATCTGCGGAAGTTCGGTTTCTTAACTGTTTTGTTGTTATGCTTTGAAGTGATTTTTTCCTGATTATTTCGATTTCCTGATCGGAAAATGAAGGTAAAATCCAACATTTTACACCACTGAACGTAGCGGGTATTAATTTTACTTCTCTTATATATTCTTTATCTTGTTCAGTAAAAGAGTATTCTTTGGGAGGGGGAGAAAGTCTCTGTCGTTTCTGAGAAGGTTCATCTAAAATCAAGGCAATTCCTTTTTTGGGATGATCATAAAACGGGACATATTCCACCACAGAGTTTTCATATTCCAAGTAAGAGCTTAATATTCTTTTTATGCTATCAATATTACGATCAAGAAAAACGAAAGCCCCTGATTTTGATATTCTATCCATTCTTAAAGCCAAAGAAATTTTCCTTCTCGCTTCAAATCTTTCCACTTCATCTTTTCCGTTTATCGCCAAGAGAGTGAGTTCCGCCAAATCATGAGTAGTTTTTACTTTTTCCGATATGTAAAAACCCATTCCACCGCTTTTTTCTTCAAGAAAAGCCAGATATTCATCTGCCTTGATAAAAAGATCGCTTAATCGATTTTTAATCACTTCAATCAATCTTTCTTTATTATTCTCATTGCCATTTTGGTTTTGTCTGATTTTATCTCTTATTCTGGCAATCACTAGTTCTACATCTTCGCTTAATTCTTCAATAGACTGCATTTCCAATAATGAAAGAAGTTTTTTTTCAAGAACCTCTATTTCATGAAGTGGATCAAACTCATGACAAGAATGATGTCTAAGTAAATAATCTTCATATTTTTTCAAATCAACTTTTTCATCGATAATGAATTTTTCCGCCAATTCTTCAAGGGCCAAAGGCGTACGAGTCGGGTCGGTCAGAGGATCGAATAGTTCACTATCGCCATTCATTGTTCTTGCATTATCCTCAACTAAACACCTTACTGTTTCTTCCACATCTTTATTAAGAACAATACTACTGGCAATAACTTCATCGGAAACTTCAACCTTGAGTGTTATTATACCCGGATGTGCTTTTATGCACTCAATCATCATTTCTCCAATTACACTTCTAAACTCCGCATAGTTCAGTTGTTTACCGTTATCGTAAATTCTAGGTAGGGTTTTGTTGAACAACTTATGTAACTCCTCGATATTAAAAATGAAACATTCATTGTCAACGGCATCAATATAGTAAAAAATTCTGGAAAACTGTGTTTTTGCAACTGCTCTGAGTTTCGAAGATTCATCCTCATCCATTTTATTAAGCCTTTGTTTGCAACTTTCCACGTATAAATCATCGACTACAGTAGGAATTCTGTCATTAATAAGACCTCTAAGGGATGGATACGCTTTTAAATATGAGAGTACGTCATAATCTCGATATTTTTGCGCAAGTTTTTTTACAGTGGCAATAAAGGTATATTTCTGATAAGTAGGCTTATAATGTGAGGAGAAGTGCTCTATATAAGCATTGATTTCCTCTCTTATTTCACCTGTCGCTTCCTTTTTACCATTCTCAAAATAGCCTTCATTTGCGTAAAACAAGACTCTATTGAGCAGTATTTGTTCTATGTTTTGATTTTGCAAAAAACAAATAAGCGTCTGTGCATCAATTCCCTCCGCAAAGGCACGATCCACTATTAATGCAAAGAGCTGCTGCATACTGGCTTCTGTTCCGAAATCGGAGCAAAGATGTGCGATTGTAGAAGAAACAAAACCGGATGGTATTTCCAAATATTCAGCCTCTCTATGAACATTTTCGATTAATTCAATTTCTTCCAATACAAATTCTATCGATTTTTTAAAAAAACCGGTAATTATTTGATTAACACGCTCGTCTAGTAAATACATTTCAAGCGGGAAAAATTGAGACGAAAGCGATTGTTTCACAGTGTAGATACTTTCAAGCGATTCTTTTTTTAGTAGTTCTTTTAGTTTTGGTAAAAGTGCCTCTATGAATTGGGAAAGGCGCTCTTCCCCACATATAAGATTCGCCGAAAAATCAGGCTTTGTATCAAATAAAAGAACTAATACCTCATCTAAAATACTTTGTTCTTGATTACTTTCTTCATCGTAGACATTTTCTTTGAAAAAATTTTTTAAACCGCTAATGTTAACGCCCGATTGCTTGCCATAAGCTTGGAATTTTACAATTAAATCGTAAACATTAAAATTACTCACATTCGGCGTATTGAAAAACTCAAGTAAATTTTTTTTTAATTGTTCAGTCAAAGGAGTGGGCTTTTCTTTCATAGAAGAAAAAAACTCAACCACCCCCGCGGCCATTCCACCTGATTCTTTCGTGTCATATGACCCCGCCTGTATCTCCGACATTTGCAAAGAAAATAAAAAATAGTACCGAAATCTAACAAAAAATCCTGTTTATTGCAAGACAAAATAAAACCTTGTATATTGCAAGTTGTATGAAACTAATAACACAAATTCGAAAATTTTTGAATACTGCAATAAACGAAGGACTGCCTCCTCTCGTTGTCATTTTCGGTCCAACGGCTTCAGGCAAGACGGCTCTTTCAGTAGAGCTTGCAAAAGCCTTAAATGGGGAAATTGTATCTGCTGATTCAAGACAAATTTATAGAAAAATGCCCATCGCCACAGCTCTCGTTACAAAAGAGGAAATGCAAGGAATCCCTCATCATATGATTGAAATCACAGATCCGGACCTGCCACTTTCGATGGCGGAGTATAGAGAAATGGCTCAAAATTGCATCGAAGAAATATTAAATCGAGGAAAAATTCCCTTTCTAGTAGGTGGTACAGGCCTTTATATAAGCGCAATAATCGAAAACTATGAAATGGCCGAAGTAAAGCCAAACACAAAGCTAAGAACCAAACTTGAAAAACTGGCTGAAATTGAAGGAAAAGAAGCAGTTTACAATATTCTGAAAAATCTCGACCCAATAAAAGCAGAAGAAATTCACACAAACAATCTTAGGTATGTAATTAGAGCGATAGAAATATCAAAAAGCAAAACAAAACAAATACCGGCAAAAGGCAAGCCAAAATTCGCCACTTTTATAATAAACCTCGAATGGCCGAGAGAAGTGCTTTACAATCGAATAAATCAAAGAGTTGATATTATGGTGAAGGAGGGTCTAATAGAAGAAATAAGATCACTCTTAAAACACGGATATGATAAATCTCTACCGGCAATCACGTCGGTGGGAGTGAAGGAAATAATCCCTTACATAGAAGGAAAAACCACACTGGAAGAAGCAGTGGAATTACTCAAGAAAAACACCAGGAATTATGCAAAAAGACAAATTACCTGGTCCAAAAGATATAAAAACGCATTAAATATATGTCCCTTAAAGGAAAAAAATGGATCATAAAAGACGACTCGATTGAGACTTCTCCTTTTGAAAAAATAGTTTCAAATCGTGAAGTTTTCAGTGAACCCGAGCTTACTGACTTTCTTGATCCTTTTTTGTTCAGTGAAATGGAAAAAATTCTTGAAAAGATTGCTTCTGCGATTCACGAAAACGAAAGAATAATTATTTTCGGAGATTACGATGTAGACGGCATTACAGGGACGGCCATTTTATACAAAATTCTAAGCGAACTTGGTGCGAATGTATCATACAGGATTCCAAATCGTGAAAAGGATGGATATGGACTTTCAATGAAATTCATCGATGAATTCATTGAAAAAAATATTAATCTGATAATCACGGTGGATTGCGGAATTTCGTGTTTTTCAGAAGTGAAATATGCGAAAGAACATAGTATCGACACAATTATCACCGACCACCACACAATTCCCGAAAAAAGCCCAGAGGATGCCTATGCGATACTTCATCCGAAAACCGAAAATTCCAATTATCCCTATAAAGAACTCACCGGTGCCGGGGTTGCTTTCAAATTGGCGCAAGCTCTAATAAGATCGAATTTCAATAAAGATCAATGGCTTGAGAAGGAAAATTCACTTGTGGATTTGGCTTCGATGGGTACGATTTCAGACTTGGGCCCTCTTACGGGGGAAAATCGTTTGATTGTAAAAAAGGGCCTTAAGATTATCCCCGAAACAAAAAACTTTGGCCTAAAAAAAATTATCGAACTTAGCGGAATCGATGTAAATCAGCCGATTGATACATACACAATCGGTTTTAAAATCGGTCCCAGAATAAACGCCGCAGGTAGAATTGACAGTCCTTATGTGGCCCTATCACTGCTCCTTCAGGATGAAAATTCCGATCGTTTGCATGCTTTGGGCGAAAAATTGGAACATTTAAACAAAGAAAGGCAAAACATGATGGAAAAGGCTTTGAAGGAATCAAGGCAAAAAGCCCTTTCAAAAGAAAAAACACCTTTTGTAATCATGGATTTTAGTCCCGATTGGCATGTAGGAATTTTAGGACTTGTTGCGGGCCGACTTGCTGAAAAATATTTCAGACCTGCAATAATGATGCAGGATTTTGGCGATACGCTTGTGGCATCTGCAAGAAGTCCGGAATATTTCAATATAGTGGAGGTGCTTACGGAACTCAAAGATTTACTTATAAGTTTTGGAGGTCATGCTTCAGCCGCCGGGTTTAATTTAAAAAAGGAAAACTATGAAGAGTTTTATCAAAAAATGCAGGAGATAGCGGAAATAAAAATGAAAGACAAAGACCTTCGACCCTCTCTTGAAATAGACTGCACCCTTTCAACTTCTGATATTAATTTTGACTTCATTGATAAAATTTCGAAACTTGAGCCTTTTGGCGTGAAAAATTCCAAACCGGTATTTCTTCTTCGCAATGTTGAGGCCAGCGATTTAACACAGGTCGGCAGGGAAAACAAGCACCTCCGTTTTTCAATTCAGACTCCCACAAACAAAGTGGAAACAATCGCATTCGATATGGGGGAATATATGGAGGATATAAGGGAACACAACAAAATCGACTTGGTATTTCATTTGGATAAATCTTTTTGGAAAAATGCCACTTCGATAAAGCTTCAAGCCTTGGACATTGATTTCTCTAAAAACTAAAACCATGCTTCGTAAAAATAATATAAAACTTTTTTGCCTTTCTCTTTCACTTTTCTTCTTATTTCAAAATGGCGCTTTTGCTCTTGAATATGTGTACAACGGAGTAGCGGGCACGCATTTGTTTTCATATAGCTTTCCATCCAACTGGTTCGCACGCACTTTTGGAGAAAAGCGACAAGGATTTTCACCGAATTTAACCGATGAAAAGGCCAAATTCGAAGTGCTGGAATTCGAAGGACAATCACTAAAGCAAGTAAAAAATTATTTTGAAGATGAAGACTTGGAATTTGTAAAATTTGAAGATGAGATTATAAGTTTTAAAAACGAAGACCTTATTGCCAAAAAAGCGATTTATAAGGACAAAACTTCAAATAAAAATTTCGCTCTTTCTTTTTTCAAAAGAGGCAACTTGATTTTGGCTACCACGACTCCAAATTATTCAAGCGAGCTTTTCCCTTTTGATAAAGCCACAAACGAAATTGTGAAAAATATTTACAATTCCTTTTCTTTCAACGACGGATACCGTTCTTACATAGATTTTGAAAATAAATTTTCGCTTTCATTTCCCGAAAAGTTTTTACTTGAAAAAACATCTACTTCGGAGAGTACGGTTTCAACATTGAAAGATCCCTCGAGTAAAAAAGTGTTCTTCAAGTTTTCCATATTCAAAGGCAAAACCGTCGAAGAGGCGATTAAGCTTGTAAAAACAATTAATGAAAAACAAGACAGTCGAACCGAAAGTGAAATTGGAGGAGTAGAAAATTCTGAGAAAATAGTATTCATAAATCTTGGAAACGCAAAAAAGACTTCGTATATTTTTATTCCCCACGGAGAAGATACCTTGGTTTATACTGATGAGAATACAGAGGACGGCTTTCCATCTTCAAATTATCATAATGAATATATCAAGGAGATTTTGGCTTCTCTCGAATTTTTCGATGTGAAAGGGGACTATTTCCCCTTTTTGATTTTTAGGGATGTAAGAGATAATCATCCGAACGCAAACGCGATCAATTATTTGGCAAACGCAAAGGTGGTGCAAGGATACGGCGACAAGACTTTCGGTCCACAGAAAGAAATCACAAGAGCAGAGCTTACGAAAATGCTCGTGCAGTCGCTAAATCCCGGAGATCTTTCAGAGTATAAGAATTGTTTTCCTGATGTGAAAGAGGATTGGTACGCGCCCTATGTGTGTTTTGCGAAAGAAAATAATTGGATCACAGGATACAAGGATGGAAAATTCAAGCCTTCAAATACAATAAATCGAGCGGAAGCTCTGAAAATAATATACGAAGTGTTGATTGATGAAAAAATCGAAGATTTTAGCGAAACCCTGAAGAAAGATCTTGCCACAGACATTTCCGAATCATCTTGGTATTTCGATTATTATACTTATTTTGAAAACCGTGACCTTCTGGATTTAAATCACATTGTCAAAGGAGCAAGCGAGGATACCTACAAATATCTTCCTGAGGGCTTTATAAAAAGACAAGAGGTGGCTGAAACGATTTATAGAATGAAGTTGTTTTAATTTGTCTTCCAATTTTAACGAAAACAACATATATTATTCTCCAACAAGGAGGGTGTCTTGACTAAAAGGTGAAATAATTGTATTATATCAAGATTCAAAATCAATATTATGTCCAATTCAGTGGAAAAAAATATAGTTGAACTTATCAAGAAATCGGAGAAAATCCTGATTCTTCCGTCTTCTCCGCTTGATGGTGATTCACTTGGATCATCTCTTTCGCTGTATTTAGTTTTGAAAAAATTAAAGAAACAGGTGCTTGTGGCGACAAAAGAAAATATTCCGAAACTTTTAGAATTTTTACCGAATATGGAGGTAATTAAGAGCGACCTTGATTTAAGCAAAGATTTGGTGATTTTTCTTGATTTGAAAAACGCAAAAGTGGACAAAATAAAAAGGGACGATTTGGACGGAAGGCTTAAGCTAACAATAACACCAAGCGAAGGACTTTTTTCGCCTGAAGATGTCACAGTGGAAAAAAAGAAAGCCGACTTTGATCTAATAATCACAGTGGACACAGCGGAATTGACTCAACTGAAAGCAGTCTACGATGAAAACACGGAGATTTTTCAAGAGCTACCGATAATAAATATAGATCACCACATTTCGAATAATTATTTCGGAAAGTTAAATCTCGTGGATATAATGGCATCTTCCACAACGGAACTCATTTTACCGCTAATCGAGCTTCTTGAAACGGAAATGGGAAAACCTCTTATGGACGAGGATATCGCAACGCTTCTTTTAGCCGGAATAATCACGGACACGGGATCTTTTCAAAATTCGAACACCACTCCGAAATCTTTCAAAATGGCTTCAAGACTAGTGAATTTAGGTGCCCGTCAGCAAGAAATTATCCAACATGTATATAAGACCAAAAAGCTCACTCAATTAAAGCTTTGGGGCAGAGTACTAAGCAAAATTCAAACCGATGATGAACAAAAACTCGTGTGGTCCGTAGTGACTGAGCAAGATTTGAAGGACACGGAAAGCGATCTTGAAGAAACCGGCGACATTATCGACGAACTTTTAAGCAATGCGCCTGATGCGAGAATTGTATTTTTGATAAAGGAAAAATCCAAGGATGAAATTGCAGTAAGTATAAGGACGCTTACTCCGGCATTCGATGCTTCAAAAATAGCCGAACATTTCGGCGGTGGGGGACACTCCAAAGCCGCCGGCTTCGAAGTGAAGGGCAAAGCCCTGATTGAAGTGGAATACGAGATGCTACATTACCTTCGAAAACTGTGCGTAGCGTAGCGCACAACTGCCGCGTAGCCACTGCGCGACACGAAGTGAGCGCAATGTATCGGAATGTAGAAAACCAAACCTCTACTTTTGCAATGCCCTAAGTAGAACCACAACTGCCGCGTAGCGAAGCGAAGCGCACTGTATCGGAATGTATAAAACCAAACCTCTACTTTTGCAATTTCCATGGTAGAACCACAACCCTTCCACAATTCCCTCCAAGAACTTCCAATCCTAACCTTTTAAATTGAATCTCATCCATTTTTTTGCTATAATTACAAGATTTAAAAACAAAAAAATGCACGAAATATCGGAAATCAAATTTGAAGCCCTAAGGGTCTTTCTTCAGACATACAAACACTTCACCTCTTTAAGCGATGAAGAGAAGCAAAAATATTTGGAAAAGATAGTTCTTATGACGGAGGACGACCAAAAGAAGGTTTACGATTTTTTATTTGAAGAAAACGAGAAGGAGAAGGTACGAATGCTCAAAGCCTTAAACGAAAAACTTGCGGAGTTAAGTAAAGTTTTAAAGAAAATTAAAGTAAAAGAAGGCGAAATGGCCGAAAAAGCCAAAGAAGACCAAGCCTTAAGCGATCTGGAAAACCAATTGAATCAAAACTAATTAATAAATAAAATTTATGTTTAAAGAAAAAAAAATAATTTTTTTGAATCAAAATGGCGATTTTGACTCAAAATTGCCCGGAGAGGATACAGGACGACGCGATTTTTCTCTTGAATTAACAAATACGCCTGAAAAACAAAATTTATCCGCAGAAGAGACTAAGCAAGAAGAATTAAAAAAAATTGTTGAAAATACAAAAAATTTAATAAAAGAGCTTGATTCATTAAGAAGTATAATATTTACATTTCAAACACCGGATTTGGCAACAAGAAGCTTTTTGAACACTATTGAAAGCTTTACGACTGCAACTGAACATCAATTAGAGCTTATTTCTTCAAATTCAAATGCTGATGATATTGAAAGGTTTTTTACTGAAATAACGGCAACAACAGAAAGAGCTAACAAATTTTTAAGCTCTCTTGAAGATCGCCTTTCCACAAATTTAGAAAAAAATTATAAACAATTCGAAGAGTTGCTTGGACGATTACAAACGAATAATGGTGTAATTGTAGAAAAACAAGGAACTTCACTTACTCTCGACAACATCGATAATCAATATGAACAAATTCTTGATGGGAAAGAGCAGCAAGGAAAAATTGTTGGTATCGTAAAAATATTGAGTATCACAGCCCAAAATTTCCAGCCGGAAATTAAATTTCTATCAAGAGATGGTGTAATTCACACATGGACAAGAAAACAAAAAGAAAACACCACAACAAAACCCGAAAATAAATCCGAAGATTTTTCTTCAGAAGAAGAACGCGATCAAGTCTCGGGTACAAAAGGAAAAGATTCAGATGAAAAAAATGTAGAAGCTGAAAGAACTCCGGAAGTAGCAAAACCTATTTTTGAACAACTTAAAGAAAGATATCCGGACTTGGAAATAAGTGAAAAAGGGAAAATTTCATTTACTCTTGGTGGAAAAAAAAGATCCTACAAAAATAAACAAATTGCTTCTAAATTATTAAAAAATGAATTTGCAACCCCAGACCTTGCGGAAAAAAATATGCTCTACAACCTTTTAACTGATAGGAAAATATCAAAAGGTCCAAATTATTTAAAATCCAACCAAGACTTAACAAATAGACTTCTCACGCTTGAAACTGAAACTTACAATGAAATGGAGTATATAGCACGATATAGAGAAATGTATCCAAGAGACGACAGTAGCTTTGAGTCTGCCAATAAAGATAACACAACAACACAAGGATCAACAGTTGATACAACTGCCGAACAAGAAACAAAAGCCTCCAATGAAATCATAGACGGAAAAATCACCATAAACGGACGAACAATAACAAACGCTACGATTAATGATAAGGGAAACATTGAAGGCACATTTTTTGACAATAATAATTATACAAATTATGAAGGTGAATTTGATAAAAAAACCGGATACATTGTTAACGGTACAATAACAGAACAAGATGGTACAAAAATAAGTGGTCAATTTAATCCTTTGGTCGATGAGACACTACTAAAAGGAGAAAAAATTCTACCAAACGGCGATATATATGTGGGAGAATTCTTTAATTTTGGTAATAACAAAGACCATCAATTCTTATCAAATGGAAAAGCAACTTTACATACAGGAGAAGAATTTGAATATATAGACGGAAAAGTAGTTCAAAATTCTAAAACACCTACTAACCCGCAAAATCCAAATCCTTCAACTCAAATGCCATCCACAACTCCAGTCCCCAGCACTTCAGAACTTCCCACCCAATCAACACAAAATTTAGAACAATCTTCCCAGGGTCCTGAAGCTCCCACCCCAATTGCCACAGATTCGGAAACAAAAATCGAAGCAGAAAACACACCAGTAGAAGTTGACATTAAATATCTTGAAACAATGCAATCACGATTAGGAAAAAGTGAAGATTATTATCAATTAGCCGATTCTACTCCCCAAGATATCGATAAAATGAAATCAAACTTTGAGAAAAAAATGAAAGCGGTCGAAGATTCAATCAAGGAAGTCAATAAGATTAATCCTAATTTTGAAAAAAGTTTACTTGAAGATGAAGAGGACAATATTTACAAAGCATTAAAAAATCACCCGAAGAATTCACATGAACCGTATTATGTATATTACATGGAACTGGCTGATCAAGTCATAGTTCTTTGTGCATTACAAGTGGCACTGAAAATGAAGGAATTGGAAAAAGACAATCAGATACTAAGGGATTTAAATTTGGAAGTTAGGCCAAACTCACTTTCTACAAAAGGAAGACTAGAAGAAGACATTTGTTTTTATGGTATGCCTGGTTCATTTCCTATCGCATCATTTCCTAAATATATTCCAATTACAAAAAATGAAAATGGTTTAATCGAATTCGGAGATTATGCGACCCTGAAGATTGACGGAAATCAGGCAACTTTAACAATACCGGAACAAGATATTTCAAAAACATTTACTGTTGCAAACAAGGAAAAGCCTACTACCGAACCAGAACAGAAATCAGAACCGGAACCCACTTTAGCGGCTACAGAAGACATAGGGGAAAAAACAAAAGAAGTCTCAAAAGAACAACTGGACCAAATTCAAGGGACGTTAGATGAAGTGGTCAAATATTATGTTAATCGCTATATGCAAACACCTGAAGATATCCAATCTAGGTACCCAGGTTTCTATGAAGATTTGAAAATAAAAATCCAAGACATTATTTTACGCAATCTACTCAATTCAGATAGTTTAAACGACAAATCAAACATATTTGAAACATTGAAGTCGGAAAATAATCAGGAACTATTAAGGAAATTAATGGATACTGATGCAGGTAAAATGACATATACTGAACGGGATATAGAAAAAATTATCTATGATAATGAAGATATAAAAAACGAATTATTAAAGATGTTTATCGAGAAAAATTCAAACGGAAGATCAATAGTCGATGAGTATTATGATCAAATGCTTGGAGAATTTAATAATAATACTGATAGTCGAACAATTACAATCTTAAACAGGAGAAAAATAGAAAAGAATCAAATTCGCGATTATCAAAATAATTTAACAGCCTTTTTTTCTAACATTCATAGCGCCAGAAATGGCTTAAAGGGCGAAGAAGATCATTACAAACAAGAATACAACAATGGCGAGACAACATCTTCTTCATCCACAGCAATAACACCAATAGAAGCTCAAGGGACTAAAACACAAGAAACACCCTCCCCAGCTGCCGAAGAAAAACCAACTCAATTTGAACCTGAACCAAGGCCGGTAGTCTTCGATGGAGATCCTCAATATAATGAAATTCCGACACCTGAAGGAATGATTAAACGAATCGATTTTTCAAAAACACAGCTAAAATGTGGTGAAAATAACGAACTGTCAATTCACGGTGAAGTTGAAATAATACCTACTCCAGAAGGAGCCTTTGAAAAAGTAACAAAAGTATACCTAAAAGGAACAGAAAGCCCAAATGGAGCAAATAAAATATTAAAAAGCGGATGGGATTCAAACCTTACACAAGAACAAATATCACGAGCGGAAGAACTTGCTAATAAGGCTTATGTAAACAAATCAGCCATTGATGTCTATGAAAGAGCATTAAACGAGCAATACAAAGATTACCGATCAAAAGATGATTTAGTTTCCTTCTTTACACAAGATTTGAGATCAAAGCTTGATTCAAGCATTGCAGAATTGCTCTCCATCGTTGGAGAACCTAATTTAGTCAAATAGAAAACAAAAGAAAGTTTAAGAACAAAACTAATCCTCCGGCCCCTTATCAGGCACAGGCACGCTTGGTGGCTCACTCGGCACTCCCATGTTTACGGGTTCCAAAATCGCAGAAGGCGAAGCGTTTTCAATCTCCAGCTTTTCTTCAGCATTCTCCACGGAATTTCCAGTAAGAAAAGCCCATACCACCGACCCAATAAGCATTCCCAAAATTATAAGCCCTGCAATTATACTGAAGAAATATTTTTTCGGATCAATAATCCCGGCCATATTTTTTAAGATTAAATTTTAAAAACCACTACACGCATCCACAAAATCCCACTAAAACGCCGAAGTCTTTCCCTCCCTCTTATCCAAAATCAAATCGCTCGCTCGTTCATATTTAAAAGTAACATCAAACTCACTGCAATAATAGTAATCCACAGCTCCCGTACCAACCCCGATTGTATCAGTTTCGATAATCGACTTATCCGGAAGAAGATTTAAGCTGGACATTCCCTTATTCTCAATCAAAATATTCGAATAAATCCCGCTTAAAATTTGCTCTTTTGAAGAACCGCCCGAAGTACCACCGGCCGTCCCGGCTTCGATACTCGAAAGCATCGCCGAAATTTCTCTAGGATATTGAAAAGCCAAAATTCCGCTTCCATACTCCGTAAAAGCGCCAATCACCGCACCACCGGAAGTATAAATATACCAATCAACCATTCGGGAAGATGGATTTGAAAGCTCAAGCGCACTCATATTTTTAAACTGAAATTCGGTAGCTCCATAGTTTGGAAAATTCGATTTCAGAGTCGAAAAATAATCGGAGGCGCTTTTTTTCGCAGTATTTAAATCCACCGAAATAATAATCCTCGCACTATTCGAAAAAACTTTGCTTGCCGAAAGTTCACCGTAAGCCAAGTCCGGATTATAAAAAGTCACACTGCTTTTATCCGCAGACACTTTCCACCTCGGAGCATTGTATTTCATCGAAAAACCAAGCTCACTCAAATACACAGGCCAGCTTGTCGAAAGATCAAAAGCCTTTCCGTTTTCCTTCACTTTCATCATTCTAAAAATGAGCTCCGCAAATTCACCCCTCGAAATTTCGCCAGCCGGACTAATTTTCCCGTAGTCATCACCCAAAATAATATTATTTTCCCTCGCAAAATAAGCATACACACTATACCATTCGGAGGCTCTCACATCCGAAAATACATCTTTATCAACCGACGCCGGCACACTTGCTTTTCCACCGACCAGCACAATTTTAAGCGCTTCCGCAAGAATCAAAGTGTTGCCCGGTTTAAAAGTACCGTCGCTGTATCCGTTTACAATGCCTTCTCTTTTAACGCTAGCCACATAATTCGCGAACCAATCGCCGGACTTCACATCGCTAAATTCACCGGAATAGCTAGCGGAAGAAATATCGAAAGCCTCTGTAATTATTTTCACCGCCTCAGCTCGATTAAGTTTATTCTCAGGCCTAAAAGTCCCATCCGAAAAACCGTTCACAATTCCGGCACTTTTCAAGTATTCAATCGCATTGAAATTTTTATGCGTACTCGAAACATCATTAAACGAAGCCCCGAAAACCGAAGCACTTAAACCAAAAAACAAAAACAAAAATAAAAGTTTTTTCATAAAAATTTTTTACAAAAAAAACATAACACATTTAAGAAAAATAATAAGATTGAACGGTTTTAATTTTGTGGGCTTATTTAAAGACCTAGTACACAAAATCGGTGGGGGAATACTTATCGAGATTTTCATCTCCAATAAGCTCCTGCATATGCGAAACCACCTTATTTAAAGGCACGGTTTCCTGCACACCCTTGTGCATATCGCGAACAATCACATTTCCCTCGCGCACCTCCGTAAGTCCGATCAAAATCGCATAAGGAACCTGAAATTTATCCGCCATTCTAAGTTGCACATTTATAGAAGCCTTTCCAACGGCACCCATAGTTTTAAGTCCGGCTTCTCTAAGTTGCTCTATTAAAACCAAACATTTCTTTTTTGCCTCTTTTCCGAGCTGTGCTACGAAAATATGCAAATCATCTTTCGCCGGCACTTTCACTTTTTCTCTTTTCATGTTTGCGATAAGCCTTTCGATACCTGCAGCATAACCGATTGCGGGAGTATCCGGTCCACCCATTAGTTTCACAAGACCATCATATCTTCCACCGCCACCGATAGCGTTTTGTGCGCCTTTCGTTTTATCCCAAAATTCAAAAACAGTTCTTGAATAATAATCAAGACCGCGAATAATTTTCGGATTTTCCACATATTCGATTCCAAGCTCGTCCAAATACGATTTAAGTTCCTCGTGAAATTCGAGCGATTCTTTGTCGATATATTCGTGCATTGTCGGCGCCATTTTCGCAAGAATTTGGCAATCCTCCTCCTTGCAATCAAGAAGTCTAAGAACATTTTTATTTAGTCGACTTCGGCAAGTTTCGCAAAGAGATCTTTCCTTTCCAGTGTAATAATCCGTCAGAACATCGATATATTTCATTCTGCTTTCCGGGGTCCCGATAGTGTTTAACTGAATTGTGAAAAGCCCTCCGAGACCAAGATCCTCGTTTATTTTCGTGGCGATTTGAATCACTTGAGCATCAAGAGCGGGATCGCTTTCTCCAAGCACCTCAAAACCGATTTGCCAAAATTGTCTGTATCTTCCGGCTTGCGGACGATCATATCTGAAATGCGGCTCGATATAATAAAGCATCACAGGTTGAGCAAGTTGGCTCATATTGTTTTGAATATAACTTCTCACAATTCCTGCTGTCCCTTCCGGCTTAAGAGTAAGGTTTCGTCCTTTTTTGTCGTTGAAGGTGTACATTTCTTTCGTCACGATATCCGTGGTGTCTCCAAGCCCTCTCACAAAAACATCCGTATATTCAAACATCGGCGTTGTGATGCGCTTAAAGCCCGCCTGCCTCGCACGGTGACGAACCACTTTTTTAATATAAGTAAAATATTCATGATCTTTCGGAAGAATATCATGCACGCCTTTTACCGTCTGGTAGGGAGGTCTAAGCCTTGCTTGAAAGATTTCGTCATTCTCGATTTTTGTGTTCTCGTCTGACATTTTGTGAATATTAAAAAAGTACTATATTGTTAAATTACTACAAATAGCCAAAAATTCAATCCAAAATTTAAAATCCGAAATCGCTTGAAGGAACTATATTGGTCTTAGCCTTAAACTCCGAAGGATTTTTTTGAAAACGGAAATAACCGGCGGCCGCAATCATTGAAGCGTTGTCCGTACAGTATTCGAGCGATTTTGGAAAACGGAAAACTACATTCTGCGGCATCTGTAAGCGAATCATTTCACGAAGATTTTCATTCGCGGATACTCCCCCCGCAAGATGCACCTCTTTTACATCGGGATAATTCGCTAAAGCCAACATAAGTTTTTCGCTTAACGCCTCATTAATCGCTTTTTGAAAACTGGCAGCGATATCGTTTTTTAACTTCTCCGGAACGGACGCTTCATCCGAAATATTTTCTCTTTTTACCTCCTCAGTGAATTGGTTTAAAACGGCCGTCTTAAGCCCTGAAAAACTAAAATCGAGACTCCCTTTTTCAAGCCTGGCTTTTGGAAATTTAAAGGCATCGGGATTTCCTTTTTGGGAAGCTTCCGAAATCTTCGGTCCCCCCGGATACCCAAGACCAAGAATCCTGGCTACTTTATCAAAGGCCTCCCCACCGGCATCATCGCGCGATTGGCCGAGAAGTGTGAAATCGAAGTGATCACGCATCAAAATAAGCTCGTTGTGTCCGCCCGATACGGTGAGAATCAGAGCGGGAAACCTGATTTCGTCTTCGACCTCTAAAAAATTCGCATAAATATGTCCGTGAATATGATGAACGGGAATAAGAAGTTTGTCTTCCACAAAAGAAATCACATTCGCCGTCTCTGTGCCTACAATTAAAGAGCTCACAAGTCCCGGCCCCTGAGTAATAGCAATGGCATCAATATCTTTCATCGAAAGATTGGCGAGTTTTAGAGCTTCGTCTATTGCCGGAATCATGTTTGAAAGATGTTCTCTAGCCGCCACTTCCGGCACAACACCACCCGTGAGATTATGAATAGTCGACTGTGATTTTATCACGCTAGAAAGCACCTTCCGGCCATTTTCCACAACGGAAGCCGATGAATCATCGCAAGAACTTTCAATCCCCAAAATTTTCATAAATAATATTAATTCCTCCCGAAAATAGCTTATTGAAGAGAAAAAATCAAGATTGTAAAAAATATTGAAAAATCTCGCAATATTTAAAGGCTCCCAAGTAAAACCGCTTCCATAAGCCAACGCTCCCGAATCGTTTTTGCGTAAAACAAAAAAATTTTTATAATACGATTTAAAACATCAATCTCGATTTTTCCGCGAGTTCTTCCAAAAATACCGTTTTTCCTGTATAATTAAAGCAAACAAAGCAATATGAAATCAACTTCCGTAGAAATAATAGACACTCTGAAAAAAGCCGGTCACACGGCTTATTGGGCTGGAGGATGCGTACGAGATATGCTTCTTGGAAAAGAACCACATGATATTGATATCGTTACAAGCGCAAATCCTGATGAAATCGAGAACTTACTCGATCATACAATCCCTTTAGGAAAGTCTTTTGGTGTGATTACCGCCATTCGAAACGGTATATCTTACGAAATCGCCACATTCCGCTCAGATAGCGGATATTCCGACGGACGAAGACCGGACGCGGTAAGTTTTACAAATGCCGAGGAGGATGCAAAAAGACGCGATTTTACAATCAACGGAATGTTTTTCGATCCAGGGGAAGAAAAAATCATAGACTTTGTAGACGGTCAAAAAGACCTCAAGGAAAAACTCATAAGATTTATCGGCGATCCGGAACAACGAATTCTCGAAGACCATCTTCGAATTCTTAGAGCCGTGAGGTTTAAAAACGCATTCGGTTTTCAGTATCACCCCGAAACTTACGAAGCTATAAAAAAGCACGCACATCTCATCAAAAAGATTTCTTCCGAAAGAATTCGAGATGAACTGAATAAAATAATAATGCAGGATAAGCCCGGAAAGGCCTTTGAGGAGCTTTACGAACTCGGCCTTCTTGAGCACATAATTCCGGAAATGGTTAAGCTTAAGGGCCTTGCTCAGCCACTCGAATATCACACGGAAGGCGATGTTTGGGATCATACTCTTCAAAGTATAGATTCTCTGAGAGAAGAGGAAATCGACCCAAATCCGCTTAGGGAAAAAGAACCCGATTTAGCTCTAAAATGGGCTGTGATTTTTCACGACATCGGCAAATACGACACTTTCGATGTGGACGATCGCATAAGGTACAATCATCATGCAGAGGTTGGCGCTGAAATCGCTGCAAAGATTTTAAAGAGGCTCAAATTTCCGACAATAATTATTGAAAAAACTTCCTGGCTTATCTCAAAGCATATGCTTGTGGTTCCGCTTTTTGAAATGCCTGAAAAACGAAGACTTCATTGGTTTTTGGAGCCACATTTTGAAGATCTTTTGGAGCTTTACAGGTGTGATGCAATGGGCATTAAACCCGTAGATTTGTCTCTATACCATGAGCTTCTTCGCGCTTACAAATCCGAAATCGCACGACTTAAGCTTATTCCAAAAAATCTTGTAAACGGAAACGATGTAATGAAAATTCTAGGAATTGGAAACGGAAAAAGGGTGGGGGATATACTCAAAGAAATTCGCAAAATGCAAATCGAGGGCGATTTAAAAACGAGAGAAGAAGCCCTTGAATACATCACAAAGCTTTTATAAATGTTTTTCTATATACAAAGGGGGCTAGGATGTTTTTTTCAAGCACATTTGAGCAAAAAACGGCTTGGACAAAATCGAAGATTGTGCGTTTTTTGCGAAACTGAGGAGAACTTTTCGCAGGAAAAAGTTCTCCGTTGCTCGAAAAATAATTTAAGCACCCTGAAATACGAAAATAAAAAAAGACCGGAGAATTTTTTCCGGCCTTTTTTCTTTTGTTTTTAAATTTGATTTTTGTTTCTTAAATAAAGGACATAGTATTGTTTTGTTAGAACCATTGAGCCAAGTCCGGTCAAAAACAAAATTCCGTTTAGAAGCCATCCGACAAAAGGAGTCATTCCGATCATGTAATAAATGATAAGGCAAAGTGTAAGTCCAAAGAAAAGTTTTAGCCTTAAGTGTTTTTTCTTTTTAAAATCTACAATATAGCTTACAAGCAGCGTACAAGCGAAAATCTTTGCCAAATACAACATCGCACCAAAAATAAATCCGCAAATTATCGCAATATGTACACCAACGATTGTAATTAGAAGAATAATTGCTCCAACCACCACAAGAATCAATGTTAGAAGGCCGAGCGCAAATGTTTTAAGCAAATTCACTTTTGACACCTCTGCGGATTTTTCAAGGAATTTCGGTGTGAAAAGGACAAGAAGAAGTGCAATCAAAAGAGCGTTTACAAGTGAAAACGATTTCATCGCCACGAAAAGACCGAGTGTGTCAAAATCTTTTGTACTCTCCTTGGCATTTGAAAATTCCTTGTAAATCACTCTGCCCGAAACAACCCCCTTGGGAATGTTGTCCTCAATAAGTTTTCTGTATGTGAAGTCTCCTCCAACTCTCGCGCCCTGCGAAAAGCTAACCGAATTTTCAACTGTAATATCCACATTACCGTTTACAACTCCGTTTAATAGAAGCACCGAAAGGTTTCCCGAAAGATTTTCATTTATTGTGCCATCAAGACTCACGAGACCACCGCTTGTATAAGCGGAACCGTTCACGACACTTCCGGGTCCGATATCAAGCGAACCACCTGCAATCACAAGGTCGTCTCCGACATTCGAATACACGGAAACCTGTCCGCCAAGTACTCTTAGATCATCTCCAATATTTCCTGTTACTGTCACTTTTCCACCAATTACAATCATATCCTCCGAGATATTTCCATTTACGGAAACGGAACCGCCAAGCACATACACATCACCAACCACATCCGCATTTAAAGTCACATTTCCGGACACAAGATAAAGATCATCTACAATCGTTTCATTGATAAATAAATTTTCCCCGGTGCGAATATCCATAGCAAAAGCGGAGCTTGAAAAACCTAGACCCGCAAGGAGAATCCCGAGAATCAAATACTTGATTTTAAACATAAAATTAAATTAACGTTTGCACAAATATAAGCCAAAAAATCGAATAAGCCCAAAAAAAGAAATTGACATAAGTCTAGGCGGTTTTTTCCCTAAAAATCTTTCTCAATAAGCACTACGGTTTCTATGTGGTATGTATGTGGAAACATATCAACCGCTTTGATCTTTTTGATTTGGTATCCGAATTCGGAGAAAAGTTTTAAGTCCCTGGCCAAAGTGGCGGGATTGCATGAAACATATATTATTTGAGAAGGGGAGAATTCGTTTAATTTTATGATTGATTTTTCGCTAAGTCCGGCCCTTGGAGGATCCACCACAACTAAAGAAGGTCTTTCTCGAATTTCCGATAGTTTCTTAAAAACATCTCCCAGATAAAAATCCGCATTGAAAATACCGTTTTTAAGAGCATTTTCTCGAGCCGCCTTCACGGCATCTTCCACAAGCTCAACACCAATAACCTGATTTACATGTTTTGAAAGAAAAAGCCCGATTGTTCCCGTTCCGCAAAACAAATCAAACACAACTCCCTGAGATTTTTCCACAGCAAAATCGCGAACTATTCTGTAAAGTTCCTCTGCCTGAAAAGTATTCACCTGAAAAAAGCTCGAAGGATAAATATCGAAATTTAGGGTCTGTTCATCAATAATCATTTTTTCGGATATTGCCGGCTTTCCAAATAGAAGATATGGACGATCACTTCTCGGTACACCCTTTTTTGAAATCACTTTTGTCATATAAATCGAAACGATTTTTTTATCCTCCTCGCCATCTGCAACCGATTTTAAATTCGCAAGTTGGCTTGAAAGCAACGAAATATCATCAATAGTCGCTTGACTCACATTTCCATCCACAACGATATTTACCATCACTTCGCCCGTTCTCTTTCCTTCACGAATATATAGGGAACGAAAATCGCCCTCGCCGTTCCCGAAATTGAAAGGAATAAACCCGTGCTCCTTCGCAAATTTACGAACCAAAGCCAAAATTGCGATTGAATACTCGGACTCAAGATAACATCGTTTTAAATCTAAAATATCGAATTTACGATTAGGCGCATGCATTCCGAGTGTGAAATTTTTATCGGCATCATATCCGAAAGAAAATTCCATTTTGTTCCTGTAAAAAAAATTATCCTTGCACGGTATTATTTCCGACACTTTCGCGTCTTTAAATCCTCCGATTCTATAAAGACAATCCTCAATATGAGATTTTTTTATATCAACTTGTTTGTCATATGGTAGTTCCTGCATCTGACAGCCCCTGCAAGTCCCGACATATTCACATCTTGGAACGATTCTATTCTCGGAAGGCTTCAATATTTCAATTAGCCTCGCCTGAGCAAAGTTTTTTTTACTCTTAAAAACATAAGCCAATACGGTATCACCCGGAAAAGTTCCTTCCACGAATACCTTAAGCCCATCAATTTCACCAATTCCTCCGCCCTCAAAAGCAAGCGCCGAAATTTTTAGTTCAACTGTCTCACCCCTTTTCACTTTCTTTTCATTCATAAAAATTCATTACCGATTAAAAAAATTACGCTGTCTCTTCCTCGAAATTCTCCCTGAAAAACCATTTAACAATATTCCAATTATTATTGCGCGGAAGAAGTGTGTAAGCCTGATTTTCGTTCATACAATTCGGAATCGCACTTCCGGAAGCTTTAGCCGCAGCAATCTTTGCCTCGCATTGTTCTCGAGTGGTGTATGGAGGAACATAAAGCACATTTCCCGAAGACATCACATTATTTGAAACGATATCAAAGCCCTGATATTTGAAGTAGTAGGCGATTGCCTCATCAAAGCCCACATCTGTTTCGGTCTTTGAAAGCACGGCCTTCGCGATTTTATAAAAAGTGTCGGCGTCCCCAAAACCGAAGTTTTTCGCCTTATCTTGAAGCGCCTCAAGAATCATTTGTTGTCTTTCAGCACGGGCGAAATCCGAAGAAGTGTGCCTTGTCCTGGCAAGTCTAAGAGCTTCTTTGCCTCCCAAATGATAATCTCCCGGCTCGTAGTGAAGAGTACCCTCCACTCCATTGTCCACGGTACGATAAGTGGGGTCGATTACAGCTTTCTCCAGCGTAATATCGATTCCACCGATCAAATCAATCACATCGATAAAGGCATACATATCAATCAAAATATATTTGTCGAGCTTGTATCCGGTCATATCCGAAAGAACCTTTTTAAGCTCATCCATGCCGTAAAAATAACCGAAAGCATTTATTTTTCTGCCATTGTAAAAAAGATCTCTCGGAATACTGATCATTTTAATCTTTTTCGTTTTCTCATCGATATGCGTAAAAATCATCGTATCTACAAGATTTCCGTGTTTGCCCGCAATGAGAATATTAAAAGAACCTTCCTCACTAACCGCTCCTTCCCCGTAATCCGGAATATCCTCAGGAATCTCTATTGTTTTTTTTTTCTCCTCCGGTTCGAAGTAAAGTAGGTTTTCTGAGTTCGTGCCGTTTGGCTGCACAATGTTCACAACTCCCGTAGTCTTTTCAATAACAATCGAACTTATATGCGCATCTGTGCTGTCATAAATTTTATAATAAATTCTGATATTATCCTCCTCGGGCGTATCGGTGATTTTAAGTCCATTTTCTTTGAGTGAAAGCTGAAAACCTTTATCCGAAATAAGCTCTGAAATCTTCTTTTTTTGATTTTCCACTTCAAGCAAAATTCCCGAAAGAGAATTTAATTTTTGTAGAAACGGAAGCAGTGAAACAGACAAATCACTTGCGATTATTTTGTTCTTGGTGTCGGAAAAATCAAGGAGAGTAGCGGAGAGTTCGCTATCATTAAGTGTAATTTGAGCAAGTTTATCTCCGTTTGAGTTTAAAACGAAAATATCGGAAACCGTATCTGAAAACTCAGAAAAAGAAAAGCCCTTGGACTTCATAAAATCAACGACTTCATTTTTGGCAAAAGCATCTGAAACACTTTTCCTAAAAGCCTTAAGGCTATCGACTTTTTCAATAATCCTATCCTTATTTTTTTGCATATAGTCTATTGAAAAGCTCTCCATTTCAGCTAAATTGGCAAACGATTTTTCCGTTCTTTCAAGCGGACTTTTAAAAACAAGTTCGCCCTCGTTTTTATCAAGATAATATTTCAAAATTTCAATCTCTCCGGAAAAATAAGAAATTTGGCTTATCGAATCCGTATTTGTAAACTCACCTTGTGAAAGCGAATTCTCTGTTAGAAAAGTTTTAATAGTCTCAGAGAGGGAAAGTTTTGAAAGCATATCTTCATAAGTTTTCACTGTCTCGACTTTTTTCGCGCTTTGTCCTAAAAAATCCACATATTTGAACATCTGAAGTTGAAGCTTGTCTGTGTTGGTATCCGTTTCACCGCTTGATGGCTCCTGCTCAACATTGAAATAATTTTTTTCAGGCAAAAGAAGTCGTTTTCGCATTTCGTTCATATCGTTTCCAAAAGCCATATTAGCTTCACGAACCATACCAATCTCTTTTATCATCGAGCTGTTTTTTTCCGAAAAATTAGACACTTTATAAGACAAAGCACTCATTTGAAGGAGGACGAGAACCAAAATCACTAAAACCGAAATAGCAAAAAGGTTTTGTTTGCTAAAATTTCTGCTTAAAAATCCCACGGTAAAGATTGGTTAAATTTTTATTTTTGGAGCGGGTGACGGGAATCGAACCCGTGTCTTTAGCTTGGAAGGCTAAAGTAATAGCCATTATACGACACCCGCTACTTGTTTAAGAGCAAATGCATATTAATTAATGTTTTTTATAATTTCAAGATAAAAATTTTTTTTCAAAAAATATCCATTAAATCCTTTTTTATTCGAAAATTTAAGGTTATTATGCCATCAGAAACATAAAATCTTTTTCCGAATAATTTAATGAACAAAAAAACGATTTATAGATGTCCTAATTGTTCGTCTTTTTTAATTAGATCAGAAAAAGCCTTTTTTTGCGAAAACAAACATAATTTTGATATTGCAAAAGAGGCATATGTAAATTTAATACTCGCCAATAAGAAAAAAAGTTTGAAATCCGGTGACACTAAGGAAATGATTTTATCAAGACAAAAATTCCTAAATAGCGGGAAATACGATTTTTTATTGTCCGTAATATTAAAGGAGTTAAAAAAAAATCAAACGAAATCTTCTTCAATTTTAGATATCGGATGTGGCTCAGGATATTACATCGACTGTGTTAAGAAAAAATTTCCGACGAGTGTTTGTTATGGAATTGATGTTTCAAAGGCCTCAATCATTAACTGTTCGAAAAACTTTCCGAAAATAGATTTTGCCGTCGCAAATTCCTTTGATTTACCTTTTCTAGATAAAACCTTTGACAATATTTTATCAGTATTCGCCCCTTTCAAAGAAACTGAAGTTGAAAGAATAATTAAGAAAAACGGAACACTCATAGTAGTTAGGCCAGGTGAAAAACATTTCTTTGAAATATACAAAAGGCATAACATTCCCCAAAAATTAAAAAGAAAAATTAGCTTTGACCGATTAAATTTGGCCAAAACAATAAAAATACAAAAAAAGGACTCAGTATTAACAACAGAACAAATTTATGATTTGATAGCTATGACCCCTTTATTTTGGAAAATACCAAAAACAGAAATAATATATAATTATAAGGAAATCACATATGACTTCATAATTGATTTCTACGAAGCAAAGAATTTACCATAATAATCAAAAATAAATTTCATAAAAATGCCTAAAAAGAAAATTATAATAGTAGGAGCTGGTCCCGGAGGCCTTACTTCAGCGATGTTGCTTGCTCACAGAGGTTTTGATGTTGAAGTTTTTGAAAAAGATGCGGTCGTCGGTGGAAGAAATCAGCCTATTGAAGAACAAGGCTACAAATTCGACACAGGCCCAACTTTTTTAATGATGAAATTTATACTCGACGAAGTTTTCGAAGAATCAGGAAAAAAATCAGAAGATTATTTGAAATTTATCAAACTGGACCCGATGTATAGCCTTCTTTTTAAAGACAAAGAAGTGCAAGTTTCCAGTGACCCGGAAAAAATGAAAGCTGAGATAAAAAATACATTTCCAGGTGAGGAGAAGTCACTCGAAAAGATGCTTAAATACGAAAAAAAACGCTTTGACAAAATGTTTCCATGTTTACAAAAAGAATATGGCTCATTTTTCCAATATTTTTCAAAAGATTTTCTAAAGGCTTTTTCCTATCTATCAATAGGGAGGTCTATGTTTTCCGAGCTTGGAAAATATTTTAAATCCGATGACTTAAAATTATCTTTCACTTTTCAATCAAAGTATCTCGGTATGTCGGCATGGGAATGTCCGGCAGCGTTTATGATTATCCCTTATATAGAACACGCTTTTGGAATTTATCATGTGATAGGTGGACTTTCTGAAATTTCAGAAAAAATGTCACTTGCAGCCAAAGAAAACGGAGCAAAAATTCATTTAAATACAGCTGTAAAAGAGCTTATTTTGGAGGGAAAAAAAGTAATTGGGGTTCTTCTCGAAAATGGTGAAAAACACTACGCAGACAAGATAATAATCAATTCAGATTTTGCTTATTCAATGGCAAATCTAGTTCCGGATGGGCTTTTAAAAAAGTATTCAAAACCTCATCTTAAAAAGAAAAAATATTCCTGTTCAATTTTTATGATGTACTTGGGTGTTGATAAAGAATTTAATACACCTTTTCATCAAATAGTTTTTGCAAAAGATTATAAGAAAAACATCGAAGACATTTTCAAAAATTTAAAACTTTCAAACGATACATCTTTTTATGTCAGAAACGCTTCCACAAAAGATAAAACACTCGCTCCAGACGGCCACAGCGCACTATATATTTTGGTCCCGGTTCCAAACAATAATAGCGATATTGATTGGGAAAAAGAGTCCGAAAATTTTAAAGAAATCGTTTTAAATTCAATGGAAGAAAGAACAGAGTACAAAGATATTAGAAAGCACATCAAATACGAAAAAATAATAACCCCTAAAGACTGGGAGACTTCTTATAATGTCTACAACGGAGCAACCTTTAATCTCGCACATTCACTGGACCAAATGCTATATTTCAGACCTCACAATAAATTTGAAGAACTCGAAAATCTTTATCTAGTAGGCGGTGGAACACACCCCGGAAGCGGTCTTCCAACCATCTATGAATCGGCAAGAATAAGCGCAAATATGATTTGCAAGAAAGAAAAAATTCCTTTCACGACAAAGAATTTATACATTTAAAATGAAAAGCACTCTACCGAAGTAAAGTGCTTGTTGGGTCGATTTAGGCCTAGAAGACGAGGAAGTTCGAGGGTGTATCGAAGAACTCATCGGCTCGTTGTTTCGTTATTTTGTAGGAAGAATCTTTGAAGTATGCATACTTGATGGCTTCGACCAAGATCTTGCCACCGGTTTTGTCATACCTTCGAACAATCTCCGAATTGAGGAACGAAGGCTTCACTAGAATAGATTTTGAGCCACCCTCATACTTACACTGGTTGCAAACAAAACCCACACTACCAAGACCTCCACTGATATGGATGGCCATGTACATCCTTGTCACAGGCTTTTCATTGCACAGTGAACAATTTACTGGGATTTTGAGATTGGTAGCTCGCCGAATTAGATCATCCAAGCATTTCTGTTGTGAGGGTGTGAACTTCTTTGGGTCATGATGGATGCCTTTTTCAATCATCCAATTTATATAACCCGGATCAACAAAAAACAGTTGCTCCACACTACGTTTACGATGCTTCCCAAAACCAAGTAGCAACATAAGAACTCCTTTTTAAAGGCCAAGGCTGAGTAAAAAATGAGCAACATGCCACTTTTACATCAGACAAAACTAATTCTACATAAGAATAAAATAAAAAAAAGCTTGTTTGAATATTTAATCTTTGATATCTGCAAAAGTTTGAAAAATATTATTATTAGGTTTGTGAACTATATATTATTTGTACAAAGCGGGTTGACAAAAAGCAATGATCTGATATTAAATAAAAATTGTATTTAATTTATCTTATGTCAAAATACGAAACAATTCCGTTAACGCAGCAAAGACAATCAGCTGATAATGATTTGGAATCAAGATTAGACTTATTTAAGTCACTGAAGTATCGTTTTCCATTTTTAAGAGATGAACACTTAAAATATATTTGTGGGTTTCTTGACTGGAACCTGGAAGACCCCTCCGATATTATTACTTTTTTGCTCAAGAATTATAAACAATTGAGTGAAGATGATGCACTTATTATTCTAAAGCAAGCAACTCCGAAGTTAAAATCATTTTCGGAACACAGAATAATTCAAACAGCAGTATCCGGCGCTATTCACGAGACCATCGATTTTACACGCCCAGCCACTACAGAAAGTGACTTGTTTAAAATAAGTCATTATATACAACTTGAAGACGCTGAAGCTGAGAAAAAAAGAAATTTGGAACTTCAACTCTTAACTAAGGTTCAGACATTTTATCAGGAATTTTTAACTGCGCCGTTTAAGTTTTCAGTCGATAATATTCAAGAAATTCTAAATTTTATCACGGAGTTGCTTAGTCTAGGTCTCGATTCCGAAGAAGAAATAAAAAAAATACTTGAAAATGAAAAAAATCTGATAGCACATTTGGAATTCATTAATCTAAGAGTTGTTTTTGAAGAATTAAAAAATGGAAACTATAGTTCGGAATCAAAAGCCACAGAGTTAGTTCGTGCAATTGGGAAATATAAGCACCCCCGATGGGAAAATGAGTTAGGGATCATTGTTGGTTTTTTAGAATATGTTAAAGCGGCAAGAAATTTAAATTATGAAATGGATAAGACCCTCAAAAAAACAGAAAAATTTTTTCAAGAAGAAACACAAACCATTCTTAATATACCTATTGAATTAATCAAAAGAATCGCGTCAGTTTTAAAAAGTTTTAATGAGCTTAGTTCAAAGACTTTTTCCTTTTTCTTTAATAATCCCCTCAACAAACCCTTAGGTAATTTGTTAAGTAATTATTATCAAACTATTCAAACGATTCTTTTGGAAGATTCACAAAGGAATTTTGAAGTAAATGATGAAAACTTGGAAAGAATAAGTAAAATACATTATTTAATGGAGCTTTTTGCCGGATTTGATGGAATTCCCAATTATGAAAACATAAAAAGTATTTCATTGAGTTTTGCAGAATATTTAAAAGACTTTAAAACAAAATTATTTTCAATCAAACTATGTGAAAGATTATTGATTGAAAAAGCGGCAGTAATTAAAGACGATAAAAACGAACAACTTGTTCAGGCTGCAATAAGAAATGTTTTCACTAGCTCTGAATTAAAAGAAAGACTTTTGTTACAACTTAGCTCAACAAATCCGGTTCTCTTTGATGATTTGTTAAATTCGAAAACCAAACAAGAGGTCTTGATTTCTATATATTCTCACATAAATTGGAAAGCCTAGACTTTTTTAAAGCTCGAATTCTTCACCGAGAGCCGGAAGCGTCACATCTAGATATCCGTTGTCTGCAAGCGCTCTTCTGAAAGATTCTCTTTGTGTTGATTCACCATGAACAAGGAAAATCTTTTTAAGTCCCTCGATTCTTGAAATATATTCAAGAAGATCCGATCTGTCCGCATGCGCGGAAAAAGCATCCATAATATAAATTGAAGCCTTCACATCATAGCTGTCCCCAAAAATATTTACCGTTTTTTCACCCATCACAAGTTTTCGACCAAGTGTGTTTTCAGCCTGATAACCAACAATTAACACTGTATTTTTTGAGTCGGAAATATTATTTTTCAAGTGATGAAGAATTCTTCCATGTTCACACATACCTGAAGCCGAAATGATTATCATCGGTCCGGTTTTTTCATTTATGGCCTTTGATTCATCGACACTTCTTGTGTAATGAATATCGGCACCCGTAAAAGGATTTTTTCCGTCACTCAAAAAGTTTTTATATGTTTCTTTATCAAAACACTCGGGATGAGATCTGAAAACCTCAGTCACGTTTCCCGCAAGAGGACTATCCACAAAAATAGGGATTTTCGGGATCTTTTTCTTTTCGTTTAAAAGGCTTAGGTAATACAAAATTTCTTGAGCTCTTTCAAGTGCGAAGGAGGGGATAATGAGTTTTCCACCTTTTTCAACCACCTGATTTACCACAACAGCCAAATCCTCCTCCACCGTTGTAATCGCTGCATGAAGGCGATTTCCGTACGTGGTCTCGATAACGAGAATATCTGCGGACGGAATCGGCTGTGGATCACGAAGAAGCGCAAGTCCGCGTCTTCCCAAATCTCCCGAAAAACAAAATGAATATCTTTTCTTTTCCTCTTTATCATAAATAAGCAAATGCACAAGAGAACTTCCCAAAATATGCCCCGCATCGTAAAACGAAGCTATCACTCCATCTTCCACTACGAAAGTTTTTTCATAACCGACACCATGAAATAGACTTAGAGCCATTTCGGCATCATCGGAATTGTAATAAGGCTCCACAGCATCACCAGGTTTGATTTTTTTCTTTTTCTTAAGCCATTCAATTTCGTTTTCCTGAATAAAAGCACTATCAAGAAGCATATAGTTACATAGATCACGTGTGGCATGTGTACAATAAATAGGTCCGGTAAAACCTTGTTTTACCAAATAGGGGATGGATCCACTGTGATCAATATGTGCATGGCTCAAAATCATCGCATCGATTTCTTTTGGATCAAATAGGAAGTTTCGATTTTTATCATCAGCTTCAGCTCTTCTCCCTTGGAACATACCACAATCAAGAAGAATCTTTTTTCCATTAACTTCTATCAAATGCTTTGTCCCTGTCACATCTCCACCCGCAGCACCTGCAAATTTAATTTTCATATTTTTATTTTTATCTTTAAATTATATCATTTTTTATTAACGATTTCAATTATTCCGGCTCTAATTTGAGCCAAAGTTACTTCATCATAATTCCCATATTTTGAAAACCTCTCAATAAAATCTTTGTATTCAATTTCATTCATTAATCTCGGCTTTGATTTGTCACTTTTTAAAGGTAAAAGAAAGACTTTCGTCTTGTCCGAGTCGATGGAAATTCCCACTCCCAGCATCTCCTGAGTATCCTTGGACCAATACTGGTCGAAAATAAAATTTCCCAATGAATAAAGGATTATCTTCCCGTTATAAACCTCAAAATTTTGAACAACATGCGGATGATGGCCGATTACAATATCCGCGCCACTGTCGATGAATTTTCTAAAAGGAATCTCTTGTAGAGTATTTGACGCACTATGTTTGTATTCTAGTCCGAAATGCGCACTTACAAAAAGCAAATCGACCTTCTTTCTCACATCGGCGATTAGGCCGTAAGCTTCATCCAAATTAAGGTCTACTTCCACATCGTTTAAGCACACAAAAGCGATTTTTTTACCCGCAATCTCATCATAGTATACACTCTCCGGATCGGCCTTCGAAGGATGACCGCACCAGGAAATGTCCTGTTCGTTTAATGCGGAAATCGTAGAGTCTCTACCGCTTGCACCTTGGTTCATAGCATGATTATTGGCAAGCATAAGCAGATTAAATCCATATTTTTTAAGAAGGGGAGCTGTGTACTGCGGAAATCCGAAAATCATAGATGTACTTGATTTAAAGCCATCACCTTTAATCGGTCCCTCTAGATTCGCGAAAACCAAATCCGAACCTTTGAAAAATCTATTATTTTCATCGGCGATATTTGTAAACGGATAGTCGTGACCGTGTATATCCATGAGAGTTCGGACATAGCGTCCAAGCATAATATCCCCAAAAGCGCTCACAAAAATTGGCCGAGAAAAATTTTCCCCATTCTCATCAAAAATAATCACTCCGTTATTTTCTTCCTTATATGTGAGTTGATAGCTCTTGGCAAGTGCTATTACGGCTTTCACAATCTCTCTGGAATCGCTGTCTAAGCGCGTCACTTTTTCCGCATCCAAAGAAGCTAAAACCGACTTTGTGTAGTCGTCGTGAAATTGCTTCAAATTTTTAAATTCCACTTGCGAATATTTGATTTCGGATAATACCAAAGTATCGCCTGAAATCTTTTCTTGAAGTTTCTCAAAAAAACTTAATAAATCCTTCTCCTGCACAAAAGTTTTCACCGAAATCGAAAAGATTTTGGCCTTTGTTTTATCTTTTAAAAAAAGGCGAAACTTTTCGTCCGTCTTGTTTTTTGAAAAAGCGAAATCGGATTTGCCCGTACTCGGAGCAGAAAAATTCAAAAGGTCTTCTTTTAACGCGATGTCGAATTTTCCAAAATTCTTTTTGTTTTCGCTTAAGATTATGATTTTTTCATATTTTTCAAAATCGAAATTTTCGAATTCTGATAGAGTATTGTCGCTACCAAAAACCAATGCCTCAAAAGTTTTTTCAGGTAATACCAAATCCGGAATAATGTTTATTTTTTCGATTTCACCTTTATCGAAAGACACAAATGCGTTTTCCGGAGAAAATCCGAAATTGTTTATCAAAAAAACAAACATCCCTGTAATCAGAAATGAAAAAACTATTAAAAGCTTCTTCATTATTTAAGAAGTTCATCCAAATTCCCCGTCGCTTCAAGGGCTTTGATATCGTCAAAACTTCCGATATGTGAACCGTTTACAAAAATTTGAGGAGTATCCGTTCGTCCGCCCGATTTTTCCTCCATTTCTCTTGCAACAACTGCATCATCCTGAATTTGAATTTCAGAATAGTTTTTACCTTTTTCTTCAAAAAAAGCCTTAGCTTCTTTGGAGAAAGGACAATAGTCTTTGGTATACATTACGATTTCAGCCATTTGATTGAGGTTAAATTATCAGGCTATATGATACTCTTTTCCTCGAATAATACAACCCGCGCGGTAAAGTTGTTCGAGAAGAAAAATGCGAATCATTTGATGCGTAAATGTCATTTTAGAGAACGAAAGAATAAGTTCGCACCTGGATAAAATCGATTTATCGATACCGTAGGCACCACCGATCACAAATGAGACTGTTCTTCCCATATCCATAAGAGAAGAAAGGGTACCCGAAAATTCTTCAGATGTTTTTTCTTTACCGTGTTCATCAAGACAAATTACGGCGTCTCCCTCGGAGATCGCGGAGAGAATTTGAAAAGACTCCTCTTTTTTACACCTTTCGGGAGGATAAGTCTTTGAACTTTTAACATCTTTAAGGGTAATAGTTTCGATTCTATAAAATGCGTTTAACCGCTTTAAATACTCGTTTATGCCTTCTTCAAGATATTTGTCCTTGGTTTTTCCAACTTGAATAATTTTAATTTTCATATAGCATGTAAAAAAATTTTATGAACGAAAACACACTTACAATCTACACGGATGGCTCCTGCTTGGGAAATCCCGGGCCCGGAGGTTATGGCGTCATCATAATTGATAACGGGAAATTTATCAAATTAAGCGGAGGGGAACCCGATACCACGAATAATCGAATGGAAATGACAGCGATAATCAAAGCGCTTTCATACATTGATGAAAACGGTATGGGGGATAGGGAAATTGAGATTTTTAGCGATTCGGATTTACTCATTTCCACAATCACTAAGGGATGGAAAAAGAAGGCGAATAAAGATTTATGGGCGGAGATAGAAAAGCTTTCCGCTTGGAAAAATATAAAATGGGCTTGGATTAAAGCCCATCATATAGATAAATACAATATTATGGCCGATCGTCTTGCAAATTCTTCGGCCCAAAAAATCAAAAAAGCTTAAGCGAGTTTTTGTTTCAACTCTTCTTTTCCTCTAAAGCCCATCATTTTGTCGTAGGCTTCTCCATCTTTAAATAAAACCAAAGTCGGGATGCTTTGAATTCCGTATTCTTCAGAAGTCTTCGGGCATTCGTCCACATTTACTTTTCCGATTTTCCATTTTCCTTCAAGTTCCGTGGAAAGTTCATCGATCACAGGGCCCATCATTTTGCAAGGACCGCACCATTCAGCGTAAAAATCAACGAGAACCGGGAGCTCTGATTTAAGGACTTCATCCTTGAAATTTTCATCGGTAAATTGCATAGACATATTAAATGTTTGTTAATAATGCAAGACCGATACTACATTAATTTTTGGTATTTTTTCAAGTTTATCTTATGGCTTAAAGAAAAGGCCCCCGGCACTCAGAGGTAATTAAACCCGAGTGCCGGGAGGCCGGTGCTATCCGAATCCGAGTTGACGGAGGCCAACATCAGCGAGGTGGAGGTAAGGAGGAAACCACCTGGCAATTCGGCGAACCGCGTAATCGGCCGATCGGAAAGCTTGTAAATTGTATTTATAAGCCAATATTTAGTCAAGAACAAATAACTCAAAAAATCAAGGGCGGTCGAAGTAAAGCGACCGCCCTTGCCATCACTCCCACGACAGCACCTCGAGCTCACGCCTAAGATCAAGCATGAGCTCGTAGAACGAGTTGTCGTCAGGGTCTTCAGGATTAGCCTCCTTTTGCCTGTTGAGCCGAGCCTCAAGCCTCGAAAGCTTGTGCTCTTCCCACCAACTAGAGGCCTTACCTTTTACTACCATTTCTCTATATTTTTCTCGTAGTAGCCCTGCGTATCTTTCACACAGCTCCCGAGAAGTTCTGGTGGTCTCCCCATCTCTCAAAATCCTGTTGAAAATCATCAACAAGATACAGGAAACAATTAGCCCCAGAACCATCTGCCACATAACGCCTCCTTCGCATGTGACTCTTTGGCCTCCTTGCGGAACCCAAATTGACACAATAATAAACAAAAAGGCGAAATTGTCAAGCGCTGCAAAATACTTATTTAATCACCGACTCATTCAAAATCTTATCGGCTTGTTCTTTCCAAGTTTGTATGTCTTCGCTTGCTGCCATTCCTGAAAAAGATTTTCGAAGAATTCTCAGGAAAGGCATTTTACGAATAGCATATTGAAAAGGGGAGTATTTAAGTTCTCTTTTGTCCTTGTAGCAGGGGTCTTTTGCAAAATTTAGGCTAAGAAGGGCCTGTTCTATTTCGCGAATTTTATCCTCGGTTTTTTCCAAGGCGTTTCCTTTTTCCATAATGATTTTATAGAAAAATGTTTCATCTTTTCGTTTAGCGCTCTCCCCGCCTTGCGCGGCATTTTCCCATCTTGGCAAAATTGAAAACGCAACCACATTTTTTTCTGGAACAGATACCATTACCCACCTGATAAAGCCTTTTGCTTGAGCGAAATCTTTTGCGATTCCGAAGCGGATATTTAGGTCATCCGCATTTGAAAGCAAATACTCAAATTTTTGTTTAAAATCTTCGTTGTCAAAAATAAAATCATAAACGGCTTGGTAAAGCTCTTTATCTATTTTAATAAGTTCCTTTTTTGAAATAGTTTTTCCGCCTTTTATTTTGTAAGCCATTTTAAGAAGTGTCGAAAGATCGAAATATCCGAAACACTCGCGGAGAACATCGCTTACAACCGATTGATAAAGTCCTCCCAAAATCTCATCCATTTTTTCCTGAAAAAGTTCAAAATCATCGCCAAGTTGCGAGATGTTTAAAATTTGCCCGTCATCAAGCACAATCTTCACATTATATTCATCATCTTCGAATTCATAGAAGTTCACAAAGCTGAAGTTTATCGAAAAAGCGTCTTGATTTGGAGGCACAATCACAAGACTTCGTTCATAAATCTTGATTTTGGCTTTTCCTTTCGAAATCGGTTTCGCAAATTTGGATATTCTCTCAAAAGCTCCCTCGAATTCAGCCTTGATCTTTCCAACTTTCATAAAAAGTGCATCAGTCAGAAATTCATTTCGCGCGCGATATAAATCGCGAAGCATCTGTTCAAACATTCCCGAGGCATCGGAGAGAATATATTTTTCTTTATTAAATGTAATAAAAAAGATTTTTTCATCCTTGAAGTAAAACTCTTTAAGGTCCGAAAAGCTTATTAGTTCGCCCTTGTCCGTTGCTCCTTTTCCTTTCAGCCTAAATCCCTTATCGTAAACGATTATCTCTCCTTCCTTGTCCACCATCACACGATTTGAAAACGAAAATTTCTGATACCTTAAATTATAAGAAAGCTCCATAAGATTTTTATACAAATAATAAAACGAAAAGCCCTTTCGAAGGTTCGACTCCGATTATATGAACGCAAAGGCGTCTTGTAAAGCCAAAAAAA
>JAVEWJ010000008.1:0-10156 GCA_034004605.1 Candidatus Altimarinota bacterium | reverse complement strand
CCCTTTTTCCGATCGTTCAAGGAGGAATCCACAAAGACCTACGAATTGAGTCGGCAAAATTCATAAACGAATTAAATTGTCCGGGGAATGCCATCGGTGGGCTTTCCGTAGGAGAAAGCAAAGAAATTATGAATGAAATGATCGAAACCACAATACCCCATCTGGCCGAAAATAAGCCGAGATACTTAATGGGAGTTGGCACACCCGAGGATATGTTTGAAACAATAGAAAGAGGCATAGATATGATGGACTGCGTTCACCCCACAAGGATGGCTCGCCATGGAGCTTTTTGGAACGAGTCCGGCCGACATTCCATAAAAAACGAAAAATTCAAAAAAGACAACTCCCCTCTTATGGCCTCATGCGATTGTTTCGCTTGCAAAAACCACTCCAGAAGCTACATTCGCCACCTAATTATGGAAGAGGAGATGCTAGGTCTTCGTTTAATTTCAATTCACAACCTTCACTATCTTGTAAACCTAAGCCAAAATATCAGAACAGCAATAATCGAAAACCGTTTCTCCTCATTCAAAAAAGATTTTTTTAACAACTTTGAAAAATGATCGCATATCTCAAAGGAAAAATTTTATCAATAAGCGAAAAAAGCCTGATTCTTGAGACAAACGGAGTCGGATATAAAGTAAAAACCGCAAAAAAAATATTAAACCGCCTTACTTTAAACGAGGAAATAAGCCTATTTATCCACTCTCACATCAAAGAAGACGCTTTCGATTTATATGGTTTTGAAAACGAAAAAGAAATCGATTTTTTTGAACTTCTGCTCTCCGTGAAGGGAATCGGGCCTCGCACAGGCCTCGAAATAATGAACGAAGAAATGAGCGACATTAAAAACGCAATCCTCTCAAAAGATTCGAAATTCATTTCAAAAATTCCCGGAATCGGAAAAAAATCAGCCGAAAGAATAATTCTTGAACTTGAAAACAAAATCGAAGTCGATGAATCATTATTCAAAAAACCGGTTGTAAAATCCAACAACAACACGGACGAGAAATTCGAAGATATTATTTTCGCCCTCACAAAGATGGGTTTTTCAAGAAATCAAGTGGTAAACGGACTCTCAAAAATACCCAAAGAAATTCAAAAAGAAGAAGAAATTATTTCAAGATTTCTTCGTGAAAATTAAAACACACCCCCATTTTTTGGCAAACACTTTAATCAGCGCAAACCTTTTATTTTTCGCTTTGCTAAACTATAATCGTTAAAAATTAGCCCTTTTTTTAAAATGTCAAAAAACACAAAAATCGTATGCACCCTCGGCCCTTCAAGCGACAGCATAAGCGAAATAGAAGAGCTTATTAAAGCCGGCATGAATCTCGCCAGGCTTAATTTTTCTCATGGCGACTACAAAGACCACAAAAAAATCGTTCAAAATCTTAGGACAGCTGCAAAAAGACAAAATAAAACAATCGGAATAATCCAAGACCTTCAAGGCCCAAAAATAAGAATAGGACTTATCGAAAACGGAAAGTTAACTCTTAAAAAAGGCCAAATCGCTTCACTCACATTGGATGACAAACCCGGAAGAATCGAAAAAAGCGAAGCTAAAATTCCGATTCAGTACAAAGAACTCATCAAAGACGTAAAGAAAAACGACCAAATCCTTATAAACGATGGCCTTCTGGAGCTAAAAGTGCTTTCAAAAACCCTTACCGAAATAAAATGTAAAGTGATTCAAGGAGGAATACTCGGAAACAACAAGGGCATCAACGTTCCCACCGCATCTATTTCCGCCGATTGCCTCACGAAAAAAGATCTCAAAGATCTTGATTTCGGACTTAAACTCGGCGTTGATTACATTGCTCTTTCCTTCGTAAGATCGGAAAAAGACATAAAACACCTTCGAGAAATACTCACAAAAAAGAAGAAACAAACTAAAATAATTGCAAAAATCGAAAGACACGAAGCCGTTAAAAACCTCGAAAAAATAGTAAAAGAAAGCGATGCTTTAATGGTTGCAAGAGGAGATCTCGGAGTCGAAATTCCGGCCGAAAAAGTACCTATCGTTCAAAAAGAAATGATTCGCCTCGCAAACATCGAAAGAAAGCCCGTAATCACGGCTACGCAAGTTCTCCAATCCATGGTGGAAAACCCAAGGGCTACCAGAGCCGAAATTTCCGATGCTGCGAATGCAGTTTACGACTATACCGATGCAATTATGCTCTCAAACGAATCCGCAGTGGGAGCCTTTGCACACGACGCAGTCGCCACCCTAAGAAAAGTAGCTCTTGAAGTTGAAGCCGACCAAAAAGTTCACAAAAAATCAATTCAAGACATTTTCATACATTACAAAAACCCAACGGATGCGCTTTGTTTTCACGCTTCAAAACTTTCCGAAACAATAAACGCAAAATATATTGTGGCCTACACAAATTCCGGATATTCCGCCAGAGAGCTTACAAAAACACGTACATTCACACCGATAATAATATTCACACCTGAAGAAAGAGTAGCCCGCGAACTTACCCTCGTATGGGGAATAAACAAAGTTTTCGTTAAAAAACTGAAAGGAGAAGTGCAAGAAAAAATCAAAGAAATCGTCGCCACTCTGAAAAAAGAAAAATTGATCAAAGAAGGCGATCAAATCGTAATCACGGCAAACGACAGAATTAAAGAAAAATTTCTACTAACATATACCTGCTAAATGAGAATAATCGGACTCGACCCGGGCACAGCCACTACCGGATTTGCAATACTGGAAAAAGAAAACGACACCCTTCATCTAATCGACTACGGTTGCATAAAAACGGATAAAACAGAGAGTCCAGCCTTACGATTAAAACAAATAGCTGATGACCTAACTACACTAATAAAAAACTACAAGCCCGAAAAAGCATCCGTTGAAAAATTATTTTTCAACACAAACATAAAAACGGCGATATCAGTGGCACAAGCAAGAGGAGTACTAATAATGACACTTGAAGAACACGGAATAAGAAGCGAAGAATTTACCCCGCTACAAATCAAAAACCAAGTCTGCGGATACGGAAAAGCCGATAAGAAAATGATTCAATCAATGGTAAAAACGATACTAAACCTGAAAGAAACACCCAAACCGGACGATGCAGCCGACGCCATTGCAGCGGCAATCTGCCTCGCAAACACAAAAGAATACAAATGAAAAAACATTCACTCACAATACTTTGGACGGTAATAATTTGCGGAACAACCTTCCTTTTCGCAAACAAATATAAAACAACAAACGAGCCTATTAACGAGCCAGAAAACCTTCACAACATCGAAGACACAAACGAAAATTCAAGCACAATCGAAAATCCCGATGGGAACACCACAATTGAAGAAATCACACTTGAAGATACAAAAACATTTGCGGAACATATCAAAGAAGGAGACAGACTTTTTTCGCTTTACTATTTCAATTCCGCGATAGAAGAATACCTCAAAGCAAGCGAAAAAAATCCAAATTCGAGTGAAGCAAATAAAAGGCTGGCGGAGGCTTATTTGAAAAACAATCAAGCTGATAAAGCCGAAATATATTTCAAAAAAGCCCTTGAAATAGCGAAAAACTCAAATGAAATAAAACTCGGACTCGCCCGTTCACTTTTAAATCAAGGAAAAAAAGAAGAAGCCAAAACATTAATTTGGGAAATCCCCGGCGAATATTTACCTGCAAGATATTATCAAGCAATTACGCTTATCCTCTACGAAAAACCAAGCGAAGCGAAAGATGTATTCGAAGAACTTGCCCAAAATGATTCCCTGGACAAAAACTTCAAAGAAAAATCCAAAATATTCGTCAAAGCATTTGAAAACGCATCTCTTGTACCCGATGATCCGCTTTACGCAAAGCTCCAATATCTCTACGCCTTAAGTAAAAACGGAGAAGGCGCCTCGGTAATAGCTCCCCTATTTGCAATTGTAAATGAAAAAAACAATTACAGAGACGCATGGATTGTTCTCGGATTCAGTTACTTAAGTTCCGGCAAAATTTCAGACGCCATAGATGCCCTACTGCAAGCCCGCGAACTGGACTCGGAAAAACCGGAAACAAATTTTTATCTTGGAATTTCCTATTTTGCAAACAACGAATTTGAAAAGGCTCTTTACTATCTACAAAAAGCCAAATCCTTAAAATTTCCAGACACAAACCTCATTGAACTTAAAATGGCTGAAATATACAGCGCCAGAGATGATTTTAAAAATGCGGAAGAAAAATACGAAAGCCTCTACAAAAACGGAAACACAAGTATTGCCGTTTACGAAAACTTGATAAATATGAATTTGGAAAAGCTTGGAAACGCGAAAAAAGCCTACGCATACGCCGAAAAGCTCTACAAAGACCACCCCGAAAATCCCCTCACCTACATACTCATTTCAAAAATTTATGTGGAAGCAAAAAGCCTAAAACTCGCAAAAGAATTTATCACACAGGCTCTTGAAATGGACCAAACAATTCCGGAAATTTACCTTGTGATGGGAAAAATCAGCGAACTTGAAGGCAAAAAACTTATGGCAAAAGAATATTATAACACCGCCTACATTTTGGGATACCACAGCCAAATCGCAAAGATAGCAACAGAAAGGCTAAATTTAATAAACGCATCAATTTCAAATAGCAATTATCAAGTTAACCTCTTAAACCAATGACAATCATTCTCGCTACATTCATCTTCATTCTGGGCACTGCGATAGGAAGTTTTTTAAGCGTGGTCATTCACAGGATGAGAGAAAACAAAAAAGGGATTTTTCTTTCAAGGTCGGTTTGCCCGCACTGCAACACAAAGCTCAAAGCAAAACATTTAATTCCGGTATTTAGTTTTATATTCCTGAAAGGCAAATGCGCATATTGCAAAAAAACAATTTCAAAAAGCTATGTGCTAATCGAGCTTATTACAGGCCTTCTTTTTCTTCTCGCCTTCACAAAATTCAATTTTCTTATAGTACAAAGCGCTTCGGTAAATGCATTTTTCACAAACTATTCCATCGATTGGCTTATATTCGAACAATTCCTGATTTACGCGGTACTATTTTCATTCCTCGTTGCCATTTTATTTTACGACACACTATACCAAGAAATCCCTGATCAGTTTTCACTTCCCGCCATCGCCATTGCAATCGTTAATTCAATAATAATCGGCACCCCGGGAACTGTGGACATGGTAATTGGAGCTCTCGCATTCTTCGCATTTTTCGGAATACAAATCATTATTTCGCGAGGCACATGGATCGGAGGGGGAGATCTTCGCATGGGAATACTCATTGGCGCACTTTTCGGAGTAAAATTCGGGCTTATGGCTCTGATGTTGGCATATCTAATCGGCGCTATAGTAAGCGTAATTTTGATTATTGTCGGAAAAGCGGGATCAAAAACCAAAATCGCATTTGCTCCGTTTTTAATAAGTGGAATCCTTCTCACGATTTTCCTCGGAAACGAAATTTACGACTTCTACTTGAACACGATTCTCTATTAAGAACAATTTATTTGCACAACCCAATTTAAAAGCCACAAAATGCTGTTTAAAAAAATTATACAAAACAAAACACTACTCATCGTTCTTGATGGCATCGGTGAAGGAAAAAACTACAAATACAACGCGGTAAAAAAAGCAAAAACTCCATTTTTAAATTCCTTAAAGAAGAAATTTCCAACAACACTACTAAACACCCACGGAAATTTTGTGGGACTCCCAAAAAACACTATGGGAGGATCTGAAGTGGGCCACTTCACAATGGGAGCGGGAAAAATAGTATATCAATCACTTGAAGAAATTAATCGCGAGCTTAAATCAAAAAAAGCTTTCGACAAAAAAATCTTAAAAAATGGACTCAAATATTGTCTCAAAAAAGACAAAAAACTTCACCTCATAGGTATGATTTCAGATGCGGGAGTTCACTCTCACATAAATCACATGATAGAAATTATGAAATACGCAAAAAAGATCGGCATCAAAAAAATATTCATTCATGCGATCACGGATGGGCGCGACGTTGAAGAAAAATGCGCCACTAGATATATCGATATGTTAAACAAAACAAAAATCGGAAAAATTGCCACCATAGTGGGAAGATTTTATGCAATGGACAGAGATACGAATTACACTAGAACTCAAAAGGCATACGATTTAATTACAAAAGGCAAAGGAAAAAAAGAAACGGATGCGGTTGAAGCGATACAAAACGAATACAGCCGTGGCACAAAAACCGATTACTACATAAAACCGATTTTGCTCGACAAAGAAGGCCTAATCGAAAAAGACGACCTTGTTATTTTCACGAATTTTAGATCGGATAGAGCCCTTCAACTTACAAAAGCGCTCACGGAAAAGGATTTCAAAGAATTCGAAAGGCCGATTACAAGCTATAAGCATTTCATCGCCTTCGGCCCATACGCGAAAAAAGATCTCGTTCTGTTTCCACCTAACAAAGTAAAAAACAATCTCTCGGAAACTCTTTCCAAAGCCAAAAAATCGCAGCTTAAAATAGCGGAAACAGAAAAATACGCTCATGTTACGTTCTTCTTCAATTCACAAAATAAAACTCCATTCAAAAAGGAGGATCAAATACTTATTCCTTCTCCCAAAGTGCCATCCTACGATCAAAAACCCGAAATGAGCGCACCTGAGATTACAAAGCACCTTGTAAAAAATCTCGAAGAAAAATCCTACGATTTCATTCTTCTGAATTTTGCAAACGGAGATCTTGTGGGCCATAGCGGAAATTTTGAGGCAACAGTAAAAGCCGTTGAGGTACTCGACAAATGCTTAGCTGAAATCGTTCCAAAAGCCCTCGAAAAAAATTATCATATATTAATCACCGCCGATCATGGAAATGCCGAATATATGAAATACGAAAACGGAGACAACTGCGCATCACACACACTTAATCCGGTTTCCCTGATACTTGTTTCCAATGAAAAACACACACTCCAAAAAGGCAAAAATCAAGGCCTCTTCAATATCGCCCCTACAATTCTGGAAATTATGAAAATAAAGAAACCAAAAGAAATGACCGGAAAATCACTCTTAACAAAACTATAAGCCAAAATTGTCAATTTAAAAGAAAAATGAATCGTGCTAATATCCCTGCCACTTTAAATATATAGAAATATGAAAGCAGTCATCCTAGCCGGGGGCGGAGGTACAAGGCTTTGGCCACTCTCCACGGCATCCCGTCCGAAACAATACCAGCGCCTAGTATCCGATAAATACCTAATACAGGAAACTCTCGACAGACTGGACTTTTTAGACCCGAAAGATATTTATGTTTCGCTCACTGAGGACCAAATCGACTTGCTTCTTGAATGCACTCCGAATATCCCGCAAGAAAATCTTATTATTGAGCCGGCTCTCAGAGATACCGCCTCCGCAATCGGCCTTGCCGCTTCCGCTATTGAAAAGCAATTTCCGGGTGAAGTAATGGCCATTTTTTACGCAGATCACCTCATTGCCGATAAAGAAGAATTTAAGAAAAAAATTCTCCTTGCAAAAGAAATCGCCGAGAAAGAAAACACACTTAATATTGTGGAAGTGGTAGCCAAAGAGCCGAATACAAATTATGGATATGTGGAACTGGACACGGAAACCGACACAAAAGACGTATTCAATATAAAAAGATTCGTGGAAAAACCGGACCTCGAAAACGCGAAAAAATTTGTTGCATCAGGGAATTTCCTTTGGAACACAGGTTATTACGTATGGAAAGCCTCAAAACTACTCGAAAAATACAAAGAACTGAAACCCGAAACCTACGCAAAACTTATGCAAATCGCAGACGGCCTTGAAGGAGACGATCCTGAAAAAGTTTTAAACGAAATCTATCCGACACTTGAGAAAATTTCGATAGATTATGCTATTATGGAAAAAGTGAATCCAAGTGAAATAAGAATTATCAAAGCGGATATGGGATGGTCGGATATCGGCAACTGGAAAGCCATTTTCGAAGCCATTAAAGAAGAAGGAAAAGCGAATGTTGAAAAAGGAGACGTAAAATCATTATCCAGCGAAAATTGCCTTATTTACGCCTACGGCAACAAACCCGTGAGAGTTCTCGGGCTCAAAAACGCTGTAGTTATCGATACTCCAAACGGCCTTGTCGTTGGAGATATGGAAGAAGTTAAAAAAATAAAAGAAATTTTATAATTACTCATTTTATGGAGGAAATCCAAATCAAATTAAAGCCTTGGGGAAAAGAAATCTGGTTTGCGAACACGGAAAGTTATGCCGGAAAAATTCTCGAAATAATGAAAGGGCACAGATATTCACTTCAATATCACGAAAAGAAAACGGAAACACAATACGTTTTTACCGGAAAAGTCCGGCTTACATACGGAAAGGATCGCGAATCTCTACTTGAAAAAATACTTGAACCGGGAGAAAAATTTCACATTCCTCCAAACACATTGCATAGAGTGGAAGCCCTCGAAGACAGTAAAATTTTTGAAGTATCCACTTCCGAGCTTGACGATGTGGTAAAATTGCACGATGATTATGGAAGAGAAGGAAAAGGTCGAGATGACGACCTTGATTTTTCTTTGCACAACCAAACAACTAAATAAATTTAAAATAAACTAACCTAAAAGGAAAATGAAAAAGTACTTAAGTTGGAAAATTTTAGCTCTGATCGTGATGACGCTCTTTCTGCTATGGTTTGATGCGCCAAACAACTTTCAAAGCAAAATTTTGCCGGGCACCCCGGAAGCTATTCTCAAGAAAAAAGTCCACCTTGGTCTCGATTTACAAGGAGGATTTCAACTAGATTACAAACTAGACCTCAGAAAAGTCGCAACCACAGACAAGGAAGAAAAAATCGATGAAACCCTATTAGCCTTTGAAGATAGGGTAGATAAACTCGGTATAAATGAACCTGAAATTTATACTTCAGACGTAGGAGGAGAATCCCATATAATCATCGAAATTGCCGAAAACACTACAATAGAAGAATCTGATGTTAAAAAATACTTAGATTTAGACAAAAAAATTGAAGAACTAACAGATGACGAAAAGAAAAAAATAAGTCTGGAAAAAGCAAAAGATACTCTCGGAAAAATTGTTCAACTTGAGTTTAAAGAGAAAAAAGAATCTCTCGATCCAAAAGAAAAAGATAAAATCGAAGAAAACGCAAAAGCTGTACTCGCAAAAACCACTTCTGAAAATTTCTCAATAATCGCGCAGGAAGAATCGAAATCAAATCCGGGAAAAATAAACTACGAAAAAGTGGATTTCAAATTCGAAAGCCAAATTCCGGATTCAACCACGGAGGCGCTTAAAAAGCTGGAAAAAGAGCAGATCACAACGTCGCTTGTAGAAACCGGAGGTACTTACACACTCGATAATTCAAGCGGACAACTTGTGGAAAACACAGGTCTTGCAATTGTAAAACTTATCGATGAAAAAGAGGAAGTTAAAAACGAGAAAGAGGTATCCGTAAGCCACATTTTATTTTCATGGAAGGATGCCGAGAGAGCCGATGCATCGGTTACAAGAACCGAAGAAGAGGCCTACGACTTGGCAAAAGAAGTACTTGCAAAACTCACAAACAAAGAAACACCGGCCAAATTCGAAGATATGGCAAAAGAGTACTCGGACGACAGTTCGAATAAAGAAACCGGCGGAAAACTCGAAGAACCCGCTTCAAAATCAGATTCATACACAACAGATTTCAGAAATGTGGCTCTCGCCCTCGAAAACGAAGGAGATTTAAGCGAAATCACAAAAACAGAGTTTGGTTATCACATAATCAAAGCCGATAAAATTGAGAAGGACGTAAAAGAAACACAATACAAATACGAAACACTCACTTTCTCCACAATTCCGGATCCATGGAAAGATACAGGCCTTACAGGAGAGCATTTTGTAAGAGCTGATGTTCAAATAAACGATTACCTTCAACCATACGTTACAATTCAGTTCAACGATGAAGGCGCAAAACTTTTTGAAGAATTAACCAGTAAAAACATTGGAAAACAAATTGCGATTTTCGTAGATGGAGATAAAATTTCCGCACCAACAGTACAAGTAAAGATCCCCAATGGTTCAGCAGAAATCACTGGAAAATTTTCAACAGAAGAAGCCAACTATCTTGCTAAAAAATTAAACAACGGTGCTTTTCCTGTTCCAACTATCCTCACCGGAGAATACACAATCGGAGCAACACTCGGCCACGAAGCTCTTACAAAATC
>JAVEWJ010000007.1:0-10265 GCA_034004605.1 Candidatus Altimarinota bacterium | reverse complement strand
CCCTTTTTCCGATCGTTCAAGGAGGAATCCACAAAGACCTACGAATTGAGTCGGCAAAATTCATAAACGAATTAAATTGTCCGGGGAATGCCATCGGTGGGCTTTCCGTAGGAGAAAGCAAAGAAATAATGAACGAAATGATCGAAACGACTATCCCCCATCTCGACGAAAACAAGCCGAGATATTTAATGGGAGTGGGCACGCCCGAAGACATGTTTGAAACGATAGAAAGAGGAATTGATATGATGGACTGCGTTCACCCAACAAGAATGGCACGCCATGGAGCTTTCTGGAACTATTCCGGCAGGCATTCCATAAAAAACGAAAAATTCAAAAAAGACGAAATGCCTCTTATGGAAAACTGCAATTGTTTCGCATGCAAAAACCATTCAAGAAGCTATATTAGACACTTAATTATGGAAGAAGAAATGCTCGGTCTTCGATTACTTTCAATCCACAACCTACATTTTTTAATAGATTTAAGCCAAAAAATAAGAAACTCAATCATCGAAAACCGTTTCGACTCCTTTAAAAAAGATTTCTTTAACAACTTTGAAAAATGATCGCATACCTCAAAGGAAAGCCCCTATCCATAAATGAAAGAAGCATAATTTTAGAAACAAACGGAGTTGGATATAAAGTAAAAACACCGAAAAAAAACCTTAACAAACTCAATTTAAACGAAGAAATAAGCTTTTATATTCATTCACACATCAAAGAAGACGCTTTTGATTTATACGGTTTTGAAAACGAAAAAGAGATAGAATTTTTCGAATTGTTAATCTCGGTAAAAGGCATAGGCCCAAGAACCGGTCTTGAAATTATGAACGAGGAAATGTGGGAAATAAAAAAAGCTATTCTTGAAAAAGACTCAAAATTCATTTCAAAAATACCCGGAATCGGAAAAAAATCAGCGGAAAGAATTATTCTGGAACTCGAAAACAAAATAGAACCTGACGAATCATTTTACAAAAAAACTGTTGTAAAAAAAGACAACAAGTCGGAGGAGAAATTTGAAGACATCATCATTGCACTCACAAAAATGGGCTTTTCAAGAAATCAAGTGATAAATGGTCTAAGCAAAATTCCAAAAGAAATTCAAAAAGAAGAAGAAATTATATCTAAATTCCTTCGAGAAAATTAAAACACACTCACGCCTTTTGGCAAACACTTTAATCTCCGCAATCCTTTTATTTTCCGCTTTCTTAAACTATAATTTTCAAAAATTAGCCCTCTTTTTAAAATGTCAAAAAATACTAAAATCGTTTGCACACTCGGCCCATCAAGCGACAGTGTGAACGAAATAGAAGATCTCATCAAAGCCGGCATGAATCTTGCAAGACTTAATTTTTCCCATGGCGATTATAAAGACCATAAAAAAATCGTTCAAAACTTGCGAACAGCAGCAAAAAAACAAAATAAAACAATAGGAATAATTCAAGACCTACAGGGACCAAAAATCAGAATCGGCCTTATTGAAAACGGAAAAATGACACTTAAAAAAGGCCAAATAGCAATCCTTACAACGAATGACAACCCCGGAAGAGTTGAAAAAGGCGAAGCGAAAATACCAATTCAATATAAAGAACTCATCAAAGACGTAAAGAAAAACGATCAAATTTTAATAAACGACGGACTTCTCGAGCTCAAAGTAATTTCAAAGTCATCTTCGGAAATAAAATGCAAAGTGATACAAGGAGGCCTTCTCGGCAACAATAAAGGCATTAATGTACCAACCGCATCTATTTCCGCAGATTGTCTCACAAAAAAAGATCTCAAAGATCTGGATTTTGGATTAAAACTGGGTGTGGATTACATAGCACTCTCTTTTGTAAGATCAGAAAAAGACATAAAACACCTTCGCGAAATTCTCACAAAAAAGAAAAAACAAACAAAAATTATTGCAAAAATAGAAAGACACGAAGCGGTAAAAAATCTCGAAAAGATAGTTAAAGAAAGCGATGCCCTTATGGTCGCAAGAGGAGATTTGGGAGTTGAAATTCCCGCCGAAAAAGTTCCGATTGTTCAAAAAGAAATGATAAGACTCGCAAACAAAGAACGAAAACCCGTAATAACCGCAACTCAAGTCCTCCAATCAATGGTAGAAAATCCTAGAGCGACAAGAGCCGAAATATCCGATGCGGCAAATGCTGTCTACGATTACACCGATGCAATAATGCTTTCAAACGAATCTGCAGTTGGAGCTTTCGCTCACAATGCAGTCTCAACACTTCGAAAAGTCGCAATTGAAGTTGAAACCGATCAAAAAATCCACAAAAAAACCATTCAAAACATTTATATTCACGACAAAAACCCCACCGACGCACTTTGTTTTCATGCATCGGAACTCGCTGAAACAATAAACGCAAAATACATAGTAGCCTATACAAACTCAGGCTATTCGGCGAGAGAACTAACAAAAACACGAACATTTACCCCCATAATCATTTTCACTCCAAACGAATATGTCGCAAAACAACTAACTCTTGTCTGGGGAATAAACAAAGTATTAATCAAAAAACTAAAAGGAGAAGTGCAAGAAAAAATCAAAGAAATTGTAAAAACACTTAAAAACGAAAAACTTATTAAAGAAGGCGACCAAATAGTAATCACCGCAAACGATAGAATCAAAGAAAAATTTTTACTTACTTACACCTGCTAAATGAGAATACTAGGCCTTGATCCCGGTACCGCCACAACGGGGTTCGCAATTCTGGAAAAAGAAAACGACAAACTCAAACTCATAGATTACGGTTGTATAAAAACTGAAAAGACCGAAACACCCGCGACAAGGCTTAAACAAATCGCAAACGACCTAAACCTACTTATAAAAACCTACAAACCCGAAAAAGCATCCGTTGAAAAATTATTTTTCAACACAAACATAAAAACAGCAATTTCAGTGGCACAGGCGAGAGGAGTACTGATTATGACACTGGAGGAAAACGGAATAAAAAGCGCAGAATTCACTCCTCTGCAAATAAAAAGCGCCATCTGCGGATACGGAAAAGCCGACAAAAAAATGGTACAGACAATGGTGAAAACGATATTAAATCTAAAAGAGACGCCAAAACCCGATGACGCAGCCGACGCAATCGCAGCCGCCATCTGCCTCGCAAACACAAACATCCCACAATGAAAAAACACTCAATTACAATTCTTTGGACAATAATAATTTGCGGAGGAACCTTCCTTTTCGCTAACAAGTACAAATCTTCCACAATCCCGACACTACCACCCGAAAATCTTCATAATATCGAAGAAACGACACCTGAAACAAACACAAAAGAAAATTCCTCCGAGGTAGAAGAAATTACCCTTGAAGACACTAAGACTTTCGCACAACACATAAAAGAAGGCGATCGACTTTTTGCAATGTTTTACTACAATTCCGCAATCGAAGAATATTTGAAAGCCACTCAAAAAAACGAAAGCTCAAGTGATGCGAAAAGACGACTTGCAGAAGCCTACATAAAAAACAATCAACCGGAACTCGCAGAAACATATTTCAGAAAAGCACTTGAAATTGCTAAAACATCCAATGAAATAAAACTCGGACTTGCCCGTTCTCTATTAAACCAAGGCAAAAAAGAAGAAGCAAAAACCTTAATTTGGGAAATCCCAAACGAATACCTTCCTGCAAAATACTACAAAGCAATCACTCTTGTGATTTATGAAAAACCAAACGAGGCGGAAAAAATTTTCAAAGAACTTGAAAAACAAGAAAACACCGATGACTCAATAAAAGAAAAATCCGAAATATTTTTAAAAGCATTTGAAAATGCCTCACTTGTACCTGATGACCCTCTTTACGCAAAACTACAATACTATTTTGCATTAAGCAAAAATGGAGAACAAGTAAGTGCAATCCCTCTTCTTTTTTCAATTGTAAACGAAAAGAACAACTATAGAGATGCATGGATAGTCCTCGGATACAGTTACTTAAGTTCAGGGAAAATAAAAGAAGCAATTGATTCTCTACTTCAAGCGAGAGAACTCGACTCAGAAAAGCCAGAAACAAATTTTTATCTGGGAATTTCTTATTTCGCAAACAACGAATTCGAAAAAGCACTATATTATCTTCAAAAAGCTAAATCGTTAAAATTTCCGGACACAAACCTCATAGAACTCAAAATGGCAGAAATATACAGTGCCAGAAACGACTTTATAAATGCCGAAGAAAAGTACGAAAGCCTTCTTAAAAACGGAAACACAAATATCGCTATTTATGAAAACTTAATCAACATAAACCTGGAACAACTCAACAATCCTAAAAAAGCCTACACATACGCTGAAAAACTCTACAAAGATCATCCCTCAAATCCCCTCACCTTCATACTCATTTCCAAAATTTACATTGAAGCAAAAAGCCTTAAATTAGCGAAAGAATTCATCACACAAGCTCTTGAAATGGACCAAACTATTCCCGAAATTTATCTTGTAATGGGCAAAATAAGCGAATTGGAAGGAAAAAAATTGATGGCAAAAGAATACTACAACACCGCCTATATAATGGGATACAACAGTATCATTGCGAAAAAAGCCACAGAAAGGCTAAACCTAATAAACGCATCACTTTCAAATAGCAATTATCAAGTTAACCTATTAAATCAATGACAATCATTTTAGCTTTCTTCATTTTTGTGTTGGGATCAGCAATCGGAAGTTTTCTAAGCGTAGTGATTCACAGAATGCGAGAAAACAAAAAAGGAATTTTTCTTTCAAGATCGGTTTGCCCGCATTGCAACACTAAACTTAAAGCAAGACACTTGATTCCTGTATTTAGTTTTATTTTTCTGAAAGGAAAATGCGCATATTGCAAAAAAACCATTTCGAAAAGCTACATTTTAATAGAACTGATAACCGGACTCCTCTTTCTTCTGACATTTACAAAATTCAATTTTCTTATTGTGGAGCCTTCATCCATCAACGCATTTTTCACAAATTATTTAATCGACTGGCTCGTTTTTGAACAATTTCTAATATACTGCGTACTTTTCTCATTTCTCGTCGCAATTCTTTTCTATGACACGCTTTATCAGGAAATCCCCGATCAATTTTCACTCCCTGCAATAACAATCGCCATAGTTAATTCAATAATCATCGGCACACCGTCAACCGTGGATATGGTAATAGGCGCAATAACCTTTTTTGCCTTTTTCGGCATACAAATAATAATATCGAAAGGTCAATGGATCGGTGGCGGAGACTTACGAATGGGAATTCTCATCGGCGCGCTTTTCGGAATAAAATTCGGTCTTATGGCATTGATGCTGGCTTATCTCATCGGCGCAATTGTCAGTGTAGTATTAATAATTATCGGAAAAGCGGGCACAAAAACAAAAATCGCCTTCGCGCCCTTTTTGATAAGCGGAATACTCCTTACAATCTTTCTCGGAAACGAAATTTACGCCTTCTATCTGAACACTATCCTCTACTAAGAACAAAATATTTATTCAAACCAATAAAAAAGCCACAAAATGTTGTTCAAAAAAATTACTCAAAATAAAGTCTTGCTCATTGTACTTGATGGCATAGGAGAAGGCAAAAACTACAAATACAATGCAGTCACAAAAGCAAAAACACCTTTCATTAATTCTCTAAAAAAAACCTATCCGACAACTCTTCTAAACACTCACGGAAATTTTGTGGGTCTCCCTAAAAATACTATGGGAGGATCCGAAGTTGGACACTATACAATGGGCGTCGGAAGAATTGTGTATCAATCGCTTGAAGAGATAAACCGGGCTTTGAAATCAAAAAAAGCATTCGAAAAACCCCTGTTTAAAAAAGAAATGAATTACTGCCTAAAAAAAGGCAAGCGCCTCCACCTTATAGGTATGATTTCCGATGCCGGAGTTCATTCGCACATAAATCACATGATAGAAGTGATGAAATACGCTAAAAAAATCGGAATCCAAAAAATTTACATCCACGCGATTACCGACGGAAGAGACACCGAAGAAAAATGCGCAAGCAGATACATAGAAATGCTTAATAAAACCAAAATCGGCAAAATCGCCACGATAATCGGAAGATTCTACGCAATGGACAGAGATACGAACTATACCAGAACAAAAAAAGCTTACGATTTAATTACAAAAGGGAAGGGCAAAAAAGAAACCGACGCGAAAACGGCAATTGAAAACGAATACAAAAGAGGAACAAAGACGGATTACTATATCAAACCGATTTTACTCGATAAAGAAGGCCTTATTGATAAAGACGACCTTATCATTTTTACAAATTTCAGATCGGACAGGGCGTCCCAGCTTACAAAAGCGCTCACCGAAAAATCTTTCAAAGAATTCGACAAAGCGGTGAACGAATACAGGCATTTCATTGCCTTCGGACCTTATGCAAAAAAAGAAAAAGTGCTTTTTCCTCCGGCTTCCGTAAAAAACAATCTTAGCGAAACACTTTCAAAAGCGAAAAAATCACAGCTTAAAATCGCCGAAACTGAAAAATACGCGCATGTCACTTTTTTCTTTAATTCACAAAACAAAATTCCTTTCAAAAAAGAAGATCAGGTTCTTGTTCCATCCCCAAAAGTTTCCTCCTACGACCAAAAACCCGAAATGAGCGCTCCTGAGATCACAAAAGAATTACTCAAAAATCTCGAAGAAAAATCCTACGACTTCATCCTTCTGAATTTTGCAAACGGTGATTTGGTGGGCCACAGCGGAAATTTCGATGCCACAAAAAAAGCCGTTGAAATTCTAGACGAATGTCTATCGCAAATTATTCCAAAGGCCCTCGAAAAAAATTATCACATCCTTATTACCGCAGATCATGGAAATGCGGAATATATGAAATATGAAAACGGTGAAAACTGCGCTTCTCACACACTTAATCCTGTTTTTTTAATTCTTGTTTCAAAAGAAAAACAAAAACTAATACAAGGAAAAAAACTCGGACTTTTCAATATAGCACCAACCGTTTTAGATATAATGAATATAAAAAAGCCCAAAGAAATGACAGAAAAATCACTATTAACAAAACCATAAAACAAAATTGTCAATTCAAAAGAATTTCGACTCGTGCTAATATCCCTGCCACTTTAAATATTAAGAAATATGAAAGCAGTCATCCTCGCCGGAGGAGGAGGTACAAGGCTTTGGCCACTCTCCACCCCGTCCCGTCCAAAACAATACCAAAAGCTTGTATCAGACAAATATCTCATTGAAGAAACTCTCGATAGACTGGACTTTTTAGACCCCAAGGACATTTATGTGTCTCTTACGGAAGACCAAATAGATCTCCTTCTTGAGTGCGCCCCTAATATTCCGCAAGAAAATCTGATTATTGAGCCGGCCTTAAGAGACACAGCTTCAGCCATCGGACTTGCTGCATCGGCCATAGAAAAACAATTTCCGGGCGAAGTTATGGGCATTTTTTACGCCGACCACCTTATAGCCGACAAAGAGGAATTTAAGAAAAAAATCCTTCTTGCGAAAGAAATCGCCGAAAAAGAAAACACATTGAATATAGTGGAAGTTGTAGCCAAAGAGCCCAATACAAATTACGGCTATGTGGAACTCGACAAAGAAACCGAAACACCCGATGTCTACAATATAAAAAGATTCGTGGAAAAACCAGACCTCGAAAACGCAAAAAAATTCGTGGAATCCGGAAATTTTTTGTGGAATACAGGATATTATGTATGGAAAGCCTCTACATTACTTGAAAAATATAAAGAACTAAAACCAGAAACATACGAAAAACTCCAAAAAATAGCTGACGGCCTGGAAGGAGACGACCCGGAAAAAACACTTCAGGAAATTTATCCGACACTTGAGAAAATTTCGATCGATTATGCTATTATGGAAAAAGTAAATCCCAGCGAAATCAGAATTATAAAAGCGGATATGGGATGGTCGGATATCGGCAACTGGAAAGCGATTTTTGAAGCAATCAAAGAAGACGGGAAACCAAATGTTGAAAAAGGAGACACAAAGACTTTAGAATGTGAGAATTGCCTGATTTACGCCTACGGAAACAAACCCGTAAGAGTTCTCGGCCTTAAAAACGCCGTTGTGATAGACACTCCGGAAGGCCTTGTCGTTGGAGATATGGAGCAGGTAAAAAAAATAAAAGAAATATTATAACTCTCATCTATGGAAGAAATCCAAATAAAATTAAAGCCTTGGGGAAAAGAAATCTGGTTTGCCAATACGGAAAGCTACGCTGGAAAAATACTCGAAATAATGAAAGGACACAGATATTCTCTTCAATACCATGAAAAGAAGACGGAAACTCAATATGTTTATACCGGGAAAGTCCGCCTCACATACGGAAAAGACCGAGAAAATCTTGAAGAAAAAATTCTGGAACCGGGAGAAAAATTTCATATACCACCAAACACACTTCATCGAGTGGAAGCCCTTGAAGACAGCAAAATATTCGAAGTATCCACTTCCGAGCTTGACGATGTGGTGAAACTGCACGATGATTACGGACGCGAAGGTAAGGGTCGGGATGACGACCTGGATTTCAGTTTGCACAATCAAAACCAATAACATATTTAAAAATAAACTAACCTAAAAGGAAAATGAAAAAGTACTTAAGTTGGAAAATTTTAGCTCTAATCGTAATGACGCTCTTTCTGCTATGGTTCGATGCGCCAAACAATATTCAGAGCAAAGTTTTGCCGGGCACCCCGGAAGCTATTTTGAAGAAAAAAGTTCACCTTGGACTCGATTTACAAGGTGGATCGCAACTCGATTACAAAATCGATCTTAGAAAAGTTCCCAGTGAAGACAAAGACTCAATAGTTGAAGGAGTTCTCACCGTTATTGAAAAAAGAGTAAATGGACTTGGAATCGCAGAGCCCAGCATTTACACTTCTACAATCGGAGACGAAACACACATTATCGTGGAAATTGCAGAAAACACCACTTTCACACAGGAAGACATCAAAACATATCTAAAATCCGAGAAAAAAGTGGAAGAATTAAACGATGACGAAAAAAAGACAATTAGTCTTGAAAAAGCGAAAGCGATCGTGGGAAAAACCATCCAACTTGAGTTCAAAGAGAAAAAAGAATCTCTTGATCCAAAAGAAAAAGATAAAATTGAAGAAAACGCAAAATCCGTTCTTGCAAAAACAACAAGCGAAAATTTTGCAATAATCGCACAAGAAGAAGAGCAAGCAAATCCTGGAAAAGTGAAATATGACAAAGTTGACTTCAAATTTGTAAGCGAAATTCCCTCATCATTATCGGACGAACTAAAAAAACTTGAAAAAGATCAGATTACAAAATCGTTGGTGGAAACAGGTGGCACTTACACTTTGGACAATTCAAGTGGACAACTTGTTGAAAATACAGGCCTTGCAATCGTTAAAAAAATCGATGAAAAAGAAGAAGTAAAAAATGAAAAAGAAGTATCGGTAAGCCACATTTTGATTTCATGGAAAGAGGCCCAGAGGGCTGATGCCTCAGTTACAAGAAACGAAGAGCAGGCTTACGATTTAGCAAAAGAAGTGCTTGCAAAACTTACTGACAAAGAAAGTCCTGCAAAATTCGAAGATATGGCAAAAGAGTACTCCGATGACACTTCGAATAAAGAAACCGGAGGAGTTCTCGAAGAACCCGCTTCAAAATCCGACTCATACACCACAGATTTTAGAAACGCAGCTCTCGCACTTGAAAACGTTGGCGATTTGAGCGAAATCACAAAGACGGAGTTTGGTTATCACATCATTAAGGCTGATAAAATCGAAAAAGACGTGAAAGAAACGATGTATCAATACGAAACTCTTACATTCTCTACTGTACCGGACCCTTGGAAAGAAACAGGCCTTACCGGTGAACATTTCGTAAGAGCTGATGTTCAAATAAATGACTATTTGCAGCCATTTGTCACAATTCAATTCAATGACGAAGGAGCAAAACTTTTCGAAGAAATTACAGGTAGAAACATAAACAAACCACTAGCGATTTTTGTGGGAGGTGAGCTAATATCAGCTCCGAATGTAAACACAAAAATTTCAGGAGGTTCCGCTGTAATTGAAGGAAAGTTCACAACTCAAGAAGCTCAAACACTGGCAAGAAATTTAAACACTAGAGCAATCCCCGCACCTATCATTCTCACAGGTGAATACACAATTGGAGCAACCCTCGGACACGAAGCTCTGACAAAATCCGTAAAAGCAGGCGCAGTAGGCTTCGCCCTTGTGCTTCTGTTTATGATTTTGGTTTATAGACTACCAGGCACAATTGCAGGATTCGCTCTTGTCTCCTACATCACAATATTAGTAGGCC
>JAVEWJ010000003.1:63042-158733 GCA_034004605.1 Candidatus Altimarinota bacterium | reverse complement strand
AATTTCTGATACCTTAAATTATAAGAAAGCTCCATAAGATTTTTATACAAATAATAAAACGAAAAGCCCTTTCGAAGGTTCGACTCCGATTATATGAACGCAAAGGCGTCTTGTAAAGCCAAAAAAAATAATCGAAGAAAAACTCAAGCCAAAAAACTTCATACTTCGCCACTTTTTTCAGTATGTAGCAAGTGTTCTTGGCTTAAATAAGCCGAAGCAAGTGGATTTTATAAGTGATATCGTGGTATAATAACAAGACATTAAAATAAATTATGTTCAAAAAAATATATTTATCGGCCTTTTTACTCGGCTTTTTAAGCCTCATCTCAAGCGCAAACGCTGATTCATTAAATCCATCCGTTTTCATTTCCGACGAACAACAATCCTCATTTTCATTTACTATGATTTCCGGCACATGGAAAGAATTCTTGCCTGAAGGTTCGAAAATCGATGCCTTCGTTCAGTTTAAAGAAGATGGAAATTGGTCAGATTGGATACCTTTGGACACAGAAAAAGAAGGGGATATTACTGAGGCTATCGTCATGTGTAATCCTTCGGAAGCCTTTAAGTACAAATTCGTTTTCTCTTCAAATTCGCAAAAAATACCGAATGTATCCTCCGTAAAATGGACAATTCTTACATCTCCAAGCGCTTCGGATACTGAAAATAGACTTGAGGTGGCATCAAAAAGCACCTCGTTAAATATTATCTCAAGAAGTAAATGGGGAGCCGATGAGTCTCTTCGGTATCTTGAAAACAACAATCCCGAAAGCGTAAGTATAGTGGAAGCGGATGATGATTATTTGTCTCAATTTGAAAACGAACTCAAATACAAAAAAGTTGTAAGCAAAGATGAAAAAGGAAAGGCATATACTTGGCCTCTCCAATATCCCGACAAAGTTACAAAATTTATCATTCATCATACAGCCACGGTTTCAAATTTGGAAAATCCCAAGCAGGCGATTAGAGATATTTATTACTATCACGCAGTCACAAGAGGCTGGGGAGATATCGGCTACAACTACATAATCGATACAAACGGAAATATTTACGAAGGCAGATTCGGTGGAGAAGGAGTGGTCGGAGCGCACGCCGGCCTTGCGAATACGGGATCAATCGGCATTTCGGTTCTCGGAAATTATGAGGAAAACAAAGTGCCGAAAAAAGTGCAGGACGCGATTGCAAAGCTCATTTCGGAAAAGTCCCAAGTTCACAATATTAACCCAACCGGAAAATCGAGCTTTCGGGGAGAAATGTTAAATAATGTAATCGGTCACCGTGATGTAGCGGCCACAGTTTGCCCTGGAAAAAATCTTTACGCGCTTCTGCCGAGTATTGCAAAGACGGCTTCAAGCCTGAAAAAATCGACTCCAAGCAAAGAAAAGGTCGACTTAGATTTTGAAGATGTATCGGATTTTTCGGATATAAACATAAATAGCGATCAGATAATTTCATACACTATAAAATTAAAAAATACCGGTAAAACAAGCTGGAATTCAGGCACATATATATTGTTTGAAAAAAATCCGAAAATTGACCGGCTTGCACTTTTTCCCGGAAAAGAGGGGCTAATATTAGCAAACATGAAAGAGAAATCGGTGAAATCCGGAAAGACGGCAAGTTTCACATTTAAAATTAAAGCGGGAGAACTTCTCGGTACGACACCCGTTAAAATATTTTTAATGGTAGATGGAAAAACGAAGCTTGATAAATCCCTTCCAATGACGCTCACAAATCCCGAAAAAAGTTATGACTACGAACTTGTTTCACAAAGTAAAATTCCTAAAAACATGAAAGCGGATCAAAGACAGGAAATAAGCATAAAACTTAGAAACACAGGGTCTCTTACATGGTATAAAAATGAGTTGGCAATTGGTACTGAAAGTCCAAGAGATGGTTTGTCTGTATTTTTAAGACCGCCAAATGCAAGACTTGCGATTTTGAATAAGGATACAAAGCCAGGACAAGTCGCTGAATTTAAATTTACAATCATTGCACCTTCTGAAGCTGGCACATATAGACAATATTTCACACCGGTTGTAGAAGGCAAAACATGGATGAAAAACAAATTACTATTTTTTGAAACGACAGTTAAATCTACGAATAGCAGCAAAAAGCCAAAAACATCTGAAAAAGAAAAGAACATTCGCGTAAAACTTTCAGTCTTTAATTTGGATAAAGCGATTGTGACTTCTGACAAGACTTTTTATACATACAAAGGTTCAAAAAAATTAAATACATTTAAAGGAGGTGATATTTGGGAAGTAAACAAAAGTGGAATAACGGTTGTTCCATCAAGCGGAGGAATTCTTCAAATCCAAAATTTGGAAAATCGCCCGCTTTGGAATACAAGTTTGAATGATAACCAATACAGAGGCTCGCTCGACTTTTTATCTGAAAACGGCAAATTGATTGTTGTAAACGAACTTCCAATTGAAGATTATCTCAAAGGAATTGCGGAAGTCTCAAATTCCGATCCTTATGAAAAAGTGAAAAGCATAGTGGTCGTAGCAAGGACTTATGCAAGGTACTACACGGAAGTCGGAGAAAAGTTTCCGGGTAAAAATTACGATCTCGATGACAATCCCGATGTATCACAAATTTATAGAGGATACGGTTTTGAAAAACGAGCAGCGGTAATCACAAAAGCAGTCAAAGATACAAAAGACATGGTAGTAACATACAAAGGCAAGCTAATTAAAACCCCATATTTTTCAAGCACAGACGGAACTAAGACAAGAAACGCGAAAGATGTTTGGAACTGGAACGACACTCCGTACTTAATTTCTGTGGATGATTCGATTTGTAAAAACACGGCATTTGAAGGACACGGTGTTGGGCTTTCCGGATGCGGAGCAACAGCAATGGCAAACAATGGATACGACTACATTTCAATTTTAAAATATTATTATACAGGTGTAGAAATCCAAAAACTATGACATTAAAACAAATTCCGGGCGAATATCTGGCAAAAGTATCGCCCATTAAAAAAAGAAAATCGATTTTGCTAAAAATAAGAAATCGTCTATCCGCAAACAAAACACAAAGCGGAAAACTCGTGCTTAAGAAGGCCTGCTTCTCGCTGATGAATTTTTTATCGAACGAAGGTCATATGAGCATATCAGATTTAAACGAACTAATCCGTAACCTTGAAAGATCCATAATGGTCGTGCAAGCCGGCAAAAAACGATTGGTGGAAAAAACCGGTAGGAAAAAATAATTGTTGTCTATTTTTCGACAACCGAATTTAATTTATCTAAAGCCTTCAAATAAGGCTTTTTTTATTCTTGGAATTAAAAAAATTTTAATTTTGTTTTTTCGTTTTATGCTTAAATCAAATTTAATAAATGTATATGTATAAATTAAACGAATCAACGCAAGTCAAAGAATATAGAGAAAAAGTATCCTTTCCGGTTTCGGAGGAACTTCTTTTAAACACTTCCGAATTCGGAAAAACTCTAATCGAAGAAATTTCCGAAAGCGAAGAAGAGGGAACAAATCCGCTTTTCAATTCGCTCTCCACGATTGAATCTCTAAAAATGAATCTCGAAATGTTTAAAAAGGATACCGCTTTGGAAAAAAAATCTTATGAAATATTTGATTCGGCTTTTCCATTTGAACATTTTTTCACACCGGAAATTGCAGCCATATATCTCTCGCTCAAAGTCTTGAGCGATGGTTGGATAAAACCTTTAAAGTCGGTCCTTTTACCTATTGTAAGAGATATTCAAAGGTCGAAATATTTGGTCAATAAAATCAGTGACGAGTCGCTGGATTCACTTTTTGTCGATACGCAAACATATTTACTGCGAAGTATAGTGGGTTTTGTTGAAAACGGATATCTTTTTGAAGAAATAAAACAAGTCTTGGATTTGATAAAAACGCGCCTTATTGTCATCGAAAATTATGTTCAGACCTCAAGAAACAGAAAGCCCATCTCTCCGATATCAAGTTCTTTCCAAATTTATCCCATGGCCGAAAAAATCGATCGCTTACTTCGCCAAAACCAGGCCGGAGTGTATGCGGGGAAATATGAATAAACAAACTGTAGTTGTAGTGAAAAATGAAAATACATATAATTGAATTGATAAAATACAAATTATGCAGAAAGAATTATCAAAATACAGAGCGTTGATTAATCAAAATATGATTATTCTAAAATCCGAATTCGAAGTAGAGAAGCTCGCGATTTTTGGTTCGGTTTCTCGCGGAGAAAGCACGGCAAAAAGCGATATTGATATTCTTGTTGAATTTAAAAAACCGATTAGTTTATTCAAATTTGTAGAACTTGAAAACCACCTTTCAAATATTTTAGGAAAAAAAGTCGACCTATCAACGAAAAGAGCACTCAAACAAGCTGTGAAAAAAACCGTTTTAAAGGAAGCGGTTTATGCCTAAAAATAGGGATATACTTTTGTATATAAACGACATTTACTTTTCATGCGAAAAGATTCTTTCATATACCGAAAATTATGATTTTTCAAGATTTATGAAAGACTTGAAAACCATCGATGCGGTAGTTCTCAATTTGGAAATAATAGGAGAGGCATCAAAAAATATTCCGATTACTTATAGAAATAAGCATAAAGAAATACCTTGGAAAATAATTATCGGAATGAGAAATAAAATAGCCCATGAATATTTTGGTGTGGATGAAACCGTTTTATGGGAAACAATCAAATCTGATATACCTTTCCTTTTTAAAAACATATCTGAAATCAAAGCACAAATAAAAAATCAATCTTTGTTTTGAGGAAAGGAAAATAAAATTTATGTCCACTTTTTGGGGTACTTTATCCCTGGACAAGGTCCCCATAGTGGTTACATTATTTTAAAGTTTCCTTTTTTAATAGAGAAAAGGCGAGTGGTGAAGGATTTTGGGACCATTCGAAGGTGTGTCGATGAGGTGTACATAAAAGCATCAAAAAGCAAGTTTAAGCCGTTTGCGTTCAGTGACATTTCTATTAGGGAGCGTTAGGAGGTAGAAGTAATAATTTCAAGTAGTAAATTCTTTCGAAGGTTATGAAACTCTTGAAATTTAAATATAGAAATAGAAGTTATTGATATCGTCCCCTTACAAATGAAAACATCAACACTAAATTAAACATTATTAAAAATAAGCAGAGATCCTTAGGGTTTATAGATATTACATGTTTTAATTTGGACTTATATGAATTTTTTTCAAACACATCACCTTTCCCGCTGATAAGGAGGGGGTAAACAGCTTTTTAGCAACAACTATACCAAGAAATATCCAATATTGTTCCCCCAAATATTATATAAAAATATTGCTGAGAAATTTATTGATTCAACGAATTTCGTGTCAGAGTTTTTTCGAATTGCTCATTAATAACAACTATAGTAAGTTTCAAAAATTAATCAAAAATAATAAATATAAAAACTCAGTGCCTTAAAATTAGGTATTACAACTGTGATACTTAACCATTCTGTTTTAGATGATGGTTTCTTGTGTTCTTTCCATTAGTCTTTTTCATTATAAAAACTTATGATATAAATAAATCAAAATTGAACAATTTTTATGAACCTTTCATGTGTTGTTTTATCTTCCGATTCACATATTAACAAAGGAAATTCTATTTTACACTGTCTAACAAGCATTCTTAATCAAAATTTTCAAAACTATGAAGTGATTGTAATTGAGAATAGTAACCTGAAAAATAAAAATAATTTAGAAGAATTAAACAAAATAAAAAAGAAATTTGAATCCCAAAAAATACAATTTACTCTGGTTAATAACGAAAAAAAAATATCCAGAGGGTTAGCCCGAAATAAAGGAATTAATATTGCCAAAGGGGACATAATTATTTTCATTGATGATGATACAATTATTTTGGAAGATAATGTGTTCAATAAAATATGTAATTTAGCTCAAAAATATGATTTTGGTTATGGTGCAATAAGATTTTGGACTTCCCCAAAGGGGTGGTTCGAAAAAAACTCCAAAGATATTCTTCAAAAACTAGAGAAACGAAAAAATCCCTTTCAAAATCATATAGGAAACATTCAATCTAACATTCGTGATAATGAATATTTGGATTTGCAACACTATACTTTTATAGCAAATTTTGGATTTTGCAAAAAAGAATTGCTAACAAAATCAAAGGGATTTCCTGACTTTAAAGGATACGGTTGTGAAGATGATTTTTTTATGTTCAAACTTTTTAAAATTAGTGGAAATTACACAATCTTGCGAGATATAAAAGTGGTTCATGTCACCCACAAAACTAGCCCCAATAATAATTTCCCGATTTATGTTGAAAAACTAAAAGAAGAGGGATATTTTTGGCTTCATATAGGGAAAACATTTTATGATTTAAAACAATTATCGAGAGATGAGGTGTTGGAAAGATTAAGCTCCTATCATCCCGATTATCGGACAGCGATCGCATATCAGGAATATCAAAAATCTTGCCCTCCTAATATTTCCCAAAAAGAAACTATTTTGTGGAAACAAAATAGTCAATACTGTTTCATTGACTTTATCCAGTCTTTAAAAAAATTATTGGATAGCTCAAGTTTAGATGAATATATCCAACATAGTAATTCAGACTTCGACAATATCATTCCATTTCTGGATGTATGCATAAAAAATAAATTTTGTAAAATTTCTCCAAACGGGGAAATTTTCAACACTTTTAAATTTAAACACTTTTTGAATCGATCTAAGGAAAGACCATTTATTCAACTGAAAAACCCACAAAGCACATGGAATCAGTTTCCATGTGATATAAACTCACGACAAAGACGCGTTGATCTAATCAAAAACAGGTATCCCTATACTGATCACATTCGAATAGCATTAATAGGCGATGATGATTTGATTACCGTACCCTTATATCAATATTCTTGGATTCAAACAAGCACAATAGATCTTGATAAAAAAGTACTAAATACCATTAACAAATATTGTCCAAACGCAGAGACACACAACTTAGACCTTACACTTAAACTCAAAGGAATAAAATCTGTCCATACATTTTTTACAGACCCTCCATATACGCTAAATGGTGCCCTATTGTTTATTGTTCGAGGCTTAAGTCTTTTAGACTATAATGGCGAGGTAAAAGAATTTTTTGTTATTTTAAATCAAACAATGATGGGACGAAACATCGAAAAGATTCTAAAGATTTTTACCGAAAATGGTGTTTGGCTACATGAAACGATTGTAAATTTTTCTCAATACTGTTTGCCTGAAAAATATCCTGAAAGAAAAAGAGCAAATATCTTTTTAATAGAAAACAATATTCGTCCCAAATCTGTCTCTTATAGCTCTTCCTCCAATTTATATATCTTCCGAACAATATCTCCCAATATCCAAGCCCTTGAATCTTTAATTGATACAAAACAGATATATAATCATTTGTTATGATAAAAATTTTTCCACTATGTCCGGAGTCAATAGAAGAGCTTTCTCAAGAAAAAGCTCTTTATATCTCGGATTTTCGAGCTTTGGGGGAATCTTTCGAATATGAAATTGACAGTATGTGGAAATATGAAAACCTAATGCCATGGATTGTAAAAAAAGGTTTTTGTACGGTTAACGAAAATAGTCATAATTTATCCTATCCTTCTGCCAACCTCTCTGTAATTATTTGTGAACAAGGCGATCGTCCCAGCATTCCAATAATTAAAAGAATAAAAAATACGGATTCATTATTTTCAAAACTGGATCAAATTTGGACAGCGGTTCCGCATCCTGAAATTGATAAAATATCCAGCCAACTAAGTCTTCCCTTAAACTACAAATATTCGGAATTTTTAAATTTTAATAACAAATTATCCGTAAAAAAACTTCTGGGAGATTTGACCCCTGATTGGCATACGATTTCAGATTTGAACATGTTGAAGGGAGATTATAAATCGGGGAAATACATCATAAAACGCTCAATCGGTGCTGGAGGTTTTACTACATTCTTTCCTAATTCAATTGAACTTCCGGAAAAGCTTCTCAGTCTTTTCTCCTCCAATGATTGTGATTGGTATTCAGAAGAACTGATTGACTCGATTCCAATGAGTATACAATGTTACAAAAATGATGACGATATTACGATTTTTGGTTATTCTAAACAAATAATGGGGAATAATGTTGAATTTATCGGCGCTGAATTTTTAGATTTGGAATCCTTAAAAAAGGATACTGTCCTTCAAAATTTCATATTAAGAACATTGTCCAATTTAAATTCTTTTCTTTCAAACTTCCGAGGTTTTTTCGGAATAGATTTTTTCTACGATTCAAATAAAAATTATTATTTTCTGGAAATTAATGCACGAGTAACAGCTCTAACAATACCCGTTTTGCTCCATAATCAGAAGCTCCTTGATACTTCAAAGTATTTTGAAGATTATGACGGAAACATCTCAAAAGTGAAATACCTACTTACCGTCGAATCAAAGCTGAAAACATACGATGTTATAATTTAAAACAATGCAAAAAAATATTATTTTTATCCCACCATATTATGAAGGAACTTCCTTTGAAGACATAATCAATGGGATAAAATGGTCTATTGAAAAAAATAATATGCCAATTTCTATTTTTGGTAGCATTGCCGTAAAAAAAAACACACCGAATTTTGGAAATTTTGACGATGCAAAATACATGGTAGAATATATTAATAATTTGATTTTATTATCAAAAAATTTTTGTATTGAAAAAATATTATTTATTGATTTTTTTTCACCAGGATTGGATATCTTCCAATATGTCACAGATCTACAGTCTCGAAATATCAAAAAAGGTGCACTTATTCATGGAGGATCCTTTGTCCCAGGAGACCTGTATAATTGGGCATGGTTACATTATGCGGAAAATTTATGGGCTAAATTGTTCGATATTTTATACGTTCCGTCTTATTATGCAAAAGCGACATTACCAAAAGACTTCGCTACATCAAAAATATTCCCATGGGGAATCAATCATATAAAATTTCGCCCCCAACAAAGAAAAAGAAATACAATACTATTTCCCCACAGACTTGAGGAAGACAAGGGGGTCAAAGATTTTATTGATCTAGTGGAAGACTTACCAGATATTCAGTTTATTGTAGTAAATTCAAAGAAGTTAGATGAAAACAAATACTATCAATATTTGAAAGATAAAAAAAATGTACGATTTATTGTTGGCGAACACGGGAAAAAACATTTATCAACAATTTCACAAAACAAAATAGTTCTAAGCACTGCAGAGCAAGAAACTTATGGTTATGCAGTAGCTAAATCTGTGTTATCAGGGTGTATTCCAATTTTGCCAAATTCAAAAGTATACCCAGAATATTATTCTAAGGAGTTTTTGTATAACTCACTTTCTGAAGCTAAAAATAAAATTGAGAAAATAATAAAAAACACAGACTATTGCAAACAGCTAATAATAAAACTAAAGCCAACAATTGAAAGATTCAAAACTTTTGAATTTACACCTTTATTACAAGATTTTTTCGAAATATAATTTTCAGGACATTCCTCTTAAATTTATCAAATGTGCCAGTAATTCTAAAATATCAGAACCCAGACTCCTTTGTCCAAGAGGTGTGATTTCTTTTGTTGCCCAGGCTGCACTAAAGATTGGTTCAAATATACTATATTCTGGGTGCCCTTGTAATCCTAAGCTCCATCTAAAGTCAAAATCTAAAAATTGACTAAGATCGGAAGAATTATCTCCGGTAAAAAAAATTGAACCATCGTTAATATTTTCATCAAGAGTGACATCGGTCTCAAAAATTGGATACGCATTATTATATCCCTTTACAACTTCTCCATTATAATAGGGAATAAATCCTCTTTCATTAACAGTATTATTTCCTTTCAAGATATGCGAGATTTTTTTTGAAATAGTCTTGGAAATTTTCCCCGCTGTAAATGACCCTTTGTTCAATATGATATTACCATTTTTATGTGATAAAAATTGATGACCATAACAAGTACCAAAAATTGGTAAATCATAATCAACCGCAAAATTATATAATTCAGAGGCAAACTCATAAACCAACTGGTGATTGTTTCTTTTTCCATCTTTACAAGAGGTAAGAGCATCCGTAACATTCGCGGGTGAACCTGAAAATATTACAAAAGCAAATTCTGTTCCAGGAGGTACTCTTGGAGGAAATTTAGAAACACTAATCACTTTGAAATTAACATCAGGCCCCAAAAAAAATTGAAAAACTTTTGAAGCGGAGAGACCATCTTCTACCTCGAACTTAGATAAATAATACTTTAATAACAGTTGATGCTTTTTTAATCGATCGTAAGCGAGTTTTAAAATGTCTTTATTTTCGTTCATCGTTAAATCAACCAAAAGTATTGTTCTGTTTTTTATTGAATCAACAATCATTTTCTGCGAAAATTCTAACAATTTTAATTCGCTTTCCACCTCCCCAATAATTTCTTCATCCATTATCTTCGTATCCATTTCTGACATAAAAAAGATTTTTATCAATAGCAAGATACATTAACAGCTAGACAAAGTAAAACAAAAAAACAAATTACAAGATTCGCAAAAAAAAAGACAAATCTAGCTAACTTTCAATTGTAGTTTTTTTCCTCAATTTTGAGAACTTGAAAAAGAGTATTTATTATATTTTTTGAAAATCCAAAGTGTAAACTTTTTTACCTATTTTTGTTCGAGAATATTCGTAAGAAAATTTTTCAAATTAAAAATTAATTATCAGGATTTTTTTTAAAAAACATTCAAAATGAAACAATATTTTCATTAAATTTTTATCGAAAAAGAAAATATTCAGTTCATTAAAGATTGTCTCACAATGTAAAAGTTGACGAATTTGGGCAAAACTTGTTGGTTTCTTCCATGTCCACTTTTTGGGGTACTTTTTCCCTGGACAAGGTACCCATAGTGGTTACATTATTTTAAAGTTTCCTTTTTTTATAGAGAAAAGGCGAGTGGTGAAGGATTTTGGGACCATTCGAAGGTGTGTCGATGAGGTGTACATAAAAGAATCAAAAAGCAAGTTTATTCCGTTTGCGTTCAGTGACGTTTCTATTAGGGAGCGTTAGGAGGTAGAAGTGTAGGGAAACGAAAATTGTAAAATCTATATATCTAATTACAAGATTGGATATAATTTTTTCCCCTTTATATTTATTAAACGATTTGTTTATATCTCTATCAGATCATAAAATAATAACATGATTAAACCAACTTGGGATATCTTCAAAACTAAATTTTACGAAAACCCTCAAGATAATTTTGAGTGGCTTTGCTATATCTTATTTTGCAAAGAATTTAAGCAAGAAAAAGGGATTTTTCGTTTTAAAAATCAATCGGCGATAGAAACAAATCCGATTAAGAACCAGGAAGAGGTTATAGGATGGCAGGCAAAATTTTACGACACTTCTCTTTCACAACATAAAGATGACATTATAAAGACTCTTGAGAAAGCAAAGAAAGATTATCCTACAATCACAAAATTGCTTTTTTATACAAATAAAGAATGGGGACAAAGAAATGGAAAAACTCCACAAGTCTTAAACGAGGTTGAAGAAAAAGCAAAAATACTTGATATTGTGTTGGAATGGAGGGGTCCTAGTTATTTTGAAAATATTGCCATTGATGAAGAAAGGTTATTCAAGCACTTTTTTACACTAGATAAAAGTATTTTTGACTTAGTTCAAGAATTAAAATTACACACTAAAAACATTTTAACTGAAATAAAAACGAATATTGTTTTTAACAAAAAATCAATTGAGATAGATAGAAACGATGAACTTGAAAAGATAAAAATAACAGATAAAAAAATTATAATATTAAGTGGTGTAGGTGGAGTTGGAAAAACGGCACTCATTAAAACCCTTTATCAAGAAACCAAAGAAGAAACACCTTTTTTTATATTTGAAGCGACGGAATTTGAATTAAGGAATATTAATGACTTTTTTAAAAATTATGATTTTCAAGATTTCGTAAAAGCACATCAAGGAGATGAAAACAAAACAGTTATTATTGATTCAGCTGAAAAATTATTAGACCTAAAAAATACTGATCCATTTAGAGAGTTCTTACATATTCTTATTCAAAATAATTGGAAAATTATTTTCACAACAAGGGATTATTATGTAGATGTTCTCAATACAGATTTTTTTGAAATTTATAACATTGCTCCTGCAAATATCTCTTTACAAAATCTAGACAAAGATCAACTTCAAAACCTTTCAGCAAAGCATTCTTTTCAACTACCAAAAGATGAGAAATTGTTTGAATTAATAAAAAATCCGTTTTACTTATCTGAATATTTAAAATATTACAAAGACGGAGAAGAATTAGATTACAATGAATTTAAAAACAAACTTTGGAAGAAAAATATTACAAAGAACTACCCTCCAAGATCAGAATGTTTCCAAAAGATTGCTTTTTTAAGGTCAAATGCAGGAAGCTTTTTTGTTTCACCAGATTGTGAATCTAATATTTTAAACAATTTAACGAAAGATGGAATTTTAGGTTACGAAGATGATAGAGGATATTTTATTACACATGATATTTATGAAGAATGGGCTTTAGAAAAAATCATTAAAAAGGAATTTTTTAGAAAAGAAAATAATCAAAATTTTTTTAAAAAGATAAGGCAATCATTGCCCATTCGTAGAAGTTTTAGAAATTGGATTTCGGAGCAACTACTATTAGAAAGCAAGGAAGTCAGAAGCTTCATTGAAGAAGTAATATGTGATAAAAATATTAATCAATCTTGGAAAAATGAAATATTGGTTTCGATCTTGCTTTCTGATTATTCAGATTATTTTTTCAATAATTTCAAAGATTTATTGCTTGCAAATAATCAAGAATTGCTGAAAAAAGCATTTCTTTGGCTAAGAATAGCTTGTAAAGAAATTGATGATGGTTTTTTTAAACAGTTAGGTCTAAAAAACATTGATTTGTCAACTTTAAAGTATGTTCTCACAAAACCAAAAGGAAACGGCTGGAAAAGTATCTTTAAATTTGTTTATGATAACCTGAAAACAATAGGGATTGAGAATATTAATTTTATCCTACCAACCATTCACGATTGGAATAATAAGTTTAAGAAAGGAGAAACAACCCAACTCTCAAGTCTTATCGCACTTCAATATTATAAATGGATTATAGAGAAAGATGCCTATTTCTATCATGGCGACGATGTGATAGATAATCTCTTTCAAACAATTCTTTATGGGTCATTTGAAATAAAAGATGAACTTAAATCAATCTTTGAAGAGATTTTAAAAAATAAATGGAAAAATCATAGAGATCCGTATTATGAATTATCAAAAAATATTCTCACAAAATTAGATGGTATTTCTGTTGCTCAAGTCCTTCCAGAATATGTTTTGCAGTTGGCAAATTTATTTTGGACATATACCCCCGTTAAACCAGATGCCTATTTTTCATATTCTAGAACTGAAGTTGCGGATTATTTTCAAATAGAAGAGGCCGAGCTAGACTATTTTCCTGCAAGTTGTTATCAAACCCCTATCTATTGGCTTCTTCATACTGTACAAAAAGATACTATAGATTTTATATTACAATTCACCAATAAAACAGTTGAGGCTTATGCGAAATCAAAATTTGCAAAATATGAAATCGAAGAACTCGAAGTCTACATTGATGACAAAACAACAATAAAGCAATATATATCTGATAGAGTTTGGTGTACATATAGAGGAACACAGGTCTCTCCCTATGTCCTAGAGTCAATGCATATGGCTTTAGAAATGTATTTTCTTGAAAAGGGAGAAAATACAAAAGCTGAAACGCTAGAAGATTGGTTGATGTATTTACTCAAAAATTCAACATCAGCCTCAATTTCAGCTTTAGTCACGAGTATTGTATTAGCGTTTCCAGATAAAACTTTTAAAGTAGCAAAGGTTCTATTCCAGACTAAAAAATTCTTTCTTTATGATACAAAGAGATGGGTGTTAGACCAAGGTCTCAAAAGCCAACTTTTAATGCTGAAAAACTTTGGTTTAAATCCAAAAAATGAAATTCATGAAAACGAAAGACTAAAGGCATGTGATGACGATCATAGAAAATTGCGTTTTGAACAACTATTTTTAAATTATCAAGTATTTAAAAACGAAAATGTGACTGAAGATGAAGTAAAAGGGAGGCAAAAGGCACTTTGGAAAATTTTAGATAATTATTACAAAGAACTACCGAACGAAGATAAACAAACAGAAGCAGATCATACTTGGAGAATGTTTCTTGCAAGAATGGATTACAGAAAAATGAAACCAACAACAAAAATTACGGAAGAAGGTCTTGAGATATATTGGAATCCTGAAATTAATCCTCAGCTAAAAAAAGAAAGTGAAAAATCTTTGAAAAAAAGTTCTAAACTTATGGAATATACATCATTGAAAATGTGGGCATATTACAGAATGAAAAATGAAGAAGAATACAAAAAATATGATAAATATGAACAAAATCCAAAACTTGCTTTAAAAGAAGTGCAAAAAATCATATCGAAGTTAAGAAAGATAAATAGCCCTAAACCTTTTCAATCTACTCATACAGAAGATGAAAGTTTCTATCTTTTAAATTATTCTATTCCTGGAGAAGTTTGTTCGGTTTTGATTAGGGATTTTTCAGATGAGCTTTCTCAGAGAGAAATACTAATTTGCAAAGATATTATCTTAGAAGTGGCTTCATCATCTCTAATACAAAATTATCAGTACCAATTTTCTGATGGAATACAATCCTCTATTTCAGTTCTTCCCATCCTATTAGAGCTATTTCCAAAAGAAAAGGAACATATAAAGACAGTAATATTATTTACATTATTTGATGAACATCCAATTGGGATGGGGGGAGGAAAATTTAATCATTATTCTATAAATGCAGTTCTCAAATTATGGAAAGATAATTTTCAAGATGCTCAATCATTGCTATTTGGATATTTTTTGCTGAAACCAAAATATGAAGAATTGAGAAAAAAATTGCGTGAAGAAAATTATAAAAAAGGAATCTATGAACTTCACGAATCTCAAGTGGTCGAAAAATTTTCAGAAGAATATAAAAGTGACTTACAAAAAGTCTTAAAAAATATAATCAAATTGAAAGATTGTGAAAATGTCAGTGAAATAGGACTTTCTTCTTTAAGAACAGCTTTACAATTAATTCCATTAAAAACTGAAAATGAAGAGCACAAAAAAATTGTAAAAGAAATCATTTCTGTTTTTGCTGAAAAACTAACTTCTGACGACAGAGATTACAAAATTGATTACATGTTTAGGCATGATTTTCTTAAAAAGATAGCTTATTTTTTACTATGTGCCAATAAAGATGAAATTGAAAAGTATCTAAAGCCGTTTATTGATGGCTTTAGTACTGCGGAAATATTTGCTGACTTATTTGAACAATTTGTTTTAGCGGAAGATCAGTTAGATACATACGATAATTTTTGGATGGTTTGGAGTCTGTTCAAAGAAAAATTAATTTTGATTTGCAAAGATGGTGATAATCATAGGTATACAAAAAAAATAGTGAAAAGTTTTCTTTTTGCTACAGTTCAATGGAAAGAAACAACAACTAGTTGGCATACACTGAAGGATGAAGATAAATATTTTTTTAAAGAAATTTCACAAAAAATAGGTCATTGTCGATCGGTTCTTTACTCAATTCTAAAGCTATTAAATGACATAGGGAGTATATACTTAAACGAAGGGATAACTTGGGTATCTGAAATGTTAAGAAGCTATTATCAAAATGACCAAAAATTAGAAACAAACACGATTTACTATCTGGAAAAGTATATTAGAATTTATGTATATAAAAATCGAGAAATTATAAGAAAAACAAAAAAAACAAAAGAAAATGTATTATTAATATTAGATTATTTAATAAAAAACGAATCTGTTGTTGGTTATATGTTGAGAGAAAAGATTTTATAGGAATGAAACAACTAGAATGTTCCGACATATTCTCTTTCGAATTTCACAAAGACAAAAAAATAGTAAAAATATTACATTAAAGCAATAAGAAGAGCCTAAATGCTCTAGACTTCTAGCTTTCTAACCTTCCTTATGCCATTTAATCAACTGAACCGCATTTATTATTGAAAAAACAAATATTACAAGCATCAAACCTATTTCTACTCCAACGAAAACACTATTAGACTGAAAAAATAACAGTGCAAATGAAGCAAGTAATAAGATGGGAGCCAATAAAGATAAATACGCCAATTTATTTCCTTTCTTAATTAAAAGGATTGAACCATATATTATCGAAAACAAAGAAATAGGTAATATTATCTCAGATATTGAGAAATATGAAACAACTGGCTTTTCCATATCATCAATAAACTCCCATTCTCCCATCACAAAGCAAACAGCATATACAAGTGAATACAAAGGCAATATTAGACCACAAATACCAGCCACTATTTTACTTTGATTTACCAGTTTTTTTCTGTTTTCCGCTTTCAGCCTATAATACTCCGGGTCCATTGGGGACGAGCAAGCTCTATCTTGACAATAAGTAAAGCCTTTTTCCTGTTCTTTGCCACAAACAGGACATTTTTCATTGTGATCCTTCATAAAATGCAAGTTAATAATTGGGTGAACAACAAAATCTTATCAAACCCGATTCAGTAAATCAATAAGGCAATTATCCAGCGGTCCCACTTACAAATTGCTTTATAAAAACACTTTTGATATATTCAAATCGTTCACCCAATAAGTGTTTTTTTGTTTCTAGCGAGCAGATGTCGTCCATCCAGTCTATTGACTGAAGATGGGCGGATTCTCTGCCAATAGGCTACTCGCTAGAGCAAGTTGTTGGGTGAACCAGAGGTCCGCCCTTTTTTGGATTTAACCAACATTAAATGAATAATCTATCGTTAATTATTTACATGCTTGCTTTTTCAGCAGGGATGATGATCGTCTCTTATTCGGAGATGGCAAAAGTAAACCGATGGCATTCAGGAACTTTATTTTCCAATCCGGGAGGTGTCCTTAATATCATCGCTTTTTTAAACATTATCGGGACCCCGATACTAGCTTCAGTTCAATATTTTTGGTGGGCGTTTATTATTGTAGCCATTCCGGGATTTATATTAGGATTTATCCTAACCGCTTCATTAAAAAAACATTCTCAAATCTTTTCATTTTGTTTACTTATTGCAAGTGATTTGATTCTTATTATCCTAAATTCATCATTTGGTAGTGTATAAGCTTTACAAACAATCCAACTTGAGCTAATATATAATCGTCCTTAACAACCAGTCCAAGTGCGATGGAGATATTCGCACCATTTGTTTCTCCTTAAGAGGTAGGCCACGGGGAAATCTGCCGGACGCCAGATGAAACAAATGACTAATCGCAATAATAAGAGCGGTTGGGAGATTTCACCACTCGGAGGTATAAGTCCGGGCATTGTGAACTTTCCTGACCGCTTTTTCGTTCACAATGGGGAAAAATTCTTATTTTTAACCCCAAAAATATGACAAACGAAAACTCCAATCAACTCTGCCGATACCTTCGGTACGATAAGATTAAGTACCCGGACTCAATCAACTCGGTCCTGGAAATCGTGCATACTTATCGAGATACCGAGCACTACGAAAAGTCTTTAATGGTCTGTAAAGAATGTGGTCAGCTTTACTTTTTTGAATTTATCGAGGAAGTGGATTTTATTTCAGCGGATAAAATATACTGCACATACATACCCGTTAAAAGCAAAGAGGAAGCGGACCAATTATCGAAATCGTCTTCATTTGAATTCTTACAACTTTTCTCCATTAGATACGACACAAAGGAGAATGTTCCAAGGGATCAAGATACGGAGATCCTTGTGAATAAACCACGGCAGGAAATAATGGATAGGGTTGTCTCTCATTGTTCAGCATTGGATTTGTTATTCGAACAACAAAACTGGCCAAATAAAAGGGTCCCGGAGGACAAATTCCCATATCTCGCAATGTACCAGGAGAACAACATAGAAGGTTATCGAAAAACCATTGATAATCTTAGGAGGTTGGGCAGGGAACCAAATTGTGATGAAAGTGAGTATTGGGGACAACTGGAGAGTGATTTTGAACACATACATTTGTCATAATAGCACGCAAAATTTATTCAGTATTTGGTCCTAGGTTGAGTTTCTTGTCCCGAACTTGATAATTTACCAGCTCTTTCTATTAAACCTCGTCTAGGGGCATTGATGAAACTCATAGAGTAAAACCTTATTACAAAGCCACACCCTTTTTAACAAAACCAAAGATTAAAGGTGTCCCAAAAGTTATAACCTTTTTAACAAAATCAAAGATTAAAGGTGTCCCAAAAGTTATCACTTTTTTAACAAAATTAAAGATTAAAGGTAGTACCAAAAGTTATTACCTTTTTAACAAAATTAATTAAACTTATTAAAAAGTTAAGCCCCTTGTTAGTATCACTTCGGCTAATAATAAAATAATATGAATAATACCATTCACAGTGCTTTAGTGGATCTTCTCAGAGAAGGTGAAGATTTGCACAAGAAAGCTTATGAAACGAATATTGGTTCAATGTATTCCATGAATAGTTTAACTGACCACGAAGTAGATGATTGGTGTAAGAACGTGGTGCATGTTGTTAATACATCTGGCCTTGGTCCATTTGGAGGAGTATATTTCCCAAACCAGACTCCTTTGGAAAAACTGACTTCCTATCTCAGTGTTCTAAGAGAAATCGTTGAACCGGAAATGGAGGAAAATACACCATTTTCATACCCTAAACTGCCCCCAAAGAATTTTGATGGCGTTTTAAGTCCAAAAACAAATTTAAGGCTAATATATAGTGGGAGTGAAATATATGATTTTGACAATCCAAGCCTTCGAATAGTACTGAAAAGTGGGTTTCGAAAAGACATTTTGTCGTTTTGCTTTGAGTCTCCCAGCATGCCAAAGAGAGCTATACCTTTAGAAACCCTGGTACTATTAAACAAATCCTATAACCTAAACAATCTTAATAAAAAGGAAGGGTTTCTTGAAAGCTTGTACGAACACTGGAGAAATAAATTCAAAGTGAAAAAGTCTATCATTAATAAAATAATATACTTCTCTGAGCTCTCACTTCGAATATCGGACAATATCCAAGCTGAAGGGTATTCAAATTTTGAATGATGACATGCCTGTAAAAAAACACTGAAGAATGGAATGAGTAATATTCTTCAAAATAAATAAAAATCCCCACATATATCCCCTGAAATTTATTTTTTCAATACCTTAGCATTGGAGCATGAAATCCAATGCATCAAAAAAACCAGAATTCAAAACCTCACTAAAGATCGGTCGAAAAGGAACGGTTTTAAACATTTTTGAAATTCAACCGGAAGAGGAGAACATCGAAGATCTTGAGGCTTTCCTAAAGTGTATGGAATACTCTTTGACGGTTTAGGAATAAAATACTTACAAAATTGCAATTAGAGGAGAAAAAGGTAATATCGATTAAAATATTACCCTTTTTTTATGCATTTAAATATTCAGGACAATCCTACAGAAATAAGAACAGCAATATACATTCGAGTATCGACTCAAGAACAAAAAATTGATGGGTATGGGCTTGAATCTCAGGAAAACAGATTACTGGAATATATAAAACTAAATAAATCTCAAAATTTTATTACGAAGAAAGAGTGGATGTTCGTTGATACTCACACCGGAAGCGATCTCAATAGAGAAGGTTTGAATAAAATGCTGGAAATTGTAAAGAAGAAGGAAATCGACGCAGTCTTGGTTTGGAAAATCGACCGCTTATCAAGAAATTTATCCCATCTAATGGATATTTTTGAAAATCTCGAAAAAAACAATGTAAGCTTCAAATCTATTCAGGAAAATATAGATTTTCGGGGGCCAATTGGAAAGCTCGTTTTCCAAGTTTTTGGCGCTATCGCACAATTCGAAAGGGAACTAATTAAAGGAAGAACCGTTGCTGGCAGAATTACTTCAGCCGAGATGGGGAATTATACGGGATCTTCAATTCCTTATGGTTACAAACCTGTCTACAACAAAAATGGCAGAGGAAAAAAATTGGAAATAATACCTAAAGAAAAAGAATGGATAAATCAGATATTTGATTGGTGTGTTTTTAACCATTTGGGATTCGGACAAATAGCAAGTGAACTTAATAAGTTAAATGTTCCCTTGGGTCAACACAGCATAGCGAAAAAGGGAAAATGGACCACTGACTTAATTAGAAAAATTCTACATAACAATATCTACACAGGAATATATACGGCTAATAACAAAGATGATTTAGGTCGTTTGTTGCCGGAGGAAAAGTGGACAAATGTTAAGGTCCCCCAATGTATCAATACATTTATTTTCTCTCAGGCTCAAATAAAAATGCGTGAGAAAAAATCGAATCTGACCAATCAAAATTATCTCTTAAGTGGGAAGATTATCGATATTTCAATACCAAAACCCAAAACTTTCGTTGGTTGTAAAAGGACAAAAGGAGGCTTTAGTTATCGCAGGAAACAATTTGACTCAGACGGGATACATTATCCGGTGTTTGAGATCCCGGCAAAAGTATTGGATGATTATGTTTGGGAAAGACTGTCTTCGGTCTTAAAAAAACCTGAAATAATATATGAAAAATTGTGGGAAAGAAAAAACTCAAAAGACCAGTCAATTCTTAATTTAAAAGATCAACTGGAAAGCCTGGAATCCAAAGATAGGCAACTCGAAAATGAATCGAAAAGAATCGAAAAGGCATATGAAACAGGTGTATATTCGGAAGAAAAGTTGAAAGAAAAAATGATGGACATTGAAAAGGAAAAATCCCTTGTGAAAGAATCACAGGAAATAGTTCAATCTAAACTTATTTTCATCTCACAAATCGAAAAGTCCTCCAACAATTATAAAGCATTCTCAGCTCAATTACAGAGTAGAAAAGAATCTTTAACAATAAAACAAAAAAAGATCATTATAGATTTTTTTATCGACAGGATAAATATTGATAGAAGTATTGTTGAAGGGAAGAGTCAAATAGACGCTACTATTCATTTTAGGTCCAACCCTGAAAGGCTTCCTCAGTTGTTGGATGAGGGTAGAACCAATTCTCCTTTATCAGAAGACAAAAAACATAAAAAAAGTTCAAAAAAATACATCACTGGAGCCACCACCCGGATTTGAACCGGGGACCTTTGCTTTACGAAAGCACTGCTCTACCAACTGAGCTATGGTGGCAAACTTGTTGTAAAAACACGCGCTCTCGACTTAAAACGCCGATTCTTAAAAATGCGTTTTATTGACTATTTTTATCGAAAGCGCTACTAAATTAATACAGTATTTGATTTAGGTAAAGTTATTTTTATGCCCATAATGGCAATATCAACCGCGTTTCGGGAGACAAAAATTGCGCTCATAAGCGATGATCTTTCGAATGTTTTAAACGAAAAATCCTGGCCTTCCGATAATAACGAGGCTGAAAAACTTATACCTGAAATTTACGACTCGCTTAAATCTCAAAATCTCGATTGGAAAGATCTCTCGGCTCAAATCGTCGTAAACGGTCCGGGCTCTTTCACAGGCCTTCGAATCGGCATAGTCATAGCAAATACTCTAAAATATTTACTTAAAAATTCGCTTTTTCATATAAACACTTTTGATTATTTTTGGAGCTCCCTTCCCGAAAATCTCGCAAACGAAAACACGGCTCTTTTAATTTACGCCGGACAAGGTGGTCTTTATCTAAGCAAATCCAAAAACGATACCGATGAGAAATCGGTTGAAATAGTTCCATTAAATCAAATAATCGAAAAGCTCAATCGTCTCAAAGTCAAAGATGTATTCGGAGAAATTTCACCTGAGCAAAAGGCCTTACTTACCAATTTAAAATTTCACAACCTGGAAAATTCTTTCGGTGAAAATATGAAAAAAATTCTTTCATCTCGCACTTTGGAAAACGAGCAGTCCGTGGTCCCTCTGTATATAAAACCCCCCGCTATCACAAAAGCAAAAGATAAAATTTTTAATCAACAATAATGCTTTATATAGTATCAACACCAATTGGAAACCTTGAAGACATTACTCTCCGCGCTCTTCGCATTCTAAAAGAAGCCGACTTCATTGCGGCAGAAGACACTCGTCACTCGCAAATTCTTTTGAACAAATATGAAATTAAAACTCCGACAATAAGTTTTCATTCATATTCCGGAGAAGAAAAAATCGAAAAAATCACTGAAATCCTCAAAGAGGGGAAAACTGTGGCATTAATTTCCGACGCAGGAACTCCAGGAATTTCCGACCCGGCCTACAAACTCATAAAATCTGCAATCGAAAACGGAATCGAGATAAACGCAATTCCCGGAGCCTCGGCACTTTTAAGCGCACTTGTTGTGTCCGGTTCACACATGAACGAATTCATATATTTGGGCTTTTTGCCACTTAAAAAAGGCCGCCAAACACTCCTCAAATCTCTTGCTGAAGAAAAACGCACCCTTGTCATTTACGAATCTCCCCATCGCATTTTAAAAACACTTTCCGATTTGCAAAACTACATTGGAGACAGAAAAATCGCCGTTTGCAGGGAACTTACAAAAAAATTCGAGGAGACAAGAAGGGAACGTATTTCACAGTCCATTGCTCATTTCACAGAAAAAAATCCAAAAGGGGAATTTGTATTGGTCATATATCCCGAAGAATAAAATCTTTCAAATTTTTTAGGTCTTCACTATAATAAATCCGGAACATTTTCCTATGAAAAAAGGTTTTACACTCGTCGAACTAATCATTGTTGTCACAATTGTCATGCTTCTTGGCACAATCGCCGTTGGCATGTATTTCAATACTATGCGAAATTTTGTGTATTTTACGAACCTGAAAAATTTCGAATCGGTTTTCCGAACGGCAAGATCTTTCGCAATTACAAACGCCTCTCTAGGCGGAGAATCCCCCAATAGATTCGGTGTGTTACTTGAGGAAAACAAAAATGATTATCACATCCGAATGTTTGCAGATTTTTTTAACGAGTATCAGTTTGATAAAGGAGACGATGCCATAAATATTTCAAAAGACTATATACTACCAAAAGACAAGTTTAAGATCGAAATATTTCAAGGAAAAGACCTATCTACGGCTCTTACCTTTCCCTTTGCCTTTTATTACGAAAAAGTGGATGGAGATTTCAAAGCTTTCAAGTCCGACCCACCCGATGAAGCCACCATTCCTATCGAAAAAAGCGCAAAAAATTACATCGATATAAAAATTTCATCCCTGGAAAATACCATTCTTGTGCGACACCTTGTAATAAATCAAGTTTCGGGTCTTCCCGAAGAATATAAATCATTATGAAAACTTTGTTCTCAAAAAAAGGCTTCACACTTCCCGAAATTTTGGTTGCGGTTAGTCTTTTTGCGATAGTCGCCACAATTTCATCCACGATATATTTGGACATTATTAATCTTGAAAAAAAATCAGTGGTACAGGAAGTGTTTTACGAAGACGGAAAAATCATCCTTCAACAAATCGCCAATCTGATAAGCGCAGGCGCTATCGATTACGAAGAATATTTCAATAAATATGTGGTACAAAAAGACGGAAGCCCAGGCTTTTTCGGAATGAATTACGGAGTATATTCAAGCCGTTTTTATGACCCCGGAAAAAGCCTTTACGATGAAAATACTAAAAACCCGGCTAATCTCGGCGTTGAATGTTCTTACCCTGAAAAAGAATCTGTGGACAAATGTGAAATTTTTTACACTCTCTCCACGGATTTAAATACCGGCCAAAATCCCTTTCAAAACAATACCTCAAATTATTTAAGCTCCAATGCTTTTTGTGATGACCCAAGAGATCCATCTGAAAAATGCAATGGCGAATTTACAGGATATGTGGACGAACTTTTTCTTATAGACTCAACCGGCACAAAAAAAACCATACTCGGAAAAAAGAAAACAGGATCAATAAAAGACGACGACTATGCCATCGGAATGGTGGAGCTTCGTGGTCTTGATATCGACCAAAACGGAGTAATCGACACCTGGACCTGTATTAGTGAATATAATTGCACTGATGTCGAAGACCAAATCAAATATTTGGACCTGGAAGATAAAGGAATCACTTTGCCATCCTTTAAAGATCTTGAAAATCCTTTCGACATGAACACAAGTCAATTTGTGCCCATTACACCGAAAAGAAGCAGTATTAAATCGCTAAGGTTTATAATAAGCCCTCTCGAAGACCCGTTTAAAGGCTTCAATGAACCACTTATGCAAGCTCAGCCATCCGTCACGGTAATTATGACACTCGGATTAAGCGAAGAAGAAAAAGCGAATTACCCCGGAGATCTTCAGGATATAATGCTTCAAGGCACTTTCACTTCGGGAGTACTAACTAAAATTTCCGCTTATCCACCAACAAAAGATGTATCCTGGATAAACGAACTCGGCCTTTTTTCAACTCCTTAATAATTTTTATAAAGAGTTACATTATCAACGATACTTCTCACGATTGACCGATCCTTCCATTGAACGGTGACGGTAAAACTCACGCTATCCGTTTCGATTTCATTAAACTTCACGCTTCGATAGTATACCGAAGGCTCATTTTTGGTGGCATTATCATGGGTGTACATAGGGAAATCCTCTTCCGAAAGCTTTTTCATCTGTTTAAAAAGCCTAAATTCTTCGTTATTTTCCGAATCAATATTTAAGTCTAATGCCAATTTTTCCCGATTTTCCAAAATCCACCTTCCTCGTTCAAGTGAAACCACATAGTTTGAGATAGTATCAGGGGTATTGGTATCGGGTCTGCATTCATCGATATTATAAACAAGCCAACAATCGGGAGTATTTGGATACAAAATTTTATTTGAATTGATAATGTTTTCCACTCCCGAAATCGCCTCATCCGAAAGATTTTGAGCAATCGCATAGTCTCTTGTTTGCTTTGTCGTGGACACGGTGGATTCGATAATAGAACCGGTAATAATCACAGCGGACGCCATCAAAGTGACAGCCATAAGGGCCTCTGTCATCACAATTCCTGAAGTTTTGAAAAGTTTTTTTAAGTTCATTTTTATTTTTTTTACAATAAAATTTTAACAGCATTTTACCCAAGGGGCAAAATTTTGTATTCCCATCCATAATCTAAAAAATTCTTCACAAAATAATAAACTCGAAAACACCTTCCAAAAGGCAACTCTCCGGTTTCGTCTTTGCTAAAATGAAAGAAAAGTGTTGATTAAAGATTTTACTTCGTCCTTAATACATAAGCCGAATATACTTCAAAAACACAAAAGATGGGATTTTTTGTCTGTAATTCTTGACGAAATTTATATTATGTGTTTATACTTTAAATCTTTATAATATTTATATCTCAAAAACATATGAAACAAGCATCAAATCTAAAATATCTACCTGTCGCTCTTGCTTTGTCCGGTGTTCTGGGGGCGTGTAGTGAAGGCGAAGACACGGTTCGAGAAGGGGACCCGACAAATTCAGCTGAAACAATTTTGATCCAAAATTTGACGGTCTTAATATCTTCTGCAGCCGGAGCGGTTTTAGCGGGGTATCTCTTTAACAAGCGTAATAAACATAATTCGGAAGTTGAAGTTGATGTTCAGAAGGTTGAAGACACTGAATTGTCTGACGATTCTTGGAAATCTGATCCGCTAGCATATATGAAAAAAATTGGGGATGAACAAAAAATAACACAGGAAAAAATGGTGTTTATGTATGAGTTTCTACTTGAATGGATTGAGTCATTGTCTACTGAAAAAAGAAATCTTGATCAACAAAGAATCGATATTCAGAAGTTACAAGAAGAAACTGACAGTTTAAATCGAAAAGCAAGTGACCGTTTTATAAAAGCGGAAAATGAATGGAACCGCGTAAACCATGTATGGAGGCTCGCAACAATTCAGACTGAAAAATTAGGAGAAATATCGAGGAGCCTAAAAGGACAAGTTTGTTTAAGAGACCCTGCACTCACTGAACTTATTAATCAAGGAAAACCTTCACAAGGATCATCCTCACAAGTTAGTGATAGTCAAGCTGAATTTGTAGCAGGTGGAGGAGATATTACAGTAGACGCTGCTAAGGTATTTAGTACCAAAACACCTTCAACAAATTTAACAGCTTTGACAGATGGCGAATTAGGCCAAGGAGGTGATGCGGAAGAACCGGCACCAAGCACTGGTACAGCTGTTACAGATGGCGAATTAGACAACGGAGGGGCTAAAGCCGCACCAATAACAGGTACTGTTTTCCCATCGGCATCAATTTTTTTAAGAAAAACATCCGATACACATACATCTACCTCCGAGCCCCCTACTCCCGTAAGTGGAGTAAATGCTGTACCACAGAACGCCACACAGGGCGATGAGGCGGAACCAATTACTACTGAAAATTCCACAAACACTGAAGAAACCCCAACCGATTCTACTCAAGACACTGAAAAAAAACCAACCGATCCTACTCAAGACACATCGTTTGAAGCAGATCCCATGTGGGAAAACCTATTCAATTAAAAGAGGTATATTAATAAAGCAAAAATTAATTTCACAGACCACTTCACTCGATGTCCAAAGTGGTCTGTTTTTTTTAAACTTCCATTCCCTCCTTTTCGTTTGTCTTTTCCTTTAAAAATTCGTAAAATCAAAGGGAATAAAATGTTCAAAAACCTCACCTCCTATGTTTAAAAAAATTTTGATAGTTTCGGTAATTTTAGCAGTGCTTTCTCTAGCTTATTTTTTTCTAAAACCAGAAAAAACTAAAGAATTTGTGACAGAAAAAGCAAAAATTCAGGACATAGAACAAATAGTCTCGGTAAACGGTACTGTTGAATCCAATGCCAAAATTCGGCTTCGTTTTCAAACTCCTGGAAAAATCAATTCCATACTGAAAGAAGTGGGGGATAAGGTTTTCAAAGATGAAAGTCTTGCAAGCCTGGATAATGAAATACTTCAAATTCAAATAGATCAAGCCACTTCCAATATGGAAATGTCGCAAGCGGAATTAAATCTCAAATACGCCGGCCCTTCCGTGGAGGATATAAATCTTTCAAACATCAAAATAAAACAGGCCAATCTCGCTCTTGAAAATTCGAAAAAAAATTACAACGACATTTTACTTTCAAATTCCGAAAGAAAAAGACAAGCGGAGCTTCAATATGAAAACGCAAAAGTGGCACTGGCAAATGCCGAAAAATCTCTTTCCAGTTCCGGCGCCTCCACTACAAATGCATACTCTCTCGCGGAAAAAAATCTCGAAGCCTCTTATACCAATGTGGAACCAGCCCTGATTATCGCAATAGATGCCATAGATCGAGCAATCACCTCTGCCGACACAATTCTCGGTATCGATAACAAAACAGCAAACGACGACTACGACGACCGTCTTGGCACAAAAGATCCAAATGCTAATATAAACGCAATTCAAAGCTATTCAAAAGCAAATCAAGATTTTTCAAATTTAAAAACTGAATTCGAAAAATTCGAAGATTTTAAATCCGACTCTACAAAAACCGAAGACGAAAAAAGATCCGAAACAGATATCGTTTTAAATATTGCCGACAATACTTTGTTTTCCGTAAAAGACCTTCTCGACAAGACATATTTTGCGCTCGATATGACTCCCACAAATTTCATTTTTACTCTCGAATCGCTTGAATCGTTAAAAACCAGAATTCAAACCGAACAAACCGGCATTTCCACGCAAATTCAAACCGTAAAATCTTTAATCCAACAAATCACAACCGCAAAGCTGGATCTCGAAAAAGCCGGGATTTCAGGTTCTTCCGGCACCGACACAGCCTCTGCGAATTTTGAAACCGCAAAAAATAATTTGCTCATAGCTGAGAGTAATTTAAAGTCCGTTGAAGTTCAAAATCAGCTAGATGAACACAATGCGAAAATGCAAATTGATACAAATGAAGTGCTACTGGAAGAGGCGAATGCAAATCACGATAAGCTAATTGCAAAGCCTAGAGCCGTTGATACGGCTTCATTACGGGCAAAAATCGACTCCGCTCTTGCAAGTGTAAAACAGCTTCAAAAAGAACTTTCTGATACGATGATAAAAGCTCCAATAGATGGTGTTCTTACAGAAATTAATGTCAAAGAAGGTGAAAATGTATCTTCAAGTGAAAATGTGATTGTTATGATCACCGACAAAATGCAAATAAAAGCAAATATTTCCGAGACGGATATAAATAAAATAAATGTTGGAAACCCGGTTGAATTAAGTTTTGATTCACTTTCACAGGACGAGGTTTTTATGGGAGAAATTATTACTATAAACCCCGCAGAAACTGTAATTGATGGGGTTATTTACTACGAAGCTACAGTTGTTTTAGATAGCGAGGATTCAAGAATAAAATCTGGAATGACCGCAGATATGGATATTTTGAGTGCAAAAAAAGAAAAAGTTATTTCTATTCCAGCCTTATCCGTTGAATACGACGACAAAATCTCGTATTGCTTCATACTTGAAAATGGACAAAAGGTAAAACGAGAAATTAAAGTGGGAATCGAAGGAAACGACTATATAGAAGTTCTTGAGGGAGTTAAGGAAAATGAAGAAATCATAATTTATGAAAAATAATGTCACTTATCGAACTCAAAAACATCGGCAAAACATATAATTCAAGCATTGTAAAAACAGTCGCCCTCAAAGCTGTCTCCTTAAAAATTGATGAAGGGGAATTTTTATCCATTATAGGACCTTCTGGAAGTGGAAAATCTACACTAATGCATATATTGGGATTTTTAGATGCACCAACGAAAGGAATATACAAATTCGAAGACACAAAAATTGAGAATTTTGACGAAGTAAGTCTTGCGGAAATTAGAAATAAAAAAATAGGATTTGTTTTTCAATCTTTTTATCTCCTCGCAGGACTAACAGCCATTGAAAACGTAAAACTCCCAATGATTTATGCGGGCGTACCGGAAAAAATTCAGAATCAAGTATCAAGAAAAAATCTTGAAATGGTTGGTCTTGCTCATCGTATGGAACACAAACCGGGTCAAATGTCTGGAGGTGAACAACAAAGGGTAGCTATAGCCCGAGCCTTGTCCAATAACCCCAAAATAATATTAGCAGATGAACCAACGGGAAATCTCGATTCAAAATCATCTGATGAAATTATTAAAATTTTAAAAACATTACATGAAGCCGGCACAACGGTAATAATCGTAACGCATAATAAAAGTATAGCCAAATTGACCAACAGAATCATCGAAATAAAAGATGGGGAAATCATAAAAGATAAAAAAAGTGCTTAAATATTTTTTTATAGTAAAACTTGCTCTGAAAAACCTTCTTGTGAAAAAAACGAGAACAATATTAACAATGCTTGGAATTATCATTGGAGTCGCTTCTGTTGTTTCAATAATGTCATTGGGAAAAGGAGCTGAAAGTTTAATTACAGGATCTATTCAAAGAATAGGCACTTCGGCCATGTCTGTACTTCCGGGTGCAAGCGACGAAAAAGGGCCTCCCGCGTCTGTTTTTGGTATCGTTATTAAGACTTTAGTTCGGAAAGACGCAAGCGATATTTCTAAAATTCCACATGTCCTTTCAGTAACAGAATACGCAAGAGGTAATGGTGAAGTGTCCACATACAATAAAAGTATTCCTGCTGATTTTTCTGGAGTTAGCGCGAATTATCCACAAACCGAAAAACACGAAACCTTAGAAGGAAGATTTTTTAATGCAGCTGAGGAAAATTCCTCTGCAAAAGTAGCCGTTATTGGAATGGATATAAAAGACGAGCTTTTCCCAAATAAAAGTCCAGTTGGTGAAAAAATAAAAATAAACGGAATCTCCTTCCAAATAATTGGACTCATGAAAAAAAAGGGATCTCGAGCTTTTGGGACTTCTGATAATATAATTTTTGTTCCTTTAAATACAGCCCACAAAGTCCTTTTAGGCACACGACACTTAAACATGATTAGGCTTCTAGTCGATAAAGAAGAAAACATTCCGAGGGTGAAAGAACGAATAGAAAAAACACTTCGATCAAATCATGGAATAAAAAATCCGGATAGTGATGACTTCTCAGTAAGATCACTTGCTCAGGCATTAGATGTGTTTACTTCAATAACACTTGCAATAAGATTTTTTCTAGCTGCAATTGCCTCTATATCGCTTATTGTTGGTGGTATTGGAATTACCAATATCATGCTCATGACAGTAAAGGAACGGACTCAAGAAATCGGTCTTAGAAAAGCTCTTGGCGCTAAACCAAAAGACATTTCAAGACAATTTATCATTGAAGCGACGGTCCTAACCACAATAGGTGGAAGTATAGGTATACTTTCAGGAATATTTTTTTCCTTTTTTGCAACCATATTAATAAAATATTTCGGTTATGATTGGGTTTTTAGTATACCACTGAATTCTATTATCGTTTCTTTCGCTATTTCGGTATTGGTTGGATTGATTTTTGGTGTTTATCCTGCAAAATCAGCGGCAAAACTCAATCCCATAAATTCTTTAAGATATGAATAATGATTAGAGAAATTCTTAAAATGTCGCTTACATCAATGAAAGAGAATTCTCTTAGATCTTCTCTTACAACACTCGGAATAATAATTGGTACAGCGATAATAATTATTGTCTTATCAGTAGGAGCAGGAATTGAATCTTTAATATTAAATCAATTATCGTCTATAACTCCTGAAACAATATTTGTTGAAGTGCAAGTGCCATCTACACAAAGTGGTCTAAACAAAGACAGTCAAACAAGCCAATCTATCGGAATGGGGGTGCAGATAAAAACAATGAAAAACAAGGATATTGAAGACATAAAAAAACTTCCCAATGTAGACTTTGCCTATGGAATGCTAATATCTCAATCAAATTTACAATATGGATCAAAAGAAAAGGTATCTTTAGTTTGGGGTACAGGTGCTGAGCATGCAAAATCAGAAGGTCTAAAATTTTCGGAAGGCAGATTTTTGAATGAAAAAGAGAACGATTCAAGCCAAAAAGTAGTGGTACTAGGAGCTACAATTAAAGAAAAATTATTTGGTTCGGCAAAAGCATATGGAAAATCTATAAAACTAAAAAACCAAAATTATCGGGTAGTTGGCGTTGTAGAATCACAAGGTACTCAGTTTTTTCTAAATTTGGATGAAATAGTCTATATACCGGTAAAAACGGTTCAAAACCACATAATGGGCATTGATTATTTGCAAGCCATTTCAATTAAGCTAAAGAACAAAGAACTAATCACAGGCACAATTTCTCAGATAAAAAAAGTCCTTAGAACAAATCACGATATAAAAGATCCAAGTAAGGACGACTTTGCAGTAAGAACTTTAGAAGAATCAATGGAAATAGTAGACACAGTTACGGGAGGAATCACAATATTGCTTTTTTGTTTGGCATTTATTTCCATAGTTGTTGGGGGAGTGGGTATCATGAATGTGATGTTTGTAGCGGTTACCGAAAGAACCAAGGAAATTGGATTAAAAAAAGCAATAGGTGCAAAACCAATTTTTATCAAATTACAATTTTTGAGTGAAGCACTTATTATTTGTTTAGTCGGAGCAATATTTGGGATAATTATCGGAATTTTTATAACATGGCTAATAAGTTTTATTGCATCCCTTTTTAATTTTTCATGGCCATTTATTATTTCAATTTTTCCTGTATTTTTGGGGATTTTCGTTTCAGTCTTCACAGGAATTATTTTTGGATATTCCCCAGCTAATAAAGCCTCAAAACTCGACCCCATAAAGGCTTTAAGATCCTAAAATACAGAATTGACATTTGTTATCCATTGTTTATTTCCTGTTGACTAAAGCCTAAAAATTGTTTTAGAATCACCCCTATTAACAATTTTTTTATGAATAAACCAAATAATTTTGAAAATATTCCTTCAAATATAGAGCGTGAATTGGATAAGCTTTATGAAAACGGTGACTATTCAAAAATAAATATTAGTAAAACATTTAAAAACCAAACGCTTCATTTTTATTGGGAAGAGGAAGAATCTTGTTACATGGTTGAAGTAGTCAATTCATATACTGGAATTGTTGGAATTATTTCAATAGGTGACAACTTTTTAAAGGCAAAATTAAGTTTTATTTCTGCTTGCACTATTGCAGAAAATGATAAGTTTGATTTTAATTTTGACAAAGACATTGATGAAGATGATTTACCAAGCATTGTAACTCAAGTATCTATGTCTATCGTTCGAGCGCTTCGTTCAGACATTGAGAATAGATTTAACAACGAACGACTTTTGGATTATGGGGAACAAGGAAAGCCCGCTAAGATTCTTTTCGTTCGCACCAAAAATTCCGAATTTTGCAAAATTGCTTATGATCCAGAATTTAGGATTTTTCGAGTTCAGTTCAACCAATGCCCTGAAAAAGCTATTGGTATTTCCTCAAAATTTTCTGATGCAAAAAAAGTTCAAAGGATGATAATCAAAAGATTACCATATTATCTTGAAAGATTTTCACTTGATCCACTTCATTCATTTAGTAAATCAGGTAGGCATTACACAGGAAAAGAGTTTGAAGATTTTAAGCAAGAAATTTCTCAGTTTATTTTTGAATTAGTCAACGGCGTCAAAAAGAAAAAGTAGGACAACTCTGAATAATTTCAATATACGAAAAGCCTTTGTGTTTAAAAGCATTCTGAAAAAGTTCACTTAGATTTTTTATATCAGGCTTTTCAACCAAGTGACAAAACTTCGCTCCGCTATTCTTGGCTAGATTCAGACCAAAATTTGGGTTTTTTGAAATTTTTTGTCCTTTGGTTAAAGCAAAATTTTGATTATTATGAACGATTAAAACAATAGCAATATCTTGAGTAGCAGCTTCAATTAAGTGATTAACCCCTTCATGAAAAACAGCTCCATCTCCTGCATTTACAATTACAAGCTTTTTATTGTCAGCAATTTTAACTCCACAGGCAAAGGGGATTGCTCTGCCATGAAGAGTGTGAACACTACGAGCATTTATTTTGTCAGCATAATTTCCACTACAGCCTACATCAAAGACAAAAATTGCATCAGATTCTTTTATTGACGCTCTAGAAAGAGCAAGCTTCATTGCTGCATAAATCAAAATATTTCCACAACCGGGACAAAAATTCGCCTTATTTTTTTCTTGAAACGCTTTCATTGTAAAATTTTATTATATCTTCATAAGAAAACGAAATACCATCGAATTTGTGTAAACAATCAAAAAATTTAACCTCACATTCTTTTTCGATAAGCCCTCCGAGTTGTCCCGTATAATTTTGTTCAACCATTATAACTTTCTTATTATTTGAGAAAAATTCTTTAATTATATTTTTTTCTAGTGGCCAAATGCTTGTGATTTCAAGAAGGTTTGCAGAAACTCCATTTTCCTTTAGAACCGAAATCGAATCTCTGACAGCTCCTATTACAGACCCCGTAGCCACAAAAGAAATTTCCGCTTTTTTAGGTCCGAAAATCACATTTTTGGGCATATCTTTTATCACTTCTTTCATTTTGGACATTCTTTTTATCATCGATTTTCTGGCAAGTTCACCACCCTCAATTGAATTTCCCTCTAAGTCATGTTCATCAGCATTAATGAGTTTTTCGTATTTTAAAAATTTAAAAATTTCTTTTTTGCTCTCGGGAATAGTTGAATAATAAGATTCAGCTATACTTTTTTGAGTGAGAACGATAACAGGGATTCGGTGTTTTTTCGCAAGCATAAAAGCCTTGGGCATAATTGAAATGGCACTATTTGCATCGCTTATGGAAAGAACAGATTTCGGAAAATCTCCATGACCACCATAAACAGCAAGATTAATATTATCCTGACTATCCCAAGTGGGAAGCCCTGTGCCAGGACCCGGCCTCTGCGCAAGAACAACGACTAAGGGAATTTCCATAATTCCACTAGCGGAAATCGTCTCCGTCATCAAATCAAAACCACCCGAAGAAGTGGCGGTCAAAGCATTTTTGCCACTATACATAGCCCCAAGACACATTGATACAGCGGAAATTTCATCGGCGGATATCATCTTCGAAACACTATCCGGAAGATAATTTATAACAGAAGTTGCCGGACTCATTGGATATGCGAAGTAGTGAGAAAGTCCGCTTCTAAAAGCCCCAATTGCAATAGCTTCGTTTCCGTTTACGATTTTTTGCTTTTTAAAAACTTGATCTCCCCTAATTTTTAAAGTGTATTTTTCAGAATTGATCTTAGCAAAACCTATTTCAAAGGCAGATAAATTTTCTTCTTTAAATTTTTTAAAATATTCTGAAACAACTTTTTTACAAATATTTTTTTCAAAATTAAAAATAGCGCATAAAGCTCCTATAAAAACTGTATTTTTCAATTTTCCAAGATCATTTGGGATTAATAATTTTTCTTTGAAAGCGTAAATAGTAGAATTTTCAAAATCACACAATACATCATGATTTTTTGAATTTGAAAAAATCTCTTCATCGGAAAAATCGATCAAAAAGTTGTGAACGCCACCCTTTATTAAAGACGGGAATTCTCTTTCAGCTTTTACAAACAAGCCCATCTTGTTCAAGATTTTTAAAAAAATTACGCCACTACTTAGGACCCCCCCACTTCCAGTAATTTTTAAGGCAATTCGCATAAATTTTTATTACTTTTTAAATATAATCAACAAGCGGTTTATTTAAAAGCAAAAATTTGATATAATTAGAAGATTTTATAAACATAAAAAATGCCAAACAATCTAATTAAAACTGTTAAAAACTTAAAAGAATTCAAAAGTTTTTTCCCAACTTTGTTAAATCTAACCGTTCAGGATATTGATTTTAGAAATCAGGGAATAGACTTTAATCAGATAAAACTAGCAAATACTACATTTTTAGGTTGTGACTTTGATAACGGAACAGAAAAAATTTTAAGAGAGAGAGGAGCCTATATTTACCCTAAAATCGTCGGACTTCCATATAACCCTTATAGAAAAGAACTTTATACATGGGAAGAACTAATGGGTGGCTATGACATAGACAATGATCAAAGTTTGGATTTAAAGATATATGATCATTTTATTCGGAACAAATTTACTCCGGATATAAATGAAGCATTGGCACAACACATTCATGACAATTCAATAGATAACGCACTCCGTGAACTTATTGGACTTAGAGAAGATGGTATGACTGAAAAAAAGTGCGTCGGAGTAATGGGAGGACACCGAGTTCAAAGAGATGAAGAGTCTTATGAAAAAGTTGCTTTTGTTGCAAAAAAATTAACGGAAGACGGATATTTTATTCTCTCTGGCGGAGGTCCTGGCATTATGGAAGCAGCAAATCTCGGAGCATACTTCGCAAAAAAAAGCGATGAAGACTTGAAAAGTGCCATTGAGATATTGAAGGAAGCACCTAAAATGAACGATCATGAATTTGTGACGAAATCCAAAAAAGTTCTCGAACTTTACCCAAAAGGGGAGATGAATTTATCAATTCCAACTTGGTTTTATGGACATGAACCAAGCAACCTTTTCGCAAGCCATATAGCCAAATATTTCTCAAATGCGATTCGTGAAGACATACTACTTGCAGTTGCTATTCACGGAATTATTTATGCTCCGGGATCGGCCGGAACGATTCAAGAAATTTTTCAAGATGCAGCTCAAGGTCAATATGCAAGTTGGGGTTATGTGAGTCCTATGGTCTTTTTCGGAAGAAAATTTTGGAGTGAAGATACTTTTTTGTATCAACTACTTAGACAAATTTCAAAAGGACACCCATATCATGATTTAATTGGTATTGCCGACGAAACTGATGAAATCGTTAAATTCATAAAAGAGCATCCACCTGTAAAACCTTGAAAAAGTTTTTAAAGAATTTCAGCAAAAGCCTCTTTTACAACTGTACCGGAAACAATTTTTTGTGAGGCAAGAAATAGGGGAAGATTTTTAGTATTTTCCCCAAGTTTTTCAGCAAAAAACGGAATAGAAATTCTGCCCTCAGACATAATCTCGGATTTGCCAAATTTCGCCATTTCATAACCGAATGAATAATTCTTTGAAAAAAGTCCGGACGAAGTGGTCAGGAAATCACCCAATCCTGCATAAGAAAAAACTTCTTCATCATCTCCAAAAAGTTCTTTCATAATTTTTCTCATTTCGGAAATAGAGCGTGTAATCAAATACGATTTTGTGTTATTGCCAAATTCAAGTCCATCGGATACTCCACACAAAATCGCATAAATATTCTTAAGTATTCCGAGAGTTGCAATCTCCAGGGGCTTTTTACTCATTGAAAATTTTAAATTCGTATCATTGAAAATTTCAGAAATCACCTCTAAAGCCTTTTCGTTTTCACTAGCAAGAACTGCGGCGCAAATTTTACCTTCAACTATTTCCTCCGCAAGCATGGGTCCTGAAACGATTGCAAACATTTCATGTGAAGGCATAAGGTCCTTAAATGTTTCAATGTTTGTCATATTTGTAGCACTCTCCATTCCTTTCGAAATGCCGATAATTAGAGTGTCACTCGAAACGATTTCCTTAATTTCCATAATAAGTTCACGAACAAAATTTGATGGAATGCAGACAAACACAGCGTCCATATTTGAAACGGCATCTTTAAGTGATCCCATTTCTCCGGCAACTTTCGAAGGATCTTTGTCCCACATCCGGATTTCATCCTTCTTTGAAATTAAATATCTCACCGCTTGTCCGATTTCTCCTGCACCAATTATTGCTATTTTCATAAGAATTAATGTAATATAATTTTCTTGAATTTTATCACATTTATGAAAATTGCAGTACTTTTATCGGGAGGCGTGGATAGCGCAGTGGCGCTTGCTCTGCTTAAAGAACAAGGGCACGATGTCACGGCATTTTATCTCAAAATTTGGATGGAGGAAGAACTTTCTTTCCTAAGCGATTGCCCATGGAAAGAGGATTTGGAATTTGTTGAAAAGATTTGTGAAAAACTTTCTGTTCCACTGGAAGTAGTCCCTATGCAAAAAGAATATTTTGAAAACGTTGTGGAGTATTTAGTAAACGAAGCAAAAGCGGGACGAACAGGAAATCCAGATGTTTTCTGTAACAATTTCATAAAATTCGGACTTTTTCTAAACAAAATCGATTCCTCTTTTGAAAAAGTCGCAAGCGGTCATTATGCGAATACGATTGAGATAAACGGAAAAACACATCTTAAAATGACTCCGGATGAAGTAAAAGATCAAACATATTTTTTGGCTTATTTGAAGGAAGAACAACTAAAACGAATTTTGTTCCCAATAGGCACTTACACAAAGTCGGAGGTGAGAAATCTTGCCGAAAAATTTGATCTTCCGAATAAAAACAGAAAGGATTCTCAGGGAATTTGTTTTCTCGGAAAAATAAAATTCAGGGATTTCATTGGATCTTATCTTGGCAAAAAGGAAGGGGATATTATTGAATTTGAAACGGGAAAAGTTATTGGCAAACACGATGGTTATTGGTTTTATACACTTGGTCAACGCAAAGACATAAAGCTTTCCGGCGGTCCTTATTTTGTAGTTAAAAAAGAAATCTCTAAAAATGAAATATTTGTTTCAAAAAATTATTTCACAGAGGACAAACTAAGAAACACGTTTGAAGTTTCATCTTTAAATATTTTTTCCGGCACAACGGACATTCTTTTAGACCAAAATAGAAAAATCGGAGTAAAAATCCGCCACGGCGAGAAAATTTATCCTGCTAAAATTTCAAAAGTAGCAAATCCTTCGCATGACAAATCAATTACCCACGATCAAAATGCAGTTCTCAAGTTCATCAACAATTCGCTGAAAATCGAGATTCCCGAGAACGACCAAGGTATTACTCCCGGCCAATTTGCGGTATTTTACGATGGTGATATTTGCCTCGGTTCAGGCATCATCCACTATTGATTCCCATTATTTCTTGAATTATCTCCCTTCTTTGAAAATCCTCGAATTTTCTAATGCCTTCTTCAAACCGAAACTTCAAACTCGACTCATCAATTAAATTATTATGGGCGAATTCATGATGTGCTTTGCAAAGACCTATTATATTGTTGTGATTCTTGTTTTCAGAAAATCTGTCTATGTGATGAAATGTATCAATTTGAGAGGAGCAATTTGGATACTGACAAAGACCATCGCTTCTTTTTACCACTTCGCTTCTGATTGCGCTCGGAATATATCTGGAAATTCCTGCCGGCAGGAATTTATGGCCAGTATTATTGGCTACTCTAGGCCTTTTTGTTCTCATTTTTTGTGTATTTTCCAAGTCTTTTAGAATTTGACCTTCCGCAAGCTTGAGTATTTTCAAAATCAACTCCTCTTCGTTTTCCATTTTCAATTTGAACTTCAGGCGATTGAAAATTTTCAATGATTCACCCTTAAGACAAATTGATTTTTTCATAGGAACTGCCGAGCATTTTCTATCCGAAAAACCATGATTTTTTGTCTCAGCGACGAGCAACTTGAAAGCACTTCTACTCATGTTTTTCATTTTATCAACAACAATGGATTCATTTTCTTTATTTGCAATTTTCAGAGCCAATTCCGCTTTATAAATTCCCACATTTTCTATTTCCGAAGCGATAAGGGGGAAATTCTTGGCCTTTTTTATTACGCTAATGCAATTTCGTACCGCAGAGTAGGAGAGTCCGGCATATTTAAGCGCATATTCTTGAATATCTTTACACCCTTTATGTAAATAAATTTTTCGTTTTTCAATTTCCGGAATCAATGCAAAAAGTTTACGTGTCAAAGCTATTCTTTGAGTGCCAAGTTTTATGAATTTTTTATGTATTTGTCTATCGTTTAATTCGTTCATTACAGTAAATTAAAAAATCATCTTGCAAAACAAGTGTATCAAAAACTCACCAAAAGTCAATGGCAAATTTAAAAATAATTTTTTAAAACAAACATTTACCTAAAGCCATAAATCAAAAGAAAAATTCCTGCCGGCAGGAATTTTGTGAAATATGAAAGAAAATAAATCACTTGTCAAATTCGCGCTATTTGTTTATTTTAAGCCAAGCCCAAAACAACAAAAGGAGGATTGCCATGAAAGCTCTGGTTTGCATGACCTTCATCCTGACCATGACGGCTTGTGTTTCGCTTCCGGAAATCCCGACAAGCTCGCAGGTTCGCACTACGATTCAGTGTGCGGAAACTAATAGTCGAAGAAAGCAGTTGCCACCGATAGAAGAAGACCCATCCGCCAAATCCCGCGCGGCTTCCCGCCTTGAGCACGCCGTGCATCTGATCACGGATTCCTACAAACAGCGGTACAACAAGCGCCACATCGAAAAAAGGGCGATTCAGGTTCTCTCCAAAAAGCCGGGTTTGAGTGCGACCGAAAAAGCCACTCTGGACAAAGCATTGGAGAGACTTGAGAAGGAGGATCTTCTCGACTACTACGAGCTGATAAAGATTTTAAATCACCTCGACGGCCTTCACAACATGGACTGGCCATAAGACCTCGATCCTCCACAAAAAAAAGAGCGACACCAACTAAAGGAGCCGCTCTTTCAACATAAGAAATCTTTAAGCCTTTTTCACTTTTTTCATCACAAACACGCCGATTGCAACTACTATCAAAAGCAAAATAGCCCACCAATATTTCATTCCGATGTAACTAAGACCGATAATCATAGCCGACAAAATACCAAAAATAATAAATAGAAGTCCTGACACAAGTCCACCGACACCAGGAATAATGTTTAAAATTTTTGTGATTGGTCCAAGAATCATCGTAAATCCCGTAGTCATAAGGAACCAAGAAATGAAAACCATTACCCAAAACATAGTACTTTCAGCCTTTGCCTGATCTTCGATGAATACTTGTTCGCTTTTATTCGATAAAAAGAAAGTGCCATCTTCGTCACCCGTTGCGATCAAATTATTTGAAAGCATGCCAACAGCGATAATTTCATCTTCTTTGGGAACACCGGTAATGGTGGTTCTTCTTTTTTGGGGCACATCTACAAGCTGGTCCTCGGCTTTTGTCGTATCATAAGTAACATCTACCGTTTCGGTAAAAAATTGACTTGTAGTCATTTGAAGTTTCGCGTTGCCTGGGTTGATTTTGATACCGCCCAAATTAAAATCCGACCATTTTGTTTCAGTGGAGATAGTTCTCCATTCCGGCACATAGTCGACAATTTCTTGTTTTACCTCCTGCCCGTCTCGAACTATTGTTCTTGAAGACTTCTTTTCACGAATAGCGTATTCTTCTTCTTGAATTGTATAGTATAAAACTTCTTTTTCGGTATTCGGAGCAACAAGAAGATTCTCGTAAGTCGGGAAATCATGAATTTTCACCATTCCTGTGCTACCAGATACTTCACTGGGAGTTTGAAGGGGAAGACCTGCAATTGTCTTTGAATGTTCAACTTGATGCGCAAAAAACCACACCATAATAAAACCGATTATGATCATCAAAATGCCCGTCGCAATTCCTTTGATTGAAGCCGAAAGTTCTCTAAAGAATTTAAAGAACGGATTCGCCGAACCGACAACGGTTTCGGATACTACTTTTTGCATATTTTTTTGTTAAGTTTATTTGACTCTAAAAAATTTTACCGCCCATGTCAAAAATTACGAAAAAATTTTCTCGCCAATTTGTAAAATATAATTTAAAATAAACATAACTAAATTTACAACCATGAAAAAAATCCTCATTATTTTTTCTATTCTGTTGTTAAGCTCCTGTTCCACCGTAAGCATTCAAAATCAAAATCCTTTACCCAAGACAAAAGAAAAACAGGAAGTTTCAAAAGAGATCTCTCTTCCTGGAAAATCTCTGCTTTCGAATCATCTTGACTCTGATTTGAAGCTTACTCCCGGTATTTTTGTTCTTGCGCCGGATAAAAAAGATTTGGAAAAGTTTTATTCAAACGAAAAAACGCCACTGATTTTTTCGGAGCATAAATTTGTTAGAGAAGATAAAGAGGGGATTATTATCTCAAATTCAAAGGAGGAATTTCTTATAGAGGACGCACTTGTAATTCCGTTTCCAATTGAAGAAAGTTTTAATCCGGGAGAGACTGTACTCACTGCATATCCAGAAGCGAAGGGGTTTACTTACGCATATATTTTGAAGCCTGAAGACGGCAAATATTTGGTGCGTTATATGGATGAAAATTTATCCGGTAGAAAAGACATATTAGATTCTTCCAAATTAAAAAAACTGGGCGGGGACTATGTAAAAGGAGCTATTATTATTGTAAAAGAAGGTGAACGATACCTGAACGAAACGCTTCTATGCGATTGTAATGGATTTGTTTTGACGATTTCGAAAAACGGAATCATAAATCTTCGAAACAAAGAACATACTGTTCCTGTACAATTTAGTGACGAATATAAATCCGGAGACGATGTGTTTTTGAGTTTAAACGGTGTCTATGTGCCGGGCACAGTGCTAAGTCAAAATTTGGGAAACGGCTCATACGAAGTAATGTACAAAGAAAATAACACAAACAAAGAAAAAGCATTCGATCTCACACGAATCACAAAAAATTTGGATTAGTTTGTGATTTTAAGAATTCTCGATTTCAATTTCACCTTTGAGAACTTCGCACTGGCAGGCAAGCCTGTGCACACCATCCATAAGCCCCATAGCGGGAAGCGTCATTTTCTCTTTATCGCTCAGTTCGCTTAAGTTTTCCATCCCGGAAACAACTCTCACAAGACATGTTCCACAAATTCCCTCCTCGCATCCGAAAGGAATATTCCAAGAATTGTCGCGAATTATTTGTTTTAAATTCGAACCGTCAGCGACTTCTACGCTTTCATTCTTATTTTTATAAGTTACTTTAGCCATAATATTTTTTTACTGGACGAATCAGATTTTATCTCAAGGCAAATAAAAAGAAAACAATATATTTGGAAATTAGTAATAAAAAGGGCCCCGGGAAATTCTTCCCGGGGCCCTTAAAAACCCTTCTTAAATTTATTGCACCTCCAAAAACTTCACCAAAATCTTCGAAGCCTCAGCTCTTGTGATATAAGCGTTCGGCCTGAAAGTATTGTCTCCGTATCCGTTAACAACCCCCATCCCTACAGCCATTCTCACATAGTCGAAGTACCAAGCATTCGAAGGCACATCACTGAACTCTGAAACACCACCGTTAAGTGCCGTATCAAGGCCACCCGCTTTTGCAAGAATTTTAAGCGCCTCGGCTCGGGTAATATTTTCTTTCGGTTTAAAAGTACCATCAGCGTATCCGCCCACAAGTGCAAGCTCTTTTGCTTTAGCCACAAAAGGCGCATACCACTCTAAAATTTCCACATCGGAAAAAGGTTTTTCGCTTACACTCGATTCAACCGAATATTCATATCCGAGAAGAGCGATTTTCGTAAGTTCCGCTCGAGTAATAAAATCATCTGGATGAAAAAGTCCGTCTTCCTTGCCGTTTACTACTCCACTTAAATACAATTCTTCCACAAAATCATTAGCCCAATGGTAGTTTAAATCGGAAAAATCCATTTCTGGAGTATCAGCCTCATCCGTACTATTATGATCGGACAACTCACTGGTCCCGGTAGTATTAAAAACACTATCCGAGCCGTCAGATACTTGTTCCGTTAGAGTAGAGCAGAAAGCGGAAAACGAAAATAATACAACACCCAACACAACCGCTAAAATTTTGATTTTTTGCATATTTTTATTTGTTTAATTCTTCTTCAATAATTGCTTGAAAATTTTCAAAAGGCTGTGCTCCGGACAAAAATCTTCCGTTTACGAAAAATGCCGGAGTGCCTTGTACTCCAACACTCTGACCATCTTTCATGTCTGAAGCGATTTCTTCTTTATACTTATCGTTATCAAAGCAAGTCTTGAATTTTCCGCCATCCGCTCCAAATTCTTTAGCCCATTTTTCAAAATTTTCATAAGAAAGTTTATCCTGATTTTCAAACATTCTATCGTGAAGCTTAAAATAAGCACTGTCTCCTTTTTGTTCTTTAAGACATTCAGCCGCAAGAGCGGAAGGGTAAGCATCTTCGTGAAATGAAAGCGGAAAATCTCTGAAAATATAATTTACTTTCCCCGTTTCAACATAAGTCTCTTTAATTTGTTTATAAGTGTTTTCGTAATACATTCCGCAATATGGACACTCGAAATCGGAGAATTCCACTATTGTAACTTTTGCATCTTTAGAACCGTTTACCGCATCGTCATCCATGAGGTTTTTAAAATCGGACATACTCAAATCTTTGGGCTGACTTGCTTCCTGAGCCTTTTGTTGTTGTTCTATTTGCCTTTGAATATAGTCTTCGATTCCTGCATCGATTTTTTTTGAAAGAACATCATCCGAAATATCACCTACCGATGCCTTTAGATCACCACCCGAAACTGAGTCGATTTTATTGTTAAGATATAAAAATTGTGCACTAAGAATTAGTAGAGCACCTGCACTAACCATAAGTACTGAATATTTTGACGACATAAAATTTAGTTAAAAAAATACTCAAAATGTAGTTTAATTTATTTAAAGAAATAATTCAAAACCAAATGAAAATAATCTCATGGAATGTAAACGGAATTAGAGCAGTGGCAAAAAAAGGTCTTCTTGATTTCATCGAAAACGAAAAACCGGACATCCTCGCATTGCAGGAGATCAAAGCAAAAGAGAAGGATATTCCCAAAAATCTCCATGATATTAAGGGCTATCACTTGTTTTTAAATCCCGCAGATAGGGCGGGTTATTCGGGGGTTTCTATTTTAACGAAAAAAAAGCCGATTTCAGTTAAAAAAGGATTTGGAATCGAGAAGTTTGACACTGAAGGACGGCTCATTGAAGCTGATTTTGGCGATTTTATTCTTTTGAATATTTATTTTCCAAACGGAAAATTAAGCCCTCTTAGGCTAAATTACAAGATTGATTTTTACAACGAAACAATCAATCACCTAGAAAGTCTCCTCAAACAAGGCAAAAACCTAATTGTAGTAGGCGACTTAAATACCGCTCACAAAGAAATCGATCTGGCTCGTCCAAAAGAAAACGAAAAAGTTTCAGGTTTCTTAAAAATTGAAAGAGACCTTTTAGATAAGCTTGTAGAAATCGGCATGGTAGACGCTTTCAGGCATTTCGACAAAAATCCCCAAAACTACACTTGGTGGTCCATGAGAAGCGGTGCAAGAACAAGGAATGTAGGCTGGAGAATTGATTATGCCTTTGTAAATAAAAAATTTATATCCAAAATCAAAAGCTGCACCCATTTACAAGAAATATACGGGTCAGACCATTGCCCTGTAAAAATTGAGTTATAAAATTTGCATTTTTCTTGATTTTTATGCTATAATGTCAAGATTAATGTTTCAAATAAATAAAAATAAAAACCTAAATAAAATCAAAATGTTAAAAAACATCTCTTTCAAGGCATTAAAACTCACAAGTCTTGCTTTTTTATTTTCACTAACTTTATCTGCTACGACTTTTGCATTAACCACCAATCGAGTCTGGGATAGCTCATATTCTGGATGTAATGGTGAATGGACAACAGGTGCTTGCTGGTACGATGAACAAGAACCCACAACAAGAGGCATACCCGATTCTGATGATAAAGCATATTTCCCTGCGAATTCCGGAGATTGTGTTGTGCCTACAGGAACAACAGTAAATATCTTAAGCATTTATGGACAACATAATTCCACTACTTATAATGGAACTTTAACATTTCAAGAAAGCGACATAACACTTGCAAATAATTTTTCATGGGCAGGTGGAACATTAAATTTTGGCACAGTCGCTAATGGATCAGCAACAATGGCAGTTGGAGATGATTTGAATATTTCAGGCGGAACAGTAAATTCTGAATCAGCAATAGTTACTGTAGGACAAGACATAAACATAACAAACGGTAATGTTAATTTTGATGAATCAACATATACAATTGATAGAGATGTAGTAATAACAAATGGAACAATAAATTTCGGTTCTGCTACCGTGAATATTGCTGGAGATTACGATACATCCAATTCTCCCACCATCACACTGTCTTCTGGGACGACAACCATTAGTGGAAATGTAGGTATTACATCAGGTGGTACATTTAATCATAATAATGGAACAATTGTCTTAGATGGAGCTTCAAGTGTCGTTTTAGACCCAGGAAAAGCACTTTATAATTTGACAATAGATAAAGATTCATCCTCTTATACCGTTACTAATTCAAACTACAATCTTGCGACACTAGGCACTCTCACCGTAAGCGGCGGAAAATTAATAATTGATAGCAGAGTTTTAAATTCAGATGGAAATTTATCATTAACTGGAGGTGAAATAGAAATCGCCGCTTCAGCTACAGTTGATGTTGAAGGAACTGCAACAATATCCGGAGGCACATTTTCAGTAAACAACAATTCCGGAGCATGGGACTTTAATTCCTCACTTAGCCTAAGTTCAGGTACATTTAATGCACCAACCGGAGATATCTGGGTTCATGGAGCATATAATCAAAGTGGTGGTACCTCAAATTTTTCATCCGGAAAATTTGAAGTTGATGGACTTTTTACACAAAGCGCAGGCACCTTAAATATGGGAACGGGAACATTTCAGCTAGATGACGATATTACGATAAGCGGTACAGCAGACTTTAATGGAAATCCGGTTGCAGTACTTGATTTAAATGCAACTGTTGAAATTACAAGTTCTGTTTCTGTTCTTTCCCCTTATCATACAAAAATGTCTGGAGATTCTTTTACGCTTGGCTCAAATGCTGCTTGGGGTGAAGGTACAAATTTACTTGAATTTGATTCAACTTTAAATACGACAGTAGATATTCAAAATGCTTTGTCCACCGAAAGCTTCGGGAAAATAAAAGTAAATATGACAGGAGCAACGAGTACGCTTACCCTTGAAGGATCAGACATTCTTTCAAGTGTTCAAGAGCTTACTCTCACGGATGGTACAATAAATTCTACAGGTGGAAAAATTTTGCTTACTGGTCAATTAACCACAGGCTCTGCTTTTAGCGGAGGTACTTTGAATGTGGAAATATCCGGTTCCGCTACAAATAATCACTATATAGGTAGAGGAGGAGTTCCAAAACTCACAATAAACAATCCGAACGCAACAGTAAAACCGGCTTATTCAACTTCAATCGGTTCAACGACATTTACAGACACACTTACAGTTACTCAAGGAACATTTACCACAGCCATTGAGACTGGGGTGGGACTTCCAGGTTCATTAACTCTAACCTTTGCAGATGATATTACAATAAATGGTGGTAATTTTATTTTAGATACCTCAGGAGGAAACGGTCTTCTTTTTGAATCATTTGGAAGCAATTTGCTTACTGTAAGCGATGGATTATTTGATAATAATTTAGCGGGTTCAGTCTCTCTATATAATATCAACCAATCAGGAGGAATAATAAATTTTGGAGCGGACATGGATGTAGGAAAAGTAGTTAATTTAAGCGGAGGTACATTAAATACCGAGACCTCAGACCCCACATTTTCCGGAAATTTTGTACAAACGGGAGGAATATTTAATGCAGGTACAGGAAACACACTCATATTCAGTTATGCATTCTCACTAGCCACAGGTACTTTCAATGCAGAATCTTCAAGCATTTATTTCGAAGACTCTTTTACAATCACATCAGGCACATACAATGCGGGGACTTCAACTACCTATTTCAATGATGCTTCAAACCAAGTTGTTAATATAAATTCCACACAAACATTTTATAATGTAATAAAAAATTCGAATTCAACATTAATTTTCTCATCCGGAGATACAATAACCGTAAATGATCTATCTTTATTAAACGGAACTTTGGGAATAAACAGTACAGCGGAATTAATTGTCGAAAACGATTTTACTTATGACGATGATTTTGATGGAAATTCCTCATCTACTTATGCTGGATACCTGACTCTGAAGGCATATGAAGATGACCACACATATCAGATACCGGAAATACTAAATGTCTCGAAAAGAACACCGAGTTTTAAATTAGATAATAATGGATTTGATAATGTAAAGCTTGAATATTTAGGCACAGCGGACCTGTCGATTTTTGGACGATTAATGCTTACGGGAAGCGGATCTTCAAGTGCTTTCGATAATAAAAATGGAGTAAATATTACTATTTCCAACACTACAATCCTTGAAAGCGGTACATTTTATTCAAGGGGGGGGCAAATGACACATACAGGAGCCGTAACGATTAGTGGTGGTACTTATGAAGCTTCAACATCGCAGGTGACATTTAATAGTACCTATTCTCAATCATTAGGACAGTTCAATATTATCAATGGAAGCCTGGACGCAAATAATGCATTTACGCTAAGTGGCGGAACTTTTAATGCACCAAGCGGAACCTTCCTTATGGGAAACAATATGACCATTTCAGCTGGGACATATAATCACAACAACGGAACACTTACCTTTGATAGCGGAGGAAATAATAGTTTGAATGTGCCGGATGGAATTCCATTTGAGCTATACAATCTTACTGTCAATAAAGCCTCGGAATCAAGTTATTTCGGAGTCGCCTCAAACGATGAAGTTGTAGTTTCAAATACTCTAAGACTTGAAAATGGAATGATCAACCTTCCCAATGGTGGGGACAGATTAGTTGCAGAAAACGAAATTAATTGGCTAAACACATTTGACGGAAATTACGGCATAGGGGATGGATACTTGGTGATTAAGACACTTTCTGACGTCGAAATCCCAGAAATACTTACTTTAAGTGGTAGAACCCTACCAAGTATAAGAATTGACAATAGTAATAAATCAGACCTTTTAGTGGAATATACTGGAACAAGCCCACTTATTTTTGAAGAATATTTCCAAATTACAGACAACGCAGGAACTGGAGCTACCTTTTCAAATAGCAGTAGTGGCTCTATCACATTCGAATATAATTATATCCAAAACGCAGGCACCTTTTTAGCAGGAACCCTGGGAAATACAATTACTCACGAAGGAACAATCACGATGGGTGCATCAGCATTATTTGATTTAGAAACTGCAGATTGGATTTCAGACACATATAACCAAACAATTTCAAACGGAACATTTGATGCAAGAGATGGTTCAGTTACTGTTTTGCAAAATTTTATACTGGATGGCGGAACATTTTTAGCTCCAAGTGGTACATTTGATTTAGGTGGAAATCTTTCACTTACCGGAGGAAGCTTTCAGCATAATGGCGGAAGTATGATTATGTCAGGTAGTGGAAATTTTTCTTACACAAATACGACGGGAGATCATTTGAATAATATTGAAATCAATAACGACTCGACTTTAGAAGGACTAAGTTCATTAATCGGAGATTTATATCTCGATGGCAATTTTACTCTTACAAGGGGACTATTTAACGGTGGGACAGGTAATAGAACAATTACAATTACTGGAAACCTTATCAGAGACACAGCAAACACTACAGTTACACCGGGAAACAGTACAGTAGTTCTAACAGAAGGAGACCATTCAATTACTGGGTCAAATACTTTCTATAATTTTACTAAAATTGGAAGCTCTGAGCTAGTTTTCGAAGCCGGTTCAACAACCACAATTACCGGAACCTGGACATGTCAGGGAGCATCTGAAGGAAATAGGTTAGTTTTAAGGTCCTCAATACCAGGCACGGGATTGTCTCAAAATCAATGGATCATAGATCCTCAGGGACCAAGAATCATTGCAAACTTAGATGTTCAGGATTCCTACAATCAAAACCTTACGGCAATTGATGCTCGAGGCACAGGCTCAATTCCACATGAAGAAGATCCAAACAATTTCAATTGGCTTTTTGATGCAGCGCCTGAAGTTACAAATCTCGGCCCTCCGGGACTTGTTGACGGTTCTCAGACAAGCGATAAAACACCCACCCTTACTTTCGATGTTGAAGATGAAAATGATGATTTGGTCGAACATCGAATACAAATCGCAACTGATCCTAGCTTCTCATCACTTGTAGTAGACTTTTCTTCCGGTTATCTCACGGAAGGTTCCAAAACCTTCACAGTAGGTCAAGAAGTGGGTGCGAATGGTTCATATGCGGTTGGCTCTGTAGATCAGGAACTTTCAGATGATGAATATTACTGGAGAGTCATGGCTTCAAACCAAGCAAGTTTGCAAAGCGATTGGGTGACGGCAAATTCCGGAAGCATAGCTTTTATTGTCGACGGCACTGCCCCCGGACCGGTTATTCAAAAAAGCCCAATTAATGGTAATGAAACTGGAGACACTACACCCAGATTACAATGGTATGCACTCACTGATCCAAGTGTTGAAAGCTATGTAATAGATGTTTGGACAATGGATGATATTCTAATAGAAACAGCTATAATCAACGATCCAAGCGCAACCTATTATGATATGACAGAATTTTTAGGCTATACGACCTATAAGTGGAGAATTTACGCAGTGGACACTGAAGGATTATCGGGCCTAGATCAAGGTCTTGAAAGTGAAACAACTTTCAAAGTTATCAATCTTGTCCCCGAATTCAACACTTACCTTTATACTCTTATGTTCCTTGCAGGTGCATACTTCATCTTCAAAATGAGACGAAAAGAAGAAATGTAATTTTCAAAAAGCATATTTAAAGGCGGGACTTAAAAAAGTTCCGCCTTTTTTTAAAAAAAGTTTGCCAAACTTCAAAAAGCACTTTAATATCTCTGCGTATTAAAAACGGTATTAGCCGGGGTAGCTCAGTGGTAGAGCAATGGACTGAAAATCCATGTGTCGGCAGTTCAATTCTGCCTCCCGGCACCACCAAATAATTTTGCCCGGCAAAATTATTTTTTGTATTAGCCTCTATTTAACGAAAGCCCTTGACAAAACTGCGAATTTAATTAAGATTCTCTCTTTTAACGAATTCAATGGAGAAAAAAGAAAAATTCAAAGTCAAAGTTGCAAAAACAATAGTAAACCTAGTCTCAGTATTGAAAAAACCGCTCAAGTTGGTCGTTTTATCTTTTATTCTTCTGGCTTTCTTTAGCCATTCCACTGTTGCGAAAAAGATCGTCATAATAAACGAAAATGTGAGTATCGACAATTCAAATCCATCAATTTTCAAAGAAGAAAATTCCTCCTCAAATTCGAAGAGCCCTTCGCAGAGCGCCTACTTAGTCGATTCCGAGGGCTTTATAATGGTCACACCCGATATGGATTTGGATAAGATTCGAAACGAGAAAATTACTAGAAATAAGCAAGTAAGCGACAACGCAACCACAAATCCCTCCCAAAATTCCAAGTCCGCTTATCGTTTTACTGAAAACATTTCCGATTCAAGCCTTCTTTCTCAAAGATCCGTCGATTCTTGCAAAGAAATAATCACGCAAACACTTTCAAAAATTCCTTCCGAACAATACATGGGACTTACTACAATTGAGCTTATTTACAACAAAAATTCCAAAAGGGGAGGCGCAAATGCCTCAAAAATAAGCATTAGATGCAATGATATAAGTGATTCGGAGCTAAAAGCAGTGTTTATTCACGAACTCGGTCATATTGTGGATGGAAGTTTTTTAACTGGAAAATCAAACAAAAACAGCTCTTTCGTTGACCTTGGCACACCCGTTAAATCGGACGACGAAAGTGTGGATTTCTACTCCATAAGCTGGAAAAACAACGAAAATAAGGTCGCAGGTTCAATGAATGCTGATTTTTGCTCTTTATATGGAGCTACAGACCCATACGAAGATTTTGCCGAGTGTTATATATTTTATGTTCTTCAGCCGTCTCAGTTCGAAAAGAACGCATTAAAAAATGAAATTCTGCAAAAAAAACTGACATTCATAAAAGAAAAGGTTTTTGCCGGAACAAAAATTCTTGAGACCTCAAAGTTGTTTGCAAAAAGCCAAGTCTACGATAATACAAAACTTTCTCACAGCTTCTAGTTTACAGAAAAATTTTTTGGGTTATCATAAGGGCGGAACAATTTTTAGCCAAAACGCCTATGCAAAGAAAAATATTTATTGCTCTCGCAATGTTTTCTCTTTTTATTTTGTCTTCTTGTAGCGGTTTTGAGTATACATTAGACGAAACGAATCAATCTGACAACAAAGCCTCCATTTCCGAAGAAAAAGAAGAACCAACAAATCCCGAAATAGAAATTCTTTCAACCGAGAGCACTGAAGTATCTTCATCCGAAGAAAAAGAAGAACCTTCCGAGACAAAAGTAGAAGTAATTGAAAACGATGAAGTGCTTTGCATGGAGCTATATGCACCTGTTTGCGGAATGGTTCAAGGCAATTGTGAAAATTCCGAGGAAAACTGTGAAACAATCTCCCAGACCTTCTCAAATTCATGTTTTGCTGAAAAAGCCGGAGCCAAAGAAATCAAAGAAGGAGCCTGCGAATAGACGTTTATTCCAAAAACTTAAACAATTTCAAATATCGCTTTTTGTATACATATACATTATAAGCGATATTTATCAGTGAAAAACAGGCCACCATTAAAAGAAGGGCAGCCATAATCGTAAGAGCCGGGGGGTAAATCAAAATCGATACTGCCAAAGCCAAAAATACAAATGCTAAAATTAGCAAATTGGCAAGCACTCGATTAAAAGTGTGATTGATACGGCCCAAAATCGGAAGATCGTTAATTTTCATAATTTTATTTGTTACATCATTATATTATACACCTTGGGCTTAATAATAACAAGTTGTCCGTATTTTTGTATCTGCTATAATGAAGTCGGCCCACGAATATATAACCCAAAAAACATGGAACTAATTCTCACACAAAAGAATCTTTCCGATACTGAAGCAAAGAAGTTCAAGGAGTATACCGAGAAGAAGGTATCTCAATTCGAAGGGCTGTTTGAGGCTTATGATTCAGATTCAGTTTCCCTCAAGGTGAATATCGAAAAATTTGAAAAACATGATGCTTTTTCCGTTGATATGACACTTTCAATGCCAAGGTCCGAAAATCTTGTAGCAAGTGAAGCAAGCCACCTTCTTACAAAGGCGCTTGATCTCTCGAAAGACAGGCTTGTTGCTCAAATTAAAAAAATCAAAGAATTAAAACGAGAAAACCGCACACACAAATCAATCAGACAAGATATCCACCAAGTACACCTTGAAACTGCTGAAATTAACAAATAAATTATGTCTTTAAATATAGGTATCGTCGGGCTTCCAAATGTGGGGAAGTCAACAATCTTTAATGCTCTTACAAAAAGTTCTCAGGCACTTACCGCAAATTATCCATTTGCCACAATTGATCCGAATGTTGGAATTGTAGAGGTTCCTGACGAAAGGCTTGCTAAGCTTTCCGAAGTTTCTAACTCCGAAAAAACAATCCCGGCAATAATCAAATTTGTAGATATTGCAGGTATCGTAAAAGGCGCTTCGCAAGGCGAGGGTTTGGGAAATAAATTTTTAGCCAACATTCGTGAGTGTGATGCCATTGCCCATGTCATCAGATGGTTTGATGATCCGAATGTAACTCATGTACACGGCACGGTTGATCCGAAAAGCGATAGGGAAATCATTGAATCGGAGCTTCTTTTAGCCGACCTGCAAACCGTTGAAAAACGCCTATATAAAGCTAGATCAGACGCAAAATCCAATCAAAAAGACAAGCTTGAATATTTGAGAATTGTTGAAAAATTGAACGATGGTCTTATGTCTGGAAAAAGAGCAATTTCGATAGATTTTGACGAAAATGAACTTGAGGCCCTTAAAGATCTTCATCTGCTTACTTTTAAGCCCACTTTATTTATCGTTAATATTTCTGAAGAAAAACTCAAAACATTTGATCCGATAAAAGCCTCCGAAATTATCGGAGTTGAAAATCCTGAATTAATCGTGCCCATCTGCGCAAAAGTAGAACACGAACTTATCGAATTTTCACCGGAGGAAGCCTCAGAATATATGAAAACACTGGGTATCGAAAAATCCGGACTCGAAACGCTTATTCAAAAATCATACAGCCTTCTTGGCTTAATCACTTATTTTACATCCGGCCCAAAAGAATCCAGGGCTTGGACAATCAAAAAGGGTACTATGGCTCCACAAGCCGCCGGCGTTATTCATACAGACTTCGAAAAGGGTTTTATCAAAGCCGAGGTAATTTTTTGGAAGGATTTTGTGGACTGCCGAAGTGAAGCTAAAGCCAAAGAAAAGGGACTTATGCGTCTTGAAGGAAAAGATTACTTGGTCAAAGATGGCGACACAATGCACTTCAAATTTTCATCATAAAATTAATTTCGCATCACTTTTCGATACCTCAAAAATAAGTAGATGTAGGCAATAATAATTCCTCCTGCCATAATTCTTGAATCGATTTCAAGGTTTAAATTTATATATCTCAAGAAAATAAACAGAACCGAAAGCGAAAGAACAACAAAAGAAATTACCCAAAGAATTCTTTTGTTAATAAGAGCAGGATAATATTTGCCGAGTACATTTGTAAGGAAAATTACGGAAACAAGAGGCATAAAAAGCTCTACATAAAGAAGAGTATATGCAAGAAGACTGTTTACCTTTTTGAAACCGATTTCGATAATGTAATTTATTAAATAGCTGTTTGAAACCCATACAAAAACGGTGAAAACAAATGACAAAAGAAAAAGAATAAGCTGAGTTGGCTTAACACGATTCACAGTTTTAACACCTTCTATTTGCCTTATTTCATAAAAAATTCTTCCGATTTCTTTAGGATCTTTTGCAAAAAACCTTATATCAAAATAAGCGCTTTTTAAAAAAGGAGGATTATATCCCTTAAAATAGCGCATATTTATTGAATTTCTATCAATAATATTTGTAATATCCGTTGCGAGACCGGGCCTGTCACTAGCCACAATTTTCATTCGCACCATTTTTCCGGGTTTGTAAATCTGATCGAAATCAAACACAAATTTTCTTTCTTTAAGCGATTTTACCAAAGTCACTGCTTGAAGCTCACCATTGGAAATGGCTTCAAATACGTCTTTCCAGTTCCGGTAAATCACATTTTTCACTTTTTTTAATGTTTTTTGAACACTCTTAAACTTAAGATCCTTCCAATAACCAAGACCTGCAATATCAAGCTCTCTTTGAAGCATATTTATTACAGCTTTTCTCTTTTTGCCATCATCCACTTTATTGAAATAATTCTTGATTTTATTTTTTGCAAATGTGGTTTTAGCGAAATTCATCCAGTAAAATTCAGGTTCTGCATGAACTGAAGTACGAATTTGAACGACATCGCCTGATTTAAGAATCGTAGTAATCGGTTTTACTTGATTATTTACCACGGCATTTATTGCATGATTTCCGGTCTCAGACCCCAGAGCATATGCGAAATCAATCAAGGTCGCGTTTTTTGGAAGATTGATTGAACTTCCTTTCGAGGAATACACAACAATTCTATCTTCAAAAATATCTGATTTGAGATTCGAAATAAACTCATCTGATTCATGGATTTTTTGAGTTTCCACAATCATTTTTGCCCAATAGTTCTTGTTTTCCGCGTAAAAATCTTTACCGGTATTCATCTCTTTGAAAAACGGCGACATAATACCATAATTTGCAAAAAGCCCCATATCCTCGTCCATAATTCGAATATCTGTAAGAAGACCTTTCACGCCGAACACTGAAGTGTGAAGTCCGCTGTATCCGTTCATCTTGGGGCTTGCGATGAAATCTTGAAACTTATCGGATTTCGGTAAATAAGATGCGTGTATTATCCCAAGAGCCCGATAACAATCCTCTTTGTTTTTTACAACCACATTAATTAGTACACCATCATCAATATAATCGAAGGGTCGTCCGATATCGCAAAGTTTCTTATAAATCTCATAAAGACTGTGTTTTGTAAGCTGCACATCGGCTTCTATACCTGCATCAAAAAATTTCTTAACTAAATCTCTTTTGAAATTTTCAACATCGCTATTGTGTTTTTTCTCATCCTCCTCAATTTTGCTTTTTAAATTATTAAATTCTGTTGGGAAAAGATAAGAAAAACAAAGATCTTCCATCTCTCTTTTTATAACATAAAGACCCAGAATATTTGCTGCCGGTACATAAATTTCCAAAGTTTCCTTGGCGGTTCGAATTTGTTTGTCGGCACGAGCAAATTTTAGAGTACGCATATTATGAAGCCGATCGGCCAATTTTATGATAATTACTCGCGGATCCTTTGCAATATGGAAAAACATCTTTTTTAGACTATCAATCGACTCAAGATTTTCATTTTTGTAATGAACCGCGGTAAGTTTTGTTATCCCATTAACCAAAAACGCCACTTTTTCACCAAATTTCACTTTTACTTCGTTTAGGGTAAAACTTGTGTCCTCAGGAACATCGTGAAGAAGAGCCGAAATCAAAATATCTTCATCGGCGTGAATTGCCATAAGTATTTTAGCAGCCGAAACCGGGTGGACAATATATGGAGTCTCTCCGTCTTTTCTAAGTTGAGAACGATGTGCTTTTTCGGCAAAATGAAAGGCATCTATAAACCTTTTTCTATCGAAATCTTTTAGATATAGTTTGATTTCATCTGCAATTTTTTCAATATCGAAATACTTGTCATACAGTATTTTTTCCTCCATTTTCCATTATTTAGATACATTAAATTATCCCATATAAAAGCCTTTTTGGTCAAATTTAAAAAAAATATTCATAAAACAAAGAACCATAAGCTGGTATTGAAATTGAAAATAAGCCAAAAATAGGCTATAATATTAGAGAAAACAAACAAAATGAACGAAGAAAACACAAAACTGCATTTGCCTCCTGAAAATAATGACAAAGGCATATCGCGAAAAATCAATGGAATAATAAAACAAATCCTTGTTTCAGGCCTTATTCTTGTAGTTCTTTTTTTGCTTATGAATGCGCCCGCCTATTATAAAATTATTTCAAACAAATATTCCGATATAACCGGAACAACTACAGAAAGTCCGCTTACTGATCTGATAGATATTTCAGATCAAACACAAACTCAAATTATTGTGGCACCTTCTGGCGCAAAAGATTTTCAACAAAAACAAGTTCCCCCTTTGGACCTTGAAATCATGCCTACAACTGATCGAATAGTAATTCCGAGAATCAATCAAAATGTTCCAATTGTACGAGTTAGTAGCGAAAACCTCATTCAGAGAGACTGGAAAGCTCTGGAAAATGACATTCAGGAAGCCCTCCGAGGAGGAGTTGTTCACTATCCAGGCACAAGCCTTCCTGGAGAAAATGGAAATATCGTGATTACAGGGCATTCTTCCTACTTTCCATGGGATCCGGGAAGGTTTAAAGATGTATTTGCTTTACTTCATGATGTCGAAGTGGGGGACAGAGTTGTGATGTATTACAATCAAAAGAAATTTATTTATGAAATTAAGGAAAAATTTGAAGTAAAACCGACACAAATAGAGGTCTTAAAACAAACAGAAACCGAGACTCTTACTTTAATCACTTGTACTCCTGTAGGCACAAATTTAAGAAGACTTATTGTTATTGCAAAGCCCGTTGTAGAAAGCACGTCACAATCAGATTCAACTTCAATAAAAGTTCCGAGATAAAATCTAAATTGTTTCCAACATTTTAAGAAGTTCCGCTTCTTTGGCTTGTTCTTCTTCTTCCGAACTTTTCTCGGCCTCTTTTAGTTTTTCAATCCTTTCCTTAAGTTTGATTTCATCCAAAGGTTCAACTGTTTTTTTACCTCCTTTATTTTGATATTCCTGGTCGATTTTATAAAGTTGTTCCTTTTCGTTTAAAAGGATGTTTCGCAGTTTTACAATCTGGTCCTCCGTCATCACAGGCATTATGGAAAGCCAATATTCTCTTTCTTCTTTGTCCATGGATTCCGTTTCCACGATCAATTTGATCAGGTCCGGAAATTTATCACGAATAATAACGGGAATTATATAAGTTGCCTCGGCCTCTCGCATATATTGCTCGGAGGTTTTTGCCTTATCAAGGACAAGACCTGCAGGCACTCTTGAATCGTCACCTGTGGAGCCGGATTGAGTACCTGTAGTTGTAGCCGTATTTTGCTGTGATGGGTCGGACATTATTTTTTATGTATTAATGATTTTGTGAACAAATTCTTTAAACTAAAGCATTAGGCAGCGGTAGTATCAGGAGCGGGAATGGGGGAACCAGGGGCAGTAGTAGCAGGAGACTCTCCCGAAGCAGCAGGATTGGCAGTAGTAGGAGCAGTAGCGGTAGCAGTAGCGGTAGCAGTAGCGGTAGCGGTAGCAGTCTCAGCACCAGTACCAGGAGCAGGAGCAGTACCAGTAGCAGGAGCATTCGGATCAACAACCGGAGCAGTATTTCCCGAGACGATATTTTCAAGTGCTTTCGGGTCTTTTTTCATAACCATCTCAATCTTAAAAGCCTTATCTTTCATATCGACTATGGCGATTCTCCTCACTTTTTGAGTTGAATCATCTTTGGATGGTCCGAAATATAGAATATTTCCGTTTCCATCAAGTACACCCGAAAGCATCGGTTTTATTGAAAATGGAAGCTTTGAGTCTTTCTCGCCTTCCTTTGCATCTTTTTTCGGTTCTTCCAAATTGAAGAACACAACGGATCCGGCATGAAAAGAATTCATATTTGCAAAGAATACATCCGGATTTGTTACCTTCTCATATGCTTTTGTATTGTTTGAAGAAGCGTCAAAATGACCTTTATCGAGCTTCGCTGCGAGCTGATAGGGATCTGTAATTTCTTTGTCTGAAAGAGTTAATGTCGTTCCGTCTGTACTTCCAAACAAAACACCTGCCGCAAATCTTGTGGAAGAAGATTCCAGTTGCTCATTTTGGTTCTTAACAAAATTTATCGAGTCTTCCGAAATGGCCGTCGAGATCGTTTGCAATGCAAGTAGCTTTTGGGCATCATCGGTTTCGAGTTTCTCGGAATTATATTCTTCTTTATTTATTCTTTCATCGAACGACACCCCGATGTTTGAAAGAGCATCAAAAATCCCTCCATATTTAGCCGCCATAATAATCAAGGCTTTAAATAGAGGAGATTCGGCTATTTGAGGAACCTGTTCCGCCACATCGCTGAGCATTTTTGTATATTTATTCGGTCCACCGGCCTCGTTCACTAAAACCTCATATTCTGTTTTTTGAACTTCGGAAGTAGCATCTTCACCAGCTGTGTCAGTTGTTGGTGAGCCTTCGGGAGAATTTTCGCGCCCTGTACTATATATTTCTGTAGCTGCTGAGCCACCAGTAGAAGTATCTGCCTCCAATTCTGTTTTTTGAACTTCGGATGTGGGATCTTGTTGTTCATCACCGGTTTCCGTAGCAGCCGAAACTTCGGAAGAATCTCCTGGTCGGTCGCCCGTGGAAATACCGGCTTCGAGATTTCCTGTAGGACTTTCAACATCGGGATAACCAACTTCGGGAGAAGTACTGGTTTGTCCTCCAGACACTTCTGTAGCTACATCAGTAGCATGTTCTTTTTGTTGCTTAGCCGTGTCTGTTGTTTCCGTACCGGTAGCAACAACATCCACACCCTTATCCCTATTTTCTAAATCACCTCCCATATAAAAATTCTATTAAATTATAAACACATCCCCACCCGTTTCCTCAATATTCGAGACATATTGTTTAAGTTTCGCCACAAGATTTTGAATTTGGTAACTGTTCACATATCCCGCATCATAAAGCCCTTTTATTTCCCTTATGGAAGAAAGAACCGTAAGCGCTTGAATTTCGACTTTTGCCTGAAGTTTCGGTTCCAAACCATCATAAACAGCGTGGTTTATTACCGAATCCACACTAAATAAATTTATTCTGCCCTCATTCACAAACTTAATGACCCGGTCCAAAAATTGCTGGTCGGAAAGACTCATACCTGATGGATTTGCTAGAGGCTTGTTTAGCTCTTTTTGCATTTCTTCTGTGATTTGAATTGAGTTGTCATTTCCACTCATTTTTCCTTAACTTAAACAATAATTTATCGTATTATTATACCAAATTTTAAGGCTTAAATCAAACCTCAAATGGCGAATATCAATAAAGATAAAGCGATTTCCAGAATAAAAGTGCTTAAGGAAAAAATTTTGGCTCTAAATAAACAATATTACATGTTTGAAGACCCGAAAGTGGAGGACAGCGTCTATGATAGCCTAAAAAGAGAACTTAAAACCCTCGAAGATGCTTTTCCGGAGCTGAAAGATGATGATTCTCCAACTCAAAAAGTGGGGGAGACTCCTTCGGAAAAATTCCAAAAAGTTGACCATATTACCCCAAAAAAGAGCCTGGAGGACATTTTTTCCATTGAGGAACTCAAAGAGTGGGAAGAAAGAATTTCAAAGCTTACGAATGACAAAATCGAGTATTTATGCGAACTTAAAAACGATGGCTTAAACATTACAATTCATTACAAAAATGGCCAATTTATTAGAGCTATTACCAGAGGGGACGGAAAAGTAGGAGAAGATGTCACACACACTGTATCTGTTATCAAAAATATTCCCCATGACTTGACCGAAAAAATCGATCTAGAGGCATCAGGAGAGGTTTTTATGCCGAAAAAAAGCTTTGAAAAATTGAATAAAATCCAAAACGCTTTAGGTCTTTCCACATTCGCAAATCCAAGAAACTGTGCCTCAGGAAGCGTAAGACAGCTTGACCCGGAAATTACTCGGGAGCGGGATTTGGAAATGTATTTTTACGCGATAGGTGAAAAAGATGATATTGCCGTTCACACTCAAGAACAACTTCTTAAAAAACTAAAAAGCCTCGGTTTTCATATTTGTGAACATTATAAAAAATGCGAAAGTCTTAATGAAGTGGTGGATTTTATTACATATTGGACAAAAAAGAGGGAAACCCTACCTTATGAAATAGATGGGATAGTCGTAAAAGTTAATGATTTGGCTTTGCAAAAACAAATGGGTGTCACGGCCAAGCATCCGAGATTTGCTGTTGCATATAAATTTCCTGCCGAAAAAGTAAGTACAAAAATTGAAAGAATTGTCATTCAAGTGGGTCGTACAGGAGCCCTAACTCCCGTCGCTGAATTTAATCCCGTGCTAGTGGCGGGGTCTACCGTAAAGAGAGCGACGCTTCATAATGAAGATTTTATTAAGGAAAAAGATATAAAAATTGGTGATACCGTGGTTATTCAAAAAGCCGGAGATGTAATTCCGGAAGTGGTAAGTGTTCTTAAAGAATTTAGAACAGGCAATGAAAAAAACTTTCATTTTCCACAAAATTGTCCGGTTTGCGGAAAAAAAGCCTTTAGGGATTCGATGGAATCAGCAACAAGATGCGAAAACCCCATTTGTCCGGCGATAATAAAAGCATCTTTAAAACACTTTGTTTCGCGAAAAGCATTCAATCTCGAAGGCTTAGGCAAAAAAAATCTTGAAATGATGGTGGAAAGAGGGCTCATCAAAAGATCCTCGGATATTTTAAATTTATCAAAGGAGGTTCTTTCCACTTTACCTCTATTCAAAGAGAAAAAAATTCAAAACCTTCTAGACGCCATAAAAACGGCTAAAAATATTGATTTGAATAAATTCGTTTTTTCTCTGGGTATTCGTTTTCTTGGAGAACAAGGTTCTTATGATTTTTCAAAATTTCTGGTAAAGGACAAAAAGCTAGAGGGCGATTTAAAACCTTTGGCTCTTTATAATCTTGTGAACACAATAAGGTTGGATGAGTTAATAGCTATCGACAAAATAGGAGAAAAAATCGGAAAATCCATTTTTGACTGGTTTAAAGAATCCAATAATAGAAATTTATTACACGAATTTGAACGAAGCGGAGTGGTTTTAAAAACCGGTCATTTTATTTCCCGAAATAATGATTTATTCTCAGAAAAGACATTTGTTATAACAGGCACTCTCGAAAAATTTTCCAGAGATGACATTTCAAGCCTAATCAAATCGAAAGGCGGTAGCGTATCTTCAAGCGTCTCAAAAAATACTGACTTTCTAGTTTGTGGAGAAAATGCCGGGTCAAAACTCGAAAAAGCAAAAAGCCTGGGAGTCAAATGCCTTATGGAAACTGATTTAATAAAAATGCTAGGTACTTAAACAAGCTTACCTCCAAAAATATCAAGAGCCTCGTTTGTCGCTTTGTCTATTTTGGGGACAGTAGGTTGTGTCGACGCGGCTTGTTGAACCGGAACGTCGATTTTATCAGGCATTCGAAAGTCTTCGTCCATTATTTTTTCCTCAACAATAGATTTTATCTGGAGTTTTTGACCAGTTACATCAAGAATACTCTTCTCAATCTCCACTTTGCTTTCTGTTTTCATCACAATATCATTATGAAAACTTGAAAAAAACTTAAGAACCAAAGCATCTCCATCTATTTTGACAGGATTCCCGGTTTTTAGAGACCTAGAAATTGTAGGCTTTGAAATATGATTGAGCACACTTATCCAATTTTGTTTCAAAGAATCATAATCGGCAAGACCGGAAGCACTAGCAATAGGAGCATTAACAGTGGTTGTTTCTGTTGTATTAATTTCTTTCGTCGGAATTGATTCGGATGAGGTTTCCGGGTTAACAAATTTTTTTCCTAACAGAGTTTCACTTTCCTCAGGTTTTTTGTCCACTTTTTCAATAGAAATTACTTTTTCGAGTATTCTGTCTTCGATCTTTTCTTCTATCTTCGAAGTGTTTTTATTCTCACTCGGAAGATCTTGCACTGCGCTTATTTTTTCGAAATCAAAAGTTGCTCTTACAGTAGCCATCTCAAGCGCTAGTCTTGGTATCTCGGGGTTGAAATCTTTTACAGCTTTTTGAAAATTTTCAATAAGGCTTACATAAAGAGGTACTGCGTTAAGATAATTTTCTGCAAAACAAAGCATTACTTTTTCTCTGAGTAAATTTATAAAATCATGCACAAACTGCCTCAAATCAACACCTGAAACAAAAATTTCATCAATAAAATTCAAGGCTTTTTTTGTATCTTTTGATTTTACCAATTGATAGTAAGTATTAATTAATTCTATACTGCTTATTCCAAGGAGGTCTGCCACTGATTCCTCTGTAATTTTAGAGGAAAGAGATAATTGTTCGAGCAGACTTATGGCATCTCTAAGACCACCGTTAACATGTTTTGAAATCATCATTAAAGCAGATTCGGTAGCTTCTATACCTTCCGAATTGGCTATAAATAAAAGCCTCTTGGTCATTTCTTCGGGCGATATTCTTTTAAACTCGAAATTCTGACACCTGGAAATAATAGTTTCAGGAATCTTATGTAATTCCGTCGTTGCCAAAATAAAATATACATTGGCAGGGGGCTCCTCAAGTGTCTTTAAAAGCGCATTAAATGCGCTTTTTGAAAGCATGTGGAATTCATCAATCACATACACCTTAGCTTTGCTTCTTGTAGGAGCAAACGAGATATTCTCTTTAAGTTCTCTCATGTTATCAACTCCAGTATTCGAAGCTGCATCTATTTCTATTACATCAATAAGACTTCCTTTTGATATTTCTTTGCAAAAATCACATTCATCACAAGGCTCAAAACCGTTTTTTAAATTTTCGCAATTTATTGCCTTTGCCATAAGTCTGGCACTTGTGGTCTTTCCCGTGCCTCTGGGGCCTGAAAAAACATAAGCATGTGCTATCTGACCGGACTTAATGGCATTAATAAGAGTTGTTTTAATGTGATCTTGCCCGATAAGGTTTTCAAAATTTGATGGTCTATATTTTCTGTAAAGAGAGAGTTTATCCATAACAAGAGATTAATCCAATATATGTTTTTTGATGTTTTTCTTAAAAATTTCGATTGAAAAATTTTCCGCATGTTTCCGAATATTGTTCGCATCATAAAATTGTTCATTGTAAAGGAGTCTAGCAAGTCCATCCTCCATTGATTCAAGAGTTTGTTCGTAAAAAAATTCGCCAGTTTTTCCCGATACTACGGTCTCCAAAGTGCCACCTTTTCCATAGGCCAATACCGGTTTTCCCGCAGCCATCGCTTCAAGAGGCGTAATCCCGAAATCTTCTTCTCCCGGGAAAATAAAAGCCCGACAGTTTTCGATATATTCTTTCACAACTTCATCGCTTTTAAAGCCCAGAAAATCAATATTTGGCGCCGCAATGCTCTTTAAATAAGCTCTTTGTGGACCACCGCCGATTATTACAAGTCTTTTACCAATTTTGTTAAAAAGCCGAACAGCCAAGTCCACCTTTTTATAAGGAGTAAGATTAGAAACAACCAAAAAATAATCCTGATTAGTGCCTTTAACATTAAACCTGTTCACATCAACAGGAGGAAACACCACATCGCAGTCAAGGCCGTAATATTTTTTTATTCTTTTTTGAACATTTGAAGAATTGGCCAAATATTTATCCGGACGATCTGCGGATATTTTGTCCCATTCTCTTAGATACTTAATTAAATAGGAATAAACGACCCTTTTAATACCGGAAATGTTATTTTCCTCGACATATTCATTTGCCCAATCCCAAGCATATCGCATCGGGCTATGACAATAACAAACATGTTTTGTATCTGTGTTGGTGATTATTCCATGCGCGAAAGAATTTGAAGAACTAATAACCAAATCAAACTCAGAAAAATCAAGTTCTTCTATAGCTCTAGGCATTTTATATGTTAAATACCTTTGATAATTCTTTATAAACTTCGGATATTTTTGCAAAAAGGACGTTTTTACTTTTTCCTTTGGAAACACTTTACCTACTTTAGATTCATCATAAAGCAAGGTATAAATCGGAGCATTCGGAAACATATCCGAAAGAACCTTAAGAACCCTTTCGGCACCACCTAGTCTAATCAAAAAATCATGAACCAGAGCAACTTTCATTTTCTTAAAAATTTTTAATTATTCAACGTCCGAAACTTCGCCGGTTCCAACAGGAATTTTCACTTCTTCTTCGGTAGGAACTTCTACACTATTCATAATTTTATCAATCATCTTCTGTCTGCAATCAGCGGATCCTTTTTCAATTGCAGATACAACTTCTGGATTTGATTCATATTTAGTCATGTATTGCAAAAGTGCTTCTTCATCTTCAACAGGAAAACCATGTTTCTTGTAAATATTTTCAATCATTTTTGAGTTGTCTTGGTTGATATCATTTAAGTCAATATCGGCAAGCGCACAAGTTGCTTCAATATTAGCGTCTATAAAAGATTGCTCCTCGCTCTTCATTAAAGAGCATGAACTTACTGACAGAACACCCAGGATTAGGGCTGGAATAACGATTTTTTTAGACATACTTTTTTGTTAGTTGTTAAAATTTTTCTTAAGTATACTTTTAAATTTTTCTAAAGGCAAAGTGTTAATAACATGACTTGCTTCAAGCCAACCTCTCCTGGCCATACCAACACCAAATTTTAGATAATCGAAATCGTTTGGGAAGTGAGAATCACTGTCTATTGAAAATTTCGCACCCAAATCTTTAGCCATAACTATGAGTTTATCATAAAGATCGAGCCTCATTGGGTTGCTGTTTATTTCAAGAGCGACATCATTATCGACACAAGCCTTCACAATAGCTTCCATGTCCATATCGATTTCAGGTCTTTCGTTTATCTTTCTTCCGGTAGGGTGCGCCAAAATTTTTACGAAAGGATTCGATATAGCCGAAATTACTCTTTTGGTTTGGGTTTCTCTGTTTAGTTCTTTATACCTCATGTGCACACTGGCTATAGCAAAGTCCAATTTTGATAAAATTTCATCGGAAAAATCAAGAGAACCATCCTTTCTTATATCCACTTCACAGCTTTTAAAAACATGAAACAGGCCTTCGAATTTTTTATTTATTTCATTGATTTCTTTCCATTGTTTTTGGATTTTTACCTCATCCATACCTCCGGTAACGGGTATCAAAGAAGAATGGTCGGCAAATGCCATATATTTAAGGCCCAGTTTGAAACAAGCCTCCGCCATTTCCATCATCGAATATTTTCCATCACTATAAGTTGAATGAACATGTAAATCTCCACGAAGGTCAGAAAGTTGAATCAATTCAGGTATACCACCATTTGATAAAGCATATTCGATTTCTCCATCATTTCTTCGAAGTTCCGGTGGAATATAGGGGAGTCCTACAGCATCGAAAATATCTTGCTCTTTCACACCACCAACCATTTTTTCACCATCGAAAACTCCATATTCACTAATTTTAAGCCCCTTCTTTTTAGCCAAATCACGAATTTTAATGTTGTGTTGTTTGTCACCTGTAAAATAATGCAAGGCGGCCCCGAAAGATTTATCCTCTACAACTCTTAAATCCACTTGAATACCGGAAAGCAAAATCACCGAAGATTTTGTATCGCCTTTTGATAAAATTTTGAAAATTTTTGGATAGCCAAGGTAGTGATTCATAAGTAAAGAAGTATCGTGTCCTTTGATTGTCGCCAATATATCGATATCCCCGATAGTGTCCTGAAACCTTCTTAGACTTCCTGCATATTGAATATGTTTCAAAACAGAAGAGTCTTTCAAATATTCTATCAAACTCTCCGCATCAAAAAGCGCACTATCTATTAAAAATCTTTTTTGAGAAAACAACTGGGTTTCAGAAATTGCATTTAGTATCTCGGTTTGTGATTTTTTACCCATTTTAGGGAGACCTGCTATTTCACCCTTTTCACAGGCTTTCTTTAGACTCTTAATATCTTTAATGCCTAGTTTTTCATAAAATAATTTTACCTTTTTCGGTCCAACCCCCCGAAGCCTGAGCATATCTATAAGCCCCTCTGGAAACCCCTTGAGCATTTCAATGTGCTCTTTACATTTTCCGGTTTTAATAAGTTCCACTGCTTTAGACCGAAGTCCCTCGCCCAAACCCGGAATATTATTTAAAGAGTTTGGATCTTCTTTATACATTTCTGAAAATTCCCGGGAAAATCCTTCCACGATAAGGGCGCCTCTTCTTAAAGCGTTAATCCTAAAAGGATTATCACCTTTAATGTCCAAAACATCTGCCATTTCATAGAACACTTCTGCGATTTGTTTGTTTGAAAACATGTTATACTGTTAATGCTTTAAGGGTTTCCTTCGCGCACTTTTCCCAATCAAAAAAAGAAAGTCTATTAAGTCCCATATTAATCAATTTTTCTCTTATTTCTTTATTTTCGATGAGTTTAAAAATGTTTTCGTAAAGGGCTCCGTCATCATTATTATTTGTTAGCATACAAGCCTCTCCACACACCTCCGGAAGTGAACCGGAATCCGAACAAACCACAGGGCATTTCGATGCAAAAGCCTCAAGCACCGGGAATCCAAATCCTTCAAAAAGAGAAGGGAAAACGAAACAAACAGCGTTTTTATATAAATATCGTTTTTCTTCCTCGCTAATATATCCCGGAAGAATTACATCTTGTTTGTGTTTCATCGTTGAGATTTGTTTTTCGATTTCCGGATAACCAACTCCGGGTTTTCCTGCAAGAATTAAAGAAAAATCCGAATACTTCTCCTTAATTCTTTCAAATGCTTTTAAAATTTTTGATATATTTTTTTTAGTCTCTATTCGTCCCACAAAAAGTAAATATGGAATTTTGGCTGAAAACTTACTTGCCTTTTTCATATCCTTTTCTTCAAGGTATTCATTCGAATCAAAACCGTGATAAATGGTTGAAATCTTTTTCGGATCACATTTATAAAAACGAATCAGATCATTTTTTGTTGCATCGCTTGGAACAAGAATTCTAGAGGAAAATCTCACTGCAAATCTGGTGCTTAAATCCAAGTATAAATATTGAAACAATTTATAAGAATCGCGATATCTTTTAAACGCGAGATCGTGAATCATAATCGCACTCCTTTTGGGTAATAATATTGGAAGAGTATGCGAAGGCACAAAAAGACAATCGGGTTTGTCTTTAAAAATCCGATTTGTAAGCCCAAGAATAGTCCAGAGCCTTTTATTTTTTATCACTCTCAGTTTCACTCTTTCACTTTCTTCAATATCTATTTTATCCCTACAATAAAGAAGAAATTCATGCTCTTTATTTTCTTGAATTAAGTGGTTTATTATATGAAAACTATACCACTCAACTCCCGTAGCCGATTTGTGACCATATCTTGACGCATCGATTGCAATCTTCATAAAATTTCTTAAAGGCTACTCAATATTACCATCAATTTTATTTTCTTGAAATTACAATCACGCCTATAGATTTTGCTCCGTTTTCTCTAAGGACGCGACTGCATTCGTTGACGGTACTCATGGTTGCAGCCACATCATCCACCAAAAGAAAATCTTTACCGAAGATTTTATCCTGAAATCCTTTCACAACTCCCATAGAAAAGGCTCTGGACATAATTCTTTCTTGCCTGCTTTTACCGGCTTGCTGGCCGGCATATTTTATCCACTTCAATGGGCTTAAGTGAGTAAGTCGAAAATGTTTTGCAAGATTTTTTGATAAAAGTTCACTTTGGTTGTATCCTCTTTCCTTCTCTTTTTTTCTATCCATAGGAACGGGGGATACAACGATGTTTTTTAAGTCCGGCCGGACTAAAAGAAATTCTTCAAATCTTTTATTTAATATTTCCCCGAAAAAGAGCGTAAGTCCTTTTTTGTTTCGGTACTTAAATCTTTTAATCAACTCTTTAATAAGCGGAGAACGGCTATATCTTGTGCTTACTAAAAGATAATCGAAGAAAAATTCTTTCGAACATTTATCACAACAAAATTCGCCAAATTTCGTTGATTTAAAGCAGGCGGAGCATTCAAATGTTTTTAATGTTTCAATGAACGATTTGCACTTGTCGCAAATTATTTCACCCTCGGATCCGCATGAAATGCATTTTTCCGGAAAACACAATTCAAAAATTATCTTAAAAATATTCATCGTTTTTATAAAAACATCCCGATTGTATCAAACGGAAATTAAAAATTCTTGAATAATTTCTAAATTAATTCTTAAAATTTTCTAAAAAAATTCAATTTTATTTATTTCTAACAGCCTCAAGTAGCCTCCTAGCAAAATCGTCTACTTCTTCAATATTAAGATCTGTTTTCGGAGCAGTTTTTTTGATTTTTCTTGTCTTTACTTCCTCCGCATTTCGATCAAAAGGATTTTTAGTATCAGAATTTAAAACCTTGTCGCATTTTAATCTAATTTGCCTTGTAGTAAGTTCAAGAGAAGAACGCGAAGGCATAACCAATCCCGATTTTATTCTCTCGGTATCATAACCACTAGGAGTATTTCTTGAAAATTTATGAGATTTTCGAATAACACATGCTTCTCTTTGAGAAAAATCAAAATATCCCCTCGAAGTCTCATCTGTCATAGGCTTAATTCCGTCTTCCAAGTCCGGTAAAGCTTGTCTAAATTCAAAAAACTCACCGTCTTCATCGGACAAAACAGGCTTGAGTTGGTCCTCCTCATCGCTTTCGATTTTTTCTAAATCTTCTAAAGAAAATTTTTCAATCATTGATATTTTTATTTGATTCAATAATAAAAATTTAAGAAATAATAAACAATCAAAAAAGCGCAAGCATCCAAAATCTGGAAAATCCCGCAATCGAAAAATTGCTTTAAATTTTAGTATCGGGTAAGTAGAATAGAATAAATTTATTCGTTAACAAAAAAAATGAAAAAAACACTCCTCGCACTTTTGGCCTTGGCCACTATAAGTGCCCCCACAGCCTTTGCCGATATTATCCCCGAAGGCGAAAAATATGTGGACTCATGCGCATATTTCAATAACACTGAAGACTTTCTCGATGAATTCGGAATTTTCACGCAAGAATATTCAGTAACCGATGAAGCAACACCATTCGATAGACTGATTGCAAACGAATGTTTCTCAAAGGGCTACAAATTCAATACATTTGAAGTCTATGGTATTGGCATTGAATACCTTCCAGATGTCTTTGATAATGATGAAATTGACCTGCGCGAATTTGAAGGCGCATACAAAACAAACATTTACCCCATAAACGGAGCGTTCTTGGAAGAGGAAACAAGCCCCGTTGACCATTATGAATACGAATATACTATTCTTGGAATGGACTATGAAAACAAAATATTAAACATCGAATTTGCAGGTACTCATACTTATTATACTGACGGAAGAGAGCCTACTTTTTTCCTTGAGGAAGAAGATGAAATAAGCTTCGTTTTCGAAGATGTGGATTCAAATAGTAGTTATTATAATGCACTTTCGTATCTGAAAGAAGAAGGAATCGTGAACGGTTATGAGGACAACACTTTTAAACCATACAACAAAATAAATAGAGCTGAATTTACAAAAATAATTGTAGAGTCAACAACTGAAGACACTGATATAGACAATTGCTTAGCATATTATGCAAACCAAACTAATGCACCGGCAAAAATATTTTCAGATGTGATTGCATATTTTGATGAAACAAAATCAAATGATTGGTTTGTTAAATATGTTTGTGTCGCAAAAAATAAGAACTACATTAATGGTTATCCGGATGGTTCTTTTAAGCCATCTCAGTATATAAATTTTGTAGAAGCTGCAAAAATTATCATAAAATCCAGAGGAATTCCAATGGACGAAACAAGTACTTGGTATGAAGTTTATGTTGAACAACTAGACCAAGGAAATGCAATACCGTCTACAATTAACTCACTCGGTCAAGACATTACAAGAGGAGAAATGGCCGAAATGATCTTCAGACTCGATAACGATATTAGAGATTTGCCATCAAATACCTTTGAATCTTTGAAATAAATGAATTACGAAATCGCTTTCATAAAGGCGCTTTTAATTACAATTTCAATTGAAACGATTTCAGCCGGCGGTCTTAAATTATTTTTAAATCGCCGGTTCTTTTTTAATATTTCATTTCAAAAATTAATTTTAACGGTCCCCATAGCAACACTTTTAACACTTCCATATCTTTGGTTTATTTTTCCGGCATTTTTAAGAGGCCAACCATACATTATTTCTTCCGAACTTTTCGCACTAATAATCGAAGCAATTTTTTATCGATTTTTTTTAACGAAAAACACCTCTTCCGCATTCGTTCTATCATTTACAACAAACGCGATTTCTTTTTTCATAGGCAACATAATTTTTTAATTAATGAAAGAAAAATTCAGAAAAATAAATAAGTACGAACACCTTTCAAAGCCCGAGAAAGAGCTTGATTTTCACAATCGCGGTCTTCTAAACGAAGAACAAATTAATACCATCACAAAAAACTTTTTGGGCGAATGTATAAATTCAAAAATAAAAAAAACCCTAATAATAACGGGAAAAGGCCTCCACTCTAAAAACGGTATCGCAAGGGTAAAACCAATCGTGCAAAATATTCTTAGATCAAATTCTCAAATAAAAACCTTTTCAGACGGCCGAATCGACAGAGGTGACACAGGTGCAATCGAAATCACTTTTTATTAAAAATACAAAAGCAAATCCTGCCAGTCTTAAACATTGCGAAATCCAGCGAACCAGTCTTTTTAGGCTATGTTTGCAAAATGCGAATCGGGCTTGCCAGTCGAGACTTGCGAAAAATAGCAAATACTAGTGCCAAAACATAATCAAATGAACTGCGTCGCATGGTGGGCGATAATGGACTCGAACCATCGACCTCAGCAGTGTGAATGCTGCGCTCTAACCAGCTGAGCTAATCGCCCCCGACCTCTAAACGCAAAAATCTTACACCCGATTAATAATTTTTTAAAACGAATTTATAAAAATCCTTACAATTTAGAAGAGAAAGAGTATATTAATACAAAGAAATTTAACAAAAATAAAATGCCAAAAAAACCACCTTTAAAAACACCGAGCAAGACAAAGTCATCCCCTGAATCGGTCCGCACCACGCCAAAAGATGTTTTTCTTACACTCCTTATGCTCGTCCTTCTTTATATCTGTGTAATCAGTATGATTTCTCTGCTTTTCACATACATCGATTACAAATTTCCCGACCTTCTCACCTTCTATCCTTATGGCTCTTTCGATACCATTCGAACATCGAGTTCTATGCTAATCGTAGCCTTTCCACTTCTTATGCTCCTTTCCTGGTTTATCCAAAAGGACATCAAAAAAATGCCCGAAAAACACGAGCTAAAATTTAGAAAATGGCTTACATACTCCACTCTATTTGTCTCCGCAATTACGGTAATTATTGATCTGATTCAATTGGTCCAGAAATTTTACAGCGGCGAACTCACACTGCCATTCACATTAAAAATTCTAAGCGTTCTAATTCTTGCGGGTGGCGTTTTCGGATATTTTCTTTGGGAAGTTCAAAGCAAACCACATAAATCCAAAATCCCCGCCTTTGTCGGCTTCACAAGTACAATTCTTGTTCTCGCGGTTCTCGTTCTCGGCTTTATAGTGGTGGGTTCCCCAATGAAACAAAGACAAATTAGAATGGACGAACGAAGAGTAAGTGATCTTCAGACTATTCAATACCAAATAATTGATTATTGGAGATATAAAGAAGAACTTCCAAAAACAACCGCCGAATTGAAAAATTCTATTTCCGGATTCACCGCTCCATTAGACCCTGAAACGGAAGCACCTTATGAATACAAAGTTTTGTCTCCGTTTAAATTTTCCTTATGCACCACATTCAACCAAGACAATCCATATAGCAAAATCAAAGCGCAAGCCGAGTATCCTTATTCCGCAAAATGTGTTGACGGATATTGCGGAAACTCCCTAAATGACACATGGGAATACGAAAAAGGATACAAATGTTTCGAACGAACCATCGACCCGAAGCTCTATCCAAAATACACAGACTAACACTTCCACAAAACCAAACTAAAAAACGAAAGAACAAAAACCTTTCGTTTTTTTCTTGGTGGGCGATAGTGGATTCGAACCACTGACCTCGTCGGAGTCAACGACGCGCTCTAGCCAACTGAGCTAATCGCCCAAAACTTACACAGAAAAACTTAAAAACAATTTAGCATAAAAAAAAATATCCGCAATAATTTTTTTGACTAAAGACCAATTTGCGATTAATATATAAGTAATTAATTTATGTAAAAATGCAAGACGGATCAATACCAGAAAAAATTTTTCCAAAAACTCAATCTACGCTTCCAGAAGTAGTGGATGTTGACGATCCGGAATTTTGCGCTATCCGGTTAGCTGAAAGTATACATGAAGATATTAATGCTTGCCTTTCAAAATATCCCTTGGAAGTAATTGAAAAAAATCCAAAGCTTTTACTAGATAATTTTTTCAACAACAATTAATACTGGAACCGATCAATTTTTATTAATTTTCATTTTTATAATTAAATAATTAAACATGTCAAAAGACGGTATCACAAGAAAACCTGAAATCCCAGATTTTGTGGATGGCTTACATTTAGAATGGTTTGATCCAAAAGATATAAATACTCAAGAGGCTGCCTTACATTTAGAATGGTTTGATCCAAAAGATATAAATACTCAAGAGGCTGCCTTGAGACATACAGTAGCAAAAATTACGGAGTCTATGGTTTCAGAGGCCTTAGGAGACGATACAATAAAGAGGAAAATCCAAAGTTTTTTTGATGAAATAAATGAAAATCCGGAAGACAAAGCCCTAATAACTGAAGCAATTAAAAATTTAATTCGAAAAGATTTATTGTCAAATATAGCATCAACAATACAAGTCCTTTTCAACGATAAAAAGTTTGATACAAATACAATACTCGAAATTGCAGTGCCGGTAGCGATATCCGTATTAAAAATTGCTTTAACTCATGGCTATATTATTCAAGATTTTAGTGAAAGTATTAAAATCCATATGGAAAAACAACAACCACTAAGTCAAAGTCAGGTTCGAGAAGCAAATTATTTAAGAGAAAATATTCAAGATTTCATTTTACAAGCCCATCATGAAAAAAAACCTTTTTCAATGCTTGCAGTAAAATTTGATGATTTAAAAATAAAAGGATTTACGAGTATTGAATCGAGGTTGTTGAGTTTTATGAATATGGTAATCAACAGAGAAAATTTTGATCCCAATGAAAAAATTGAAATTGTAGCAAAAGAAAAGGGTTACTACATAATTGTTTTTATTAATGTAGAAGCAAAGACAGCTTGTTTATTAGCATGGAATTTAGATACAGAATTAAAGAGGTGTTTCGATGAAAAATTCCATTTAGCAGTTTCGAGTTTTAATCCTACACTTTTTGAAGAACAAGGAGAGAGCCTGTATAAAAAAATTGAACAATCAAGCGTTGTCCCAATATTATATGCATTAACTTTACTTAGAATTTTAGATCAAGGCTTAATTATTTCAAAAGAATCGCCAACAGCAGAACAAAAAATTGTAGTTCAAGGCAAGCTCTTTTTAGCCAAAGAGGCAATTTCTCTTCATGTTGATTCACATATTGTCGAACAAATGAGATATTTTAATGATGAATTAACTAATATTTTTAAAACACACTACGCCCCACAAATCGAAAGGAGGTCAGCTCTTGGAATTAAATCTCAGCCTTTAGTAGCAGACGAAGAACAGAGACCAAGTTCGATTAGACAAGTTCACTTTCCTGAAGATCGAGTATTAGCTCCGGAAGCTGGAAAAATTGTAGAAATAAGAGAAGTTCCTTTTAAAGGATTAAGGAGTGATGATGAAAAATAATTTGAATAAACGCTAAAAAAGATTTAAAATATACAAAGAAATATAATAATTAAACATGGACGATACAACAAACCAAGGAGCAAATCCTTTTGATCCAGCAAACGGTGGAATGCCTATGGGAAACTATGGCTCAACGCCAACCCCTCCGCCACAAGAAGAAGATACCACTCCTGCAAATTTTCAGCTCGGCACACTTTTTGTAGAACCTATTAAAGTTCGTCTTCCAGATTCAAATTTACAATATGATAGCGATTATTTTGTGAAACTTCTTGCAGGATCAATAAGCCTTTCGAGAGATGAGAAAAAAAGAATTATCGACTCGATTCCACGCCTACGACAAGAGCAAATCGATGAGCTCACAAGAATTTTTGAAGAAGAAAAACTAAAATTCTCAATGCTTTCAAAAAAGCACGTGCCACAGCTGGAACGCCTTGCCGACCAACACTACCGTGAATGGATGGATATCGAGGCCGAGGCCGCCCAAATGGAAAAGAAAAGCCACGACGACGAGCAAGCAGATGAAATCAGAAAATCTTTAGGACTATAAAATCTCAAAAAAAGGTGGAAAATTCTCCACTTTTTTTATTGCTCGAGTTTCCCGATTAAAAATTTTCCGCTTTTATCGATTCCGGAAATTAAGACATTTACAAAAGAATTTCGAAGATTTTCCTCTCCGGAAAATCTCACTGGAAGCAAATTTGAAGTAAAACCCTTTCTATACATTCCTTTATTTCCTTCCACAAGAACTGAAACACTCTTTCCTATATATTTTTCCATAAAATTTCGACCTAATTCATCTGATATTTCGCGAAGTGTTTTAGAACGCGACTTTTTTTCTAAGGGATGAACTTGATTTGGAAAATGAGCCGCAGGAGTCTTATTTCTCTTAGAATAGGGGAAAGTATGCACTTTCAAAAACCCCACTTTTTTTACAAAATCAACTGTATCGGAAAAATCTTTATCACTTTCGCCGGGAAATCCCACAATTACATCGGTGTTAATCGCAAAATCCGGATTTGAATTATAAAGTTTCTCACAGATTTTTAAATAATCGGAACTTGTATAATGTCTGTTCATAAGCTTAAGAATTTTATCCGAACCAGACTGAAGACTTAAATGTATCTGAGGGGAAAGCCTAGGACTTGAAAATAGTTCAAAAAAATTGTTCGGAAATTCAACGGGCTCAATAGAACTGATTCGAAGATTAATTTTTTTAGTCGAACTTATCATAAGCTCGAGAAGATCTGTAAAATCCATATCACCCTCCTTCCATTTACCGATATTTATTCCCGTAATAATCGCTTCCTTAAAGCCTTTTTCCTCATTTTCTATTAGTTCTGCTATGATTTCTCTACTCGAAAAACTCCTTTCTTTTCCCCTGGCCTTGGCGATAATGCAATAAGTACAAAAGTTTTCGCAACCATCTTGAATTTTAATAAGCGTTCTTGTCCTTTCTCCGGTTTCGCTATCGGAAGAGGAAAATTCACCCCCATTTGTCGAGCAACAATTTTGTTCAACAATAAACCGAATCAATTCATCACGATTTTTCGCGAAAAAATCAATTTCCGAAATTTCTTCCGAAATTGAACCGATATTTACTCCGCAACCAAACACACAAATTTTGGCACAAGGAAAAGCCTTCTTGAAGCCAAAAATAGCCTTCCTTGATTTTGTATCCGCAAGATGTGTAACCGTACAAGTATTTACAATAAACAAATCCGGTGAAAAATCCGACTTCTCTTTGAAAGAAAAAGGCATCTCATCAATTTCAACGACTTTATGTCCCTGTAAAATAAGTTCATCAAACACACGGTCCGATTCGTACCGATTTGATTTACACCCCAAAGTTTTTATTCCAATTTTCATAAGCACTGAATATTTGCGCATAAATTAAAGCACACACCTTTTCGTTTAATCAATAAAATCTCATTGTCTAAAGCACAGAAATATAATAATCTTAAGTCACCTTATTCTTAAAAATAAAAAATGAAAAAAATATCTTATTTGTTTGTTTTACTTGTCTTAATTTCTTCTTGTTCTCTTAATAAACCAACAGATAATAGTCTAGACAATTCAACCACTCCTACCTCAACCCCAGAAACATCTGTAGCTGACGAAGTACTCGATGATTATTATTTGAACGAATCTATTAAACAAAATGACAGTACAAAATGTGACAACATTATTGACAAGGTAAAAAATAAGGAGTGTAAAGAAATATTGTTATCATTGGCGATCATGATAGAAGCAGTTGAACAATTATCCGACTCAAAATGCGACAATATTACAATAGAAAGATATCGAAATTCTTGCAAACAGGATGTTGAATCTGAAAAAAATAAAATGGAAGAGGAAAAAAATGAAGAATCCAAGAGACTAATGGAAGCTGAAGAAATATCACGCATACTAGAAGAAGCCAATCAAAAACAGGATCTATCACTTTGTGACAATCTAAGTGATAAAAATCAAAAAGACGTATGCTATTACAATGTGATAGTCCAAGAATCTATAAAAAAACAAGATTCTTCAGTTTGTGAACAACTTCAAAACGAAACTTATAAACAAGCTTGTAAAGATAATTATGAGTTTAGTAGATCCTAAAGGTTGGGATTCCAACAAAGAGAAGTCAGTGTTATGGTGTTAGTACCACTATATTGATTTTTCGCAACCAACTCACACCCCTGTCCAAGAAATCTATTTGATAACACCAACCAAGGTTGCGTACTTACCAAAGATTTAAATGTACAAGATATTACTGTTTCGTTAGTTAAACAAGCACTTGCAGGGGTACTTACTACTTGATTAAGAGCAGTTGCTTTTAAGTCCACTGATCTAGTTGTTAGTGTCCCAAAACTTGTCGCTTTCACCTTTCCTTTGACAGTAAGAGCGTCATTAATAGTAAAATCCGGTAATCCTGTTTCAATCTTGTCAATATAGGCGGTTCCCGTTACAGTAAGGTTACTCGGGGTTACAGCACTACCAATAGTTGTTGCACCAAGTAATTTCGTTGTGCCTGTAGTAGTTAAATCTCCATTTACCTCCACTTTTGCTGGAGTTGTATTATATGGCCAACCATTGAAAGAAATTGTTCCCAAAGCAGAAGTGGATACCAAATTTAAAGGTTGTTCAGTTTTAATTGTACTGCCACCTGAAACAACAGACAATAATAGGTTCGACAGAGCGCCAAATTTGCCTTGATAAACTAAATGAAGCTGTTCTTTGCCTTCTTCACCCATTCCATAGACTTTCAATTGTGCCGGATTTATACCACTTCCCATTTCTGCGTTTTTAAAATAAGCAGTGCCATCTACTTGTAAATTTGTTAATACTTGTAAAACAACTCCACTGGCGATTTGAATTTTTCTTGCAACAGGCGAATCCAAAAGAAACGGTGTTCCACCTGTATTTTTTAAGCCGGCTGAGTCTATTTGCACGCCATCTGCATCAGAACCAAGTGTTACTTTATTAAAAGTAGGAGTAAGTCCGGTTGAAGGCGGTACAGCCGTCGGATTCGCCGAAAAGGCCGTATTAAGCCCCATAATCAGTAAAAAAGACAATGCAGTACTTGCAGAAACAAGAAGAAGTTTTTTCGTAGTGTTCATATTTTTTTGTTTTTATTATTAAATCTATAAATTATATCAAAAAAATCCCTCAAAGACAACAAAATAAGCCCCAAAAAGACAAAAAAGCTTTCATCAAAAAGCCCCACAAATAAAGTATAAGCCTAATTCACAATCACAGCCTCTCTCACCTCAAATTCAATATTCTCCTCGATTTTTGGAATAGTAGGGGACCAAGCCGGCCAGCTTCGAATTTCCACTTTGTTCACCTCTGCAAGGTTCTGAATATAACTTTTCGCATATTCGATTTCCTTTCCCGCAATATGATTTCGTATTTTCTCCAAAATTTTCTTTCCGTTTTCAGTTTCGGGATCAATGTCATATTGCTCGATTCCTTTGATATTAGCGGTCATCTTTATCTTTCCAACTGCATCATCTCTCTGAAAAATTTTATAAGAAGTTGAATCTTCGTTTATTCTAAGGAGTTCTTTGTTTGGACTTTTTTGTGTTATTAGTTCCGCCTTAAGAATTTCAAGCATAGCCGTTCTGTCATAATACAAAGCCTTTGCTTTTATACTTCCACCAATTGTAAACTCGGGAATTTCACTGTTTAGCACATTATCAACCGAAGAAAAATTTATATCTCCGAACTCAATCGCATTATCTCCCTCAAGAAGAATATACTCTGTGGATTTCGAAGTCTCATCGCTGATTTTTTGGATCTCCGCTTTGATTTCGGAAATTAAATCCTTCCTAAGCAAATCCGAAAGCTTCTTTTTCGCAGCTTCAATGTCATTTTCGGAAACAAAAGAAACGAAATCGGTAATTCCACCCGTCATATTTTCGCTACTTTCCGCATACAAAAATGACCTTGATTCTTCGTCCAGTGCCGGGAGAAAAAATCTCGTAGGGCCGATATTTCCGCGTTCCCCCACGATTTGCCCGTAAGCATCCACAGCGTCCGCCTCTACAATGGCCGTCGTGGAGCCATTTGCAGGCACAGTCACACCGCTTTTAATTCTAAAAACAATGCCTTCGGGTGTTTGAAATCTCGTTCTCGCAATAAGCGGCCACACATTTGAACTTGAATTTATGATCCTTATAGAGCCGGTTGAATTTCCACCCTTTTCCGAAATCTTTTTGCCCGTGGCGCCATATTTGATTTCACGGCTTATTTCCTTGCTTAATGTAAAACTCGCAATCGTATTTACGGGATGCGTATCCAGTTCTCGCTGGTTTCTGTTGAAATCGGCAAGAGTGATGTTCACCGATTTTTCAAGAACACCCGCGGAAGGTGTCAAAATCACCGTTGCACTTGGAAGCGCTATATAAAAAATCGCAAAAATCACCACAAAAGCAAGACTCAAAAAAGCCACAATCGGACCTTTTGCTCCGGTTGTGATTCTTAGTTTATAAGGAGATTTTTCTTTTTTCGTTTTCGATTTGGAATTATTGACACCGGTCTTTTCATTCGATGAAATTTCTTCAACACTTGAAATATTTCGTTTTCCTTTATTTAAAAGTTCACTAATTGAAAGCTTTTTCTCGCTGAGTCTGGTCGGAGTATGGTCGATTATTGCGTTTACAGAGGCTTTAAGTGGGGTTATCTTAATAATATCATCTTCGGATTTCGAAGAGAAAAGGGAAGGAGAGTTATGGTTATTTACCTTGTCGTAGACCTTTATTCCAAGTTGCTTCGCAAGACTTATACCGTTTGTATCGTTGGTTATAAAAGAAATTTTCTTTTTTTGGTTGTCTCCATAGGTTTTCAAAATTTTCAAATTCACGATACTTTGAAAAATCAGTGCCCTTTGAGGTATTACAAAATACACATTTTTAGCTTTCACCTGTTTCAGTTTTTCATATAAATCTATGAGTTCATCATCGGTTTCAACAAAAATCACCCTTTTTTTTGCAACCGATCTGGGCTTAAAGACAAGTTCTTCACTTGTTTCTTCAATTTTTGTTTTTTGTTCGGCCATTACATTTGCATTAGTCTCACGACTTTTTTTAGAACTTTAGTCGAAAGAGCGTCTTCCGAGATTAAAGAAAGACCGTTTTTAGCCAGGGCGATAGACATAATATCGCTATGATCGTTGAAAATTTTGTAGTCGAAAGAAATTCCCGGGACAAGTTTTGGATTGTAAAACGAAATCTGTGGTTTTTTATCGAAAGGAAGCGACTTTACCCACTCGCGTGTCTCAAGCGCTTCTTTGATTTCCGGTAGGGAAGCGGCGCCTCCGCTGAGCAAAATTTTCGAAGGAAGATTTTCCTCTTCATCCTTAAAATATTCCAAGGACAAAACTACACCCGAAAGCCACACATCTACATCGTTTTTCAAAGCCTCTCGAATTATTCGGTGAGATTGTCTTTCCAGTTTATCGTTACTGTAGGAAAGTTTTATTTGTTCTGCATCGTAATAAGAAATATTAAGAGCTTTTGAAAGTCTTTTTGAAAAGGTCCGTCCACCTATTGTAAACATTCGAGTTCCCTTTACAACACCGTCACGAACCACCCCAATATCAGTACTTCCGGCTCCCACATCGATAAAAATCGCACTGATTTTTTGTTTTTCTTCTTCAAAAAGTGAAGTACAAAGAGCGAAAGGCATGGAAGAAAGAGCCATAATTTCCTTATCGATCTCAGCTGCGATCGTCTGAATCGTTCCGAAAAACACCAAAGGAGAAAAAGAATTAAAAAGAGTCATATTCACCACTTTCCCCTGAAACCCGATGGGGTTTGTGACTCGATAACCGTCGATGCTGGTATCCACAATAGACGCATTCACAAGTCGTACATCAAGTTCGTTATAACCCGTCTCAAAAGACATCTGACTTCTAATTTCATCAAAAGCTTTCCACTGCACTTTTTGGATTATGTGCTTAAGTTCCGACATATCGATTTTGGCCGATGGATCACGTCGCACGAAGCTGGTAGAAAAAGTGGCACCATGAACAATTTCTCCCGATACGCCCAAAACCATTTTTCTCGTACTTACGCCTGCCATATTTTCAGCTTTTGAAATTGCTTTTTGGCAATTTAAAATCACAGATGAAATATCAGTGATTGTTCCGCTTTGCATATCGAAAAGTTTTTGATTTTCTTTGGCATAACCGATAATTTTCCCTCTTTTTCCTTCAGGCTCCACAATCGAAGCTTTTACACTTTCCGTACCGATATCAAGAGCCAAAAAATGAGTATCTGAAACCCTATTTCTAATTCGTCTGAAAATATTCATAAAATTGTTCAAAAAATTGCTTTAAGATTGTAGCCGTTTTTCCGTATCTCTTGCAAGAAATACGGACTTTATGGTTTGACACAAAATTAAAAAAATTTTTTGACACTACAAAACGATTCGAGGTATCCGATCGTTTACTCTGCAAGTGACTTCATAGTTGATTGTATCGGCCCATTTCGCAAAAGTCTCCGCACTTATAAATTCTTCGCCCTGTTTTCCGATAAGAACAACTTCATCCTCGAGGCACACATCCGGAATATCAGTTAGATCGACCATTATAATATTCATACAAATTCTTCCGCGAACATAAGCCCTTTTACCTTTTACAAGAACAAACGCTCCCTTAAGTCCTCGATCATATCCGTCGTAATATCCCACGGGAACAATACCGATTTTCGAATTTCTACCTGTTCTATAAGTAAGTCCATAGCCAATAAATTCGCCTTCAGCCACGCTTTTTATTTGAGCGATTTTCGATTTCCATGTGAAAGCTGGTTTAAGTTCAACGTTTTTTCCCTGATTTAAAACGGAAACATGCGTTTCTCCACTCGGCCACATACCATAGCAGGCAATTCCCGGACGAACCATTGTAAGCCTTACCTTGTCAAAAAGCATTGTAGCTGCGGAATTAGCACAATGCCTTAGTGGAACTGAAAAACCCGCTTTTTCAAGAATTTGAATTGACTTGGAAAATGTGTCGAATTGCTTCATTGCATAGCTTTGATCCGTTGTATCTTCGATGTTTGCAAAATGTGTTGTTATTCCTTCGACAACAATGTTTTTAGATTTTGCATATTTAGCAAATTTTTCGACATCTTCTAAAAGAATCCCTTGTCTATTATTCCCGGTTTCTACTTTTATGTGAATTTTTACCTCCTTGTTTCCTCTTACTTCTGCGATTTTATCCAAAGTCTCATAGTTATAGCATACAAATTGCAAAGAAAGACTAAGTGCCTCTTCAATTTGATTTAGCGCCAAATATCCAAGCAAATATATCGGACAGTCTATTTCGTTTTCTCGAAGAGTACATGCTTCATATAAACTGTTTACCCCTAAAAAATCGGCACCGCTTTCAAGAAAAATCCTTGAAGCATCAACAAGGCCATGACCATAAGCATTCGCCTTCACGCAAGGACAAAACACAGTATTTTTCCCGATAAGTTCACGAATAGTTCTTACATTGTGAGAAAGCGCTTCTTTTTCAATTTCGACAAAAGTTAAATCATTCATTGAAAATATTAAAATACCGCGAGATTATAAATCCCATCCGAAGTTTTTTAAAATGAAATTTTCTAAACCAGCAAATCGTTTTTCATAATATTTAAGGATTATTACAAAGGAAAAGCCTAATTTACGCAACAAGTTTCTAAAAGGAGCGTTGGTTTGACGTCGGATTAAAGCTAAAAACCGATGTTACAAAATTCCTTCCCATTTGTTTTGCCAATCCATATAATTAAAAAAACTAAAAACTTCATAAATGTTTAACGAAACACCAAAAAATCGTTCCCAACAAGTGGATCGGTATTTTCTCGAACACATGAATAAAGATCCGGAATTCAATCATTCCGATTCCAGCGAGGATGATGGGCGACGTTACCTGCTTCATGAAATCCCGGAAGATTTAGAAATATCCCGCCGATCAGAGATCGAGCAGGGATATTTTTTTGAGGAAGGACTTTCGACCACGTTGATAAAAGAAACAAACGGCGCAACCGTGTCTTATCTCGTTCTGGAAGAGCGAAAAGGTTTTCGAGATAGACTCCTTAGACAAATACCACAAAATGAATTTGAAGAACTTTGGGAAAAGACAGAAACAAATAAGATTACTAAAACCACTTTGGAAATAAAAGATTCTACAATTGAAGGAGAAATTTCAAAATATCACGGAAATCTTGAAGGCCTCAATGTTTTAAGTGTAAACCCGGTAACTGCCGATATTATCGCTTTTAAAAGGCCAACCTGGGTAGACAGGGAGGTCTCAAATTCTCCTGAGTTTGATGATTCTTCTTTAGCAATAAGTAAGCCCACACTTTGGCAATTGCTGAGCAAAAAAACCTCTACCCCGGTATATTTTAGAAAAGAGTTGGACAGACAAGTCGAAATTCCTCAGTACGATTTGCCGGACGGTTTTTGTGAATTATGGCGAAGCATAAGTCGTGCATATACTAGGCTCAATATACATAGCGCGGACAAGAAAATATTGGTAGTGGGGGTGGCTGGAGGCTCCGGAAGTGGAAAAACCACGGAAGTTACAAATTTTTTGGAAAACAAACTTCACTTAAAAAATGTCACTATTTCTCTAGATAATTACTACAGAGGTAAAACTTGGATGGAAGAACAAGCAAAAATAGGAAATGAATACAACTGGGATGAACCTCAAGCTTTAGATTTGGAATTATTAATGGAACATCTTTCTGCCCTTAAAAGAGGGGAGAAAATTGTCGTACCCGAGTACGATTTTACAGTTAGTGAAAGGAAAATATTAAGCCCGGAAGAAGAAAAACAAAGGGAAATCGATCCGGAAAAGCTCGATATTATAATCGTAGAAGGCTTATTCGCTTTAAACGAAACGCTCCTTGGTCAAATTGATTTTAAAACTTTTGTAAACGCAAGCATGGAAACCCGTCTTATGAGAAGAATGCTTCGAGATATCGCCGAGCGAGGAAGAAGTCCCGAGAGTGTCTTGTCTGCTTTCATCAATACGGTTGAAGCCATGCATCAAAAATATATCCAGCCCACAATTGAAAATGCAGATATTATTTTGAACAATAAATATAATCCCAAAGTAGAATCTCACAATTCTGGTTTTCACGAAATTCAACAAAAGTACAAAACAAATTTAAATAAAGAAGAATTGGAAAGTATGGGCGTTTTGTTTGTAAAATCTGAAATTCAGACCGATGTTTACTACAATCCTTCAGACAAAGACCCAATAAAATCGGGAGAAATTCTTCGGCTTAGAACGATTAATGAACAGGGCAAAAAACAAGGTGTTTTTACATACAAAGGTCCGAAGGTAAGACACGCAAACACCTCTATGCGTCCGTATTTTGAATGTTATGTTGATGATAAAACACTGCATAATTTCCCGAAGATCTTTGAAAAGAGTAAAAAAACGATAGAAAAGCGCAGAGACTTTTTCGAATACGAAGGTAAAAACGGAATAATCACTTTCACTTTAGATGAAGTTCATCGAGTGGTTGATGGAAATCGAATATATATGGGAACTTTTCTTGAAGTCGGAAAGGTTCTCCAAGAAAAAAGGTCCGTGCACAGAACCTCGCCATTTGACCCCCCCTTCGTTGAGCCATATAGTCAAAGAGATGCAAAATCATTGGAAGTGGATGAATTAATTGAAGCCTTGGGCCTGGGAAACGATATCCCGATTATTCAGTCCTATTTTGATATGGAATGAATTTGGTTTGCAAAAGTTAAATTTTCATTGTACTATCGCGCCACTAATAAAAAAATATGGACATATTCAAGTTTGAAGTAGGTCATCTTTTACATGAGGAAACTGGCAAAACCACCGAGTTTAGCTTTGATCTTGCCCCCGATAAAAAAGACTTTCCGGAAATGAATTTTAGTGGCAATTTAAGCGGAGAAGTCACTGTTATGCGTGTAGACAATGGCGTAAGTGTTTCGGTCCAAAACTTAAAGGCAAGCATAATTTTCGACTGTCAAAAATGCCTGAAAACATTTGAAAAAGAACTTGAAATAGAGGAAATCGAAAGAATATTTTGGGAAAATCCGACAATCGAAAGGGATGATCCTACGGAATTTTTTCAAATTGATATGAAATCCCAAAAAATAGACATCTCAGACATGCTTAGACAAGAAATAATCTTGCATTTTCCGCCTGTTTCGGTATGCTCAAAGTCGTGTAAAGGCTTATGCTCGCTTTGCGGTGCGAATCTCAATGTTGAGAAATGCGAATGCAAGGCGGTGGAAGACCTAAAACCCTTATCAATACTTAAAGAATTATACAATGGCAAAACATCCGGTACCCAAACAAAAGACCTCTAAAGCAAGAAGTCGCTCGAGATATGGAAGTTTTAAAACAAAGACACTTAAAAAAATCAGCAACGCGATAAAGCTTGTTACTTGTTCAAATTGCGGAGCAAAGAGAAAAATGCACCATGCATGTCTTGAATGCGGAATGTATAGAGGAAGACAAGTACTAGACAAATCGAAGAAAGTTGAGAAAATCACAAAAATTAAAGCTTAATACATGGCAAGTTATAGGCATCTTGCAAGAACCTGTGTAATGCAGGCGATTCACGTTCTCGAATTTCACGGCGGAGAACCCGATAAGGTTTTGGAAGAACTTTTAAACGAATTCGCTCCAAAGCTCAGTGAAAGGGAGTTTGCTTATGATTTACTTCACGGTGTGGAAGAACACAAAAAAGAGATAAAAAAAATAATTCAAAAATTCGCTCCGGCTTGGCCCATCGATAAAATCGCAAATATCGATCGGGCTATTTTGGAACTTGCCTGCTATGAAATCGTTTTTCGAAGCGATATTCCTCAAGTGGTAGCCATAAACGAAGCTATCGAAATCGCAAAGCATTTTGGTGACTTCAACAGCCCGAAATTCATAAACGGAGTTTTAAGCTCTGTTATGCAGGCGAATAAAAGGAATGACCCCCCAAAACAAAAAAAGGAAGATGAATAATTTAAAAGAACTCGAAAAAAAACTCGGCCTTAAATTCAAGGATGAAAACACCCTTAAATCCGCTTTTATCCACAAATCCTTTATAAACGAACACAAGGATTTCGGTCTAAGCCACAACGAAAGACTTGAGTTTTTAGGTGATGCCGTTCTAGAACTCGTTTCCACAAGACATTTATATGAAAAATATCCAGACCAAGACGAGGGAAAAATGACAGCTTTCAGGTCAGCACTGGTCCAAGGCAAACATTTGGCTGAGGTTTCTCGCGAACTTAATCTCGGTAAATATTTATTATTAAGCCATGGGGAGGAGAAATCCGGGGGCAGGGAAAAAAATTATATTTTAGCAAACCTTCTTGAAGCACTTATTGGATCGATTTATTTAGATTTAGGTTACGAATATGCGGAAAAATTTATCAAAGATCATATTCTTGCACATTTAGACACAATAATAAACGAAGGCCAGCACATAGATGCAAAATCAAAATTTCAAGAAATAGCACAAGAAAAAGAAAATACAACTCCACACTATGAACTACTCGAAGAGAGTGGACCTGATCATGATAAGGTTTTTAAAATGGGGGTATTTTTAGGAGATAAAAAAGTCGCAGAAGGAATTGGCTCAAGCAAGCAAAAAGCTGAATTAAATGCGGCAGAAAATGCTCTTAAAGAAAAATCCTGGAATTAAGTGAGTCAATTTTAATCAAATATTTTTTTGACTAGAGTCAAAAGTTTATTTATTATGCGACCTTAATATTTAATAAATTTTTTTATGAGTGATTTCTCAAGAAAAGATGTAGTAACAAGAGTAGATTATTCCGAAGTCACTTCTACTGAAGTCGAAGATCTAACTCATCTTGCTCAAGAAGAGTTGGAAGAAAGGCTTTCTGCGGTTCCTTCTTTACAAAGAAGCTTAAATGAAGAGATAAAAGCTAAAACAAAAGAAGAACATAAAGATAAAGAAGATATAATGGAAGCTATTAGAGGAAGAAGAGAATTGCTCAAGATAGTCTTAAATGGAAACATCTTTGATTTTTATGATTATGAAGGGGAAAAAGATCTCGAAGAGCAAATAGCGCTTGCCCTCGAGGAATATCGGAGAGAAGAAAGATCAGCTTTTATTGAAAGGTATAATGTTCGAGTGCCGATGGGAGATTTTGATGCCAATTTTACACAGAAGAGGGAGAGAATTGTTCAATTATACAAATTTCAAAAGGCAGTAGCAGAGTCAACAAATGTTTTTAATTTTTACAATACTCGAGAATGGGAAAGAATAATATCAAAAGATTATTTTAAGACAGATTTTTTAAGAAATTTTGTTTTTGCTATATCTTTTAATGCTTTCAACACAGAAGGGTTCAAAGAATTAATGGATACTCATGAATATTTAGAGGATATATTTTCCAAGGGGTCATTTGACGAATTTGGGGCAAGTTTGTTAAAAGAAGCATTGGAGGAATATCGCTCTATGCTTTTAGGAGTAAATAGAAAATTTCCTGATATTAGTGATGAATTTATTACAGTATTAATTTCCATTGTGAAATTATTGGAAAGTCTTGAAAAGAAAAACTTTCGATTTGAGAAATCTGACATTATTAGACTTAGAAATGCCTATAGATACAATAAACACAATTTTTCGGAATTTACAGAAATTGGTTTAAAGCTCAAAGAGGCGATAATTAAATATAGAAACCCCACCATAATTAGTTCAGGTTTATTGAGTACAAATGATGTTTCTCAAATAACAATTGCGTTAAATATTTTAAGAAGTACGGTCGGAAGAAGTGGTTTAATTAGAGTTGTAGATTTAGATAAACTTAGGGAAATATCTACTTATTTGGATGATGTTTATAAATTTAAAGCAGGCCTTCTTACTATTCAAGAAAACGAAATATTAAAACAATTGGTTTGTAATTTGAAAATATTGGTTCAAAAATCGAATGTTTTTGGCCTATCCCTTTCAAATAAACAAAGAGATTTAATATTAGACGAAGTAAAGCTTTTAGGTAAAGGTCTCTATGAACAAACGAAATCAATGTTGGATATTTATAAAAAACCCATTATGGAGAATACTCTCTCCCCAACAATGATATTTGATCCTCTTGTCTTAAGCTTGAAATTCGGAGAAGAAACCAGAAAAACAGTCGAAGTAGATGACCAAGTTCATAAAGAAGATATTTTTTTAAGGAAGATAAAGTATGTAAGAGAAAGTCCTGCCTTTGATTATTTATATGCTCAAAAAATAATGTTTGAAAATAAATTGCGTGAGTGTGAAGAAGCACTTGAAAAGCAAGATATGCAAAAACTGATGGAAGAAATTTCAAGTATGGAATTGCCAAATCCAATAAAAATGGAAGATTATTTTGATAACGATTTAGAAAGGTATTTGATATTGGAAATGGCACATATTTATGAAGAATTAAAAAAACAAGGCGTTTCATTTACCCAAAATATTAGCGAACACTTGTTTGAGTTTGAAAATGAAAAAGAAGAGTTAAAACCAAAATTATTGAGAATGTCATTGTTGTCTTACGCAATTGCAAATATTTTTGCTTCTCAAGATAAAACCCATAACCAGACGCACAAAATAAATTCAATTTACGGTGACATAAAAAGATATGTGCTCTCTCAAAACGAAAAAACTGATCCGAGAAAAGTAGAATTTACAGAATTTTTAAGCACCATGGAATCTTTGTATATATTAAGTTCTGTATTTGATATTGGAAGCCAAATTTTTAATTTTGAAATTTATTCTTATGACCCGGGTCATAGAGCAAATGAAATATTTACTATGGATGCGAAAAGATTTATTGAATCATTAATATATTTTGCCAGCACAAGAAATTTCAAAAAAGATTTTGTTTTAGATCCCGAAACTCATAGAAGGCTTGAAAAGGTGGTGAAATTTGCACTAGATTTAAAGTTAATTTTCCCTTCCTTCGACGATTCGGTCACAAGTAGAAAAATGGCAGAATTAGCACTAAAAAAATTCAAGAGTATTTAATAATATTCTTACCAGCAATAATATTATAAGCATGTTAGCTTATCTAAAGGCAATTTTTGTTTTATTTTTAGTTATTTTTTTTGACTTTAATAATTCACCGGTGAGAAAAAATATACTTAATTATATTTCAAAAAAACCTTTTTGATATTTGAGCTTTTAAAGTTATTATATTTTCATAAATAACCCTCCTCCATATGAAAATATACATCGAAAAAGAAATAAAAAATTCCGAAGGCGTTCTTGTCATACCTATTTTTGAAGATGAAACAATCAAAAAAAAGACCTTCTCAACAAAGCTCGATGCCTTTTACGAAAAAAATCTTCCAACAGAGCTAAAAAAAAATATCATCGAAGCAGTTAAAAACAAGGAATTTGAGCCAAAATTTGGAGAAATGCTTTTTACATATCACAAATCAAAAAAGTTTCCCGACAAAATTATTTTACTCGGAGCAGGTAATATTGAAAAATTCACAACCCATCAAAAAAGAAGACTAATTGGTAAACTTGCAAAGTTTTTAAAGAAAAAATCATTTAAAACTATTTCAATTTTAGCTCCAGAAATAATGCAAAAGGATATTCCTAATATGCTTGAAGCATTTCTAATGTCAATTTACGATTTTACAAAACATAAAAGTAAAAACGAAGAATACGAAGTAAAATCAATTACTTTTATTAGCGAAAATATCCCAAAAAATATTAAACAAGCACTAAAAAGAGCTGAAATTTTAGCCGATGCAAACGCATTCACAAAAGATTTAATCAATTCTCCCTCAAACATTATAAATTCACTTTCTTTCTCAGCCGAAGCAAAAAAAATCGCAAAAGAAAATGATTTAAGCTCAGTAATTTTGACTGAAAAAGAGCTTAAGAAAATGGGCTGGGGTGGACTTCTTGCTGTAAATCAGGGATCAAGTAAACCACCAAGAGTTGTTGTTTTAAAATATGATGGGGCTTCTTCAAAAGAAAAACCGATCGTTTTGATAGGAAAAGGAATTATTTTTGATGCAGGAGGATACAACATCAAACCAACAAACTATATCGAAACAATGCATCAAGATATGAGTGGAGCCGCAATAGTTTTAGGTGTAATGAAAGTTTTAAAAAAACTCGGAATCAAAAAAAATGTAGTCGGAATTATGCCACTTGCTGAAAACATGGTTTCAGCCGAGGCCTATAAGCCTTCCGATATTATCAAAATGTTTAACGGTAAAACCGTAGAAATCGTAAACACAGACGCAGAAGGAAGATTGATACTGGCAGATGCAATTACTTATGCAACAAAACTTAAACCATCAAAAATTATCACAATAGCAACTCTTACAGGAGCCGTAGCAATAGCCCTTGGAAATCGTTATTCAGGAATAATTTCAAATACAAAAGAAATAGTTGAAGCATTAATCAAAGCCGGAGAAGAAGTAGGGGAGCTTTTTTGGCAACTTCCACTCCACGAAGATTATCGAAAAGCGGTAGAATCAAGTATTGCCGATTACAAAAATTGTGACACAAAAGATAGGGAAGCCGGCACAGCAAAAGCCGGAGCATTCCTTGAAATATTTTTTGAAGACTATCCATGGGCACATATAGATATAGGAAGCACAGCCTATACAGATAGCCCCGAAGACTTCCAAGCCAAAGGTGCCACAGGCAATGGACTTCGCGCCCTAGTAAAGTTTTTGGAGGAGTAGTGTTTTATTAATAAAAAAATAGTTATCTATTAATATCCATCTTAGTTGACAAATAGCTAAGATGTTTGATAAAATAACTTCAAAATTTAAGTCAAAAACATGCTCGAACATAGACAAAATTCAGAAAATTCTGAGGCTAAAATCGATTCTTATTGGTACGCAAAACTATCGGAAATACTCAAGGATTTTGAGAACCAGGATTTTTCAAAAATTCCAAAAGAAAAGGAAGCTTTATTGAGAAAAAACTTTGAAGAAAACGGACAAATACCCGATTTGACGCCAGACAATTTCAACCCCGATCAATTAAGAGAACTTGATAAAAAATTGCGTGAATTTCGAAAAGAACTTTTAACAACAGAAGAAAGACCTGAAATTAGATTACCATATCTCTGGAGAGTAAATATTTCTATCGCTAGATGCGGTCTTTTCACTGCTGCTATGGAAGACGATATGCTCAAATACAAAAGATATGTAGAGTTCATTTATGGAAGACCGGATTTAAAAGTTTTCAACTACACTCTTGAAAAACTTCACTCCGAACTGGATGAATCGATAAATTCTGAAAGCGAAGCTCTTCGAACTGCCGCCCTTGAATTAAAACAATCGATACCGCTTCCTAATGAAAATATTGAAACAGTTAAGCATCCATCAACTAAAGAATTTCTCTCGATCAAAGAAAAAATTGCTGAGGAATTTGGCGAACTTATGGAAAAAATTAATGAAGAAAAAGAATATAATTCAGATGAAACAAAAGAAATTTTTCAAACTGTATTTTTGGAATTGGGTTATACTGATTGGAAAACGGAAATTGACGATAGTAAAAAATTTATTGCTATAAGGCCGAAAAGTAAGAAACTTTTAATTCCTCAAAAGTTGAAACGAAAAGGTAAAGAAATAAAAAGACTTATAGCACATGAAATTTTCGGGCATGCGAAACGAAGAGAGCTTTCAGAAAAAAGCCCTTTTGAGTTAATGAAAGAAATGGACAGATATGTTGTGGGAGAAGAAGCCGTCACAGTACTAAAAGAACAAAGCCTTGAGGAAAAATTGTCTTCATTTAGTGATCACCCAAATCACTTGGCAATCGGCCTTGTCTATGGTTTGGATGGAACAAAGAGAAATTTCGCGGACATTTATCAAATATTGTTGAAATACTACACTTACTCGAATATAAAAAATGGAGAAGACCCCAAAAAAGCAATAGATACAGCTTGGGATAGAACTTGTAGGTATTTCAAAGGTACGGATGGAAAAACCGAAGGTCTTTGTTATACAAAAGATATTGTATATAGAGAAGGAAACGCCGGACTATGGCAATTGTTAAAAAAACATCCCGAGCTTTTAACCATGACTGAATTGGGAAAATGGGATATTAATAATCCGACACATTGGTGGGCACTACTTGCAAACGGAATCATTAAGCCTGAAGACATGAAATATCTTGAATCCGTAGAACAATTAGCCTTTAAAGACCTTAAGCCTGGAATAAAAAAAGATTTACTGGATAAATATCGGGGGGAACTAATTAATAGAATAAAATCAACAATCGATGGAAACAAATGATCTCGCGAAAAAAATTGAAAAATACTATTTGGAGCATATAGATGAACTTGAAACTCGTTATCAATTCCATTTTTTTACAAGATTGTATTTATATACAAAAGACTTGCATTTTAAAGAAATTCTTTTGGACTTAAAGCAAAATTATTTGGAATATTTTTCAATTACTTTAGATAAGTCGCACGAATTTTCAAAGGAAAACAAGCGAACACCGTTTTTTAATTACTATTCAAAATTATTAAAAATAAATAAATGTTTATTCCATATTTTATTTATGGAAACTGTTTTCAACGAAAACTATCGCGACTTCCTGCCTAAAAAATATGATTTGTCCGAAATTGATATCACTTCTGAAAAATTGTTGCTCGACCACAAAGGAATTTCCGTTATGTCCACTCATGCGATGAATTTCCTCTATTTATATAATAAATTCTTCAAACAAAACAGCGATTTCTCTATAATAAAGAAAGTTTCAACAATAATCGAACAAGAATACGAATTAACGGAGAAAGAGGATATAAACAATCTACTTTATCTGAGTACTCATTGTATAATAAACGAAACTCTTTTTTATTATAAAAATATTGAATCTGCCAAATTATCTGAGGCAAAAAATCTAATTATAAATACGGAGCATCTCATTAAAGATCATTTAGATAATATTAAAATCGATGGATTATTTGAATTCCTGATATGTTGCAAGTTTGTCGGACACAAATCCAAACTTGAAAAATACATTTTTGACCGAGCGGTTTCTCAATATTCTTCTCAAAAAGGTTTCATAAAAAATCCTCACAAAAAAACTGAAATCGGAAAATCCGAACACCGAAATGTTCTTTTTATTTTACTATTCAAAGAATTCGTTTCAGCTTAAAAAAATATTCAATACTTAAAAAAAGAGACCGCTCCGAAAGGAGACCGGCCTCTTTCTGTTTTGAAAATTATTTCTGCTTATAGCAGGCATTCTCATTGCAAGCAAGGTAGGCGTAATAAGCGGCAGTCACACCTTCCGCACTTCCGGTGATGGCTTGTTTGAAACCTGTATCATTACAATCACCGGCAGCGTAAACTCGTGGCAAATTTGTTTCAGTTTTTCGATTAATAATAATTTCAGCTCTTTCATTCAGCTCGACTCCAAGTTCTTTTGCAATATCCGTCTGGGCATTGTGTCCAATGGCATAAAAAACACCATCAATAGGCAAAATTTCGCCACTACTAAGTTTAACTGAATCAAGTTTTTCTTTGCCAATTAGTTCCAAAACTTCGGTGTTGTATCGAACTTCAATTTTTGGATTTGCTTCAAGGTTTTTTATATTTATTGGTTCTGCTCTAAGAATATCTTTTCGAACAAACATAATCACTTTTAAGGCGTGTTCACTCAAAAACAAAGCCTCTTTAACAGCACTATCTCCACCACCAACAATTCCAACAGTTTTATTTTTATAAAAAGCTCCATCGCAAAGCGCACAGAAAGATAGACCCTTGTTTTCAAATTCTTTTTCACCGGGAATTCCAAGTTTTTTATGAACTGTACCGGTTGCAAAGAGAATTGATTTTGCTTTGTATTCGGATGATCCGGAAATCACTTTATAAAAACATTCATCAAGTTTGTAAACTTTAGTCGCTTTCTCGGTTTTAATCGTAGCTCCAGTTGAAATCGCATGTTCGTACAAAGACATTCCAAGATCAGGTCCCGAAATCGATTTTATTCCCGGCCAATTTTCCACAAGGTGAGTAGTCGTGATAAGGCCTCCCGGCATTTCCGCGAAAGTCAAAGTTTTAAGTCCTAGACGAGTGCCGTACATCGCGGCAGAAAGGCCTGCAGAGCCACCACCGATGATAATTAAATCGTATTCTTGCATGTTAAAAAGGGTTAATTCAGCGCGAATTATACTCAATTTTTTTGCAAAGAAAAAGCCACTTATTCATATATTCCTTCGGGGATCACGGGACTTTCAAGATTTTGAAAAATTGTATCAACAAAAGTTTGATCCACCCAATCAGTGGATTTAAAAGAATAAGGCAAAAAGCAATCGCAATAATATTTGCCGGGATATGATTTGTCCAAATTAGAACGAAAAAAGAGCCCTCCTTGAGGGAGAGCTCTTGCGTGCGGGAGTAGGCTGCCGAGAAAATGGCGCTTACTCCTCGCGGGGGAGTGTCCGGATCCGCAGGATTACGGGTCCGGAATCTTCGAAAGTGGTTCCTCTCTTCGACTGAGTGGAACCTTCTTCAAAGGCTATCTCAGGATCGGAGTAGAACGAATAGAACTCGACTAAGACGGGGTCTTCCGCCTCAATCGTGACCCCTTGCGGAAGCATCATCGATACAATCGCGTGGTGATCGTCCGAGAAGCAGACGCCACCGAATATTATCTTCTTATCGATGAGCGTCCACGGCTCGGGGCAGCTGCCTTCAAGGACTTGGGAGTCCGTGCAGGCATCATCAATCCGGTACCAGCTAGGTTCCTCCATATTTTTGGGGACGACCGAAATCGTCCCGAATTGTGTCGCGCACTGCCCCCCTTCGAGGGGCACACGACCTTCGTCCTCAAAAGCACAGCCCGCAAGGGCGAGTGCGAAGAGAACGAAGGAGACAACGAGAACCAAATATCCTCTCACCTTAGACCTCCCTGTGTTTTTAAGTTTCGATTACTGCTAATTTGCAGTAATTAAATACTACATTTAAACTTAATTTTGTCAATACAATCTTGACAAATCACTAATTTAAAGTATAAAATCGCATTCGAGGTGGAAAACTACCTTTGATCATTCAAAAACGGGAGAAACACATGAGTAAGATGTCACTGGTGGCTTCTTTCGGCATTGGCTTGGCGCTTCTTGCGTCAACTGATGCCATGGCTCAACAAACTGTGCTGGGGGAGTCGTCTCTGACGGCGACCTCAAACACCACCGAGGAGACTACTGCCGACGAGACTCGAGACTTCCTTCTCCGCGTCAAAGCTGGGATCGAGGGGGCGATGAGCACTTCGACGACCAACTTGGCTTCCTTCTGGACGCTGGTCGCTGGAGTCGAAATTCCGGTCATCTGGAGGGAGACATCCATCTATGCTGAACTGGGATTCGGCTTCTGGAGGCCGGACTCCGGACTAGACCACCGGACAACGCCGCTCGCCGGCTCGGCCGGATTCTTCGGGGCTTACTACCCCGTAGACTGGTTCGGGCTTCGTGCCGGACTCAAGGGCTATCTTGCCCAAGGCCGGTACTACGAGGACGGGATGTGGGCCCAGCTGAATGTTGAAGGGGATCTTCTCTTCAATTTCAGCAGTGGGCTCGAACTTCTGCTTGGAGTTTCCGGCTCCGTAATGGGAACCGGATACCACAACGCGGATATTCGAGAAACGCTTGGTCCTGCAGTATACCCTAACTTGTCCCTGCGGTACTCCGGGGAAATCTGGGATTCTCCTCCACCCGACTAGTCAGCTCTCCGGGAAAGCCTTAAAAACTTTCTCCGGAGGGCGACACAATGAAAACAAAAGGCTCTCATATCTCTGAGGGCCTTTTAGCTAATTTTTGCGAAGCAAAAATTTTTGTCTTCGAGTCATTTCGAAATGCTTTATCAATTACTCATTTTTGCGAAGCAAAAATTTATGTATCCAAATCCTTACACAATATTTTTAAAAATCATAAAAAACCTCGCCTACAAGCCATCACTCCCGGATCGCCTTTGCGAGTTAATGAAAATTGTTTCAAAACAATAATTCTCTTTAAAAAAATTAAAAAAATTTTCTTAAAATAAAAACCAATATTTGCCGAACAAATAAATTGTTCATAAAAATTAAAAATAAAAAAACATTTAATACCTACGAAAAAGGGCCCCCGTTTTCACGGGGGCCCTGATTTCTTTGACACACTTCAATGTGTGGATGATTCGGTCATCCGTCCGGCCACTTTCGTGGCATTTTATCCGCACTCCCACCAGTCACTACCAGAAGTTGCATCCTCCGAGAACTCCCTGGGTCCATTCGAAGTTGCCAGGGGTAGGGGTGAAGTAGGGGAGCGTCGCCGGACCAGTATAACCGTTCAAGCAAACTTTCCCCGACTCATTCATGGGCCCAAGTAGCTCAGGCTCCATGGACACGTCTGCAGGATACCAGCTCATCTTTTGCCTGGTGGAGATACTATACCCGTCACTCTCAATCCAATATTTGCACCCTACGTTGGTACCGTTTTTGAACTCAGAGCCGAGCGTGTAGAAAGTCAAGCAATCGAACTGAGTTCCAGTGACGGGGTTAACCCAGTCGTCAACAGTGAATTCTGTGTAACCCACCGCGTTTGGGCATTCGAACTGGACATGCTTGACTGTCCTCAAAAATCCCGAGCCGGGATCTTTCCTGCAGAGCTTGAACTCTGCAACTTTCTCGGCCCAGCAGGCCGCATCGTATCCATCGGCATAGCCATTTAAGTCGTTGTCGATGCCGTCTTTGCAAAGGCCTTCGAACGACCCCTCGTTACAGTCGGCGGGACAATTTGTAACTGTCTCGCCTTCAGCGCAGGTACCATCACCGCAGATAGGCCCTGGGTCACAGTCGGCGGGACAATTTGTAACTGTCTCGCCTTCAGCGCAGGTACCATCACCGCAGACAGGCCCTGGGTTACAGTCGGCGGGACAATTTGTAACTGTCTCGCCTTCAGCGCAGGTACCATCACCG
>JAVEWJ010000003.1:0-63032 GCA_034004605.1 Candidatus Altimarinota bacterium | reverse complement strand
ACAGTCGGCGGGACAATTTGTAACTGTCTCGCCTTCAGCGCAGGTACCATCACCGCAGACAGGCCCTGGGTTACAGTCGGCGGGACAATTTGTAACTGTCTCGCCTTCAGCGCAGGTACCATCACCGCAGATAGGCCCTGGGTTACAGTCGGCGGGACAATTTGTAACTGTCTCGCCTTCAGCGCAGGTACCATCACCGCAGATAGGCCCTGGGTCACAGTCGGCGGGACAAGTGTCTTTATTTTCCGTCCCACTTGAATCACAAAACCCATCTACTACGCAACAGAAGGTACTCTTCCAGCATTCGGGGTTCTCACAAACGAACTCCCACCCCTCCTTTGGAACCGTACAGGGGATAATTATCTCCCCATCCTCGGTGTACGCGCCCACATTGCTTTTGGATTCCTCGTAAACTTCCGGTTGATTTTCTAGGCACCCAGCCATCAGGCTGAGCACCAATCCCATCGCCACCAACAAACCCTTTCGCATGTCCTTCTCCTTGGGGGAGTATTTCCCCCGTGTAAGAGCACCGTTGTCTCACCAAAGCACCAAGCCATATCTTTAGCGCCTCAAGCGAATAATCGCTATAAGAGCGCAGTTGTTGTTTTTTGAAGTGTGTTGTCAAAGTCCAACCAATGAATCTCGAGTTTGAATGCGCCCTTAATGGAGCACACACAAACAAAGCGAAATTCACGGCAGAGTGCATTCTGAACAAAAAACGCAAATTAGTCAAGTTAAAATTGACAAATAACCACATAATAATAATTAAAAAAATTTTATCCGAAGACCTAAAAATAGCCCGGTATTTAATTCGACTTTCCAGCCCAAATTAACGCAAAAGCCGATGCATAAATTTTTTGCTGACGCAAAAAAATTTGGAAAGAAAAAACCGACCCCTTTCGAAGTCGGCTTTTCCCCCTCATTCCTATGAAAAATGTCTTCCGTACTTGTATCTATTTGCGCCGGGCCGGGACTTTTAGGCACCCCTCTTACACACCCGCGCTCACATTCATATTAGTTAAGTAAACCGTTTAAATACATTCTGTAGAGTAGAAGTGCAACTTCACCTCTTTGTACCAATTGGCCAGGTCTTAAGAATACTCTTCCGCTTTCAACATCATAGTATGTGTTGTAAAGGTTGTATGTATCTGCAACTCCAGCGTAGTCATGGTACCAAGACGGAGTAGTATCACTTACATCGGCATAGCTTGTTGTCTCAAAGCCCGGGATTTCCCATGCCGTGAAAGCGTCGCTTGCTTCAAGAGCGAATTTTAGGAATTCAGCTCTGTTGATGTTGTTTGAAAATCTAGCCTCAGTCTCATTGATATATCCATGCAACATTCCGTAGAACTTAGCTGTTCTTGCATAAGTCATATACCAGCCATCCGGGTTTACATCTTTAAATCCAAGTGTAGAACCGTTTGCCGGAAGAAGCGCTACTTTATCTCTGAAAGCTTCAAATACAACTTTAAGAGTTTCAGCTCTGTTGATGTTTTGGTAAGGTCTGAAAGATCCATCGGAATAACCCGAGAAGATACCTTCGTTTGTAGTCCATGTAATAGCCTCACACATTTCAGGTGAAACACCTGTCACATCGTAATAAGTACTACCACATTTTACCGGTTGAACATCATCATTATCGTCGTCATCATCATCATCATCGCTTGAATTTCCTGCATTTCCTACAACGAATCTGCCTGTCTCGGTTTCTTTCTTACCATCAACACTTGTGATGAGTTTGTAAGAATATACACCGTCTTTAAGAGCTTTATCGTTATCGTCTTCAACATTCCATTTTACTTCATGGCATCCATCGTTTTGATCGACGTAGTCCATAAGTTCGATTTCTGTTGAGCCGCTTGCAGACATACCTTTGTAGATAGCCAAGAAAACTTCAGCGTCTTCATCAATACAATATTTTACTGTCAAATATTCACCTTCCTTGTCATCAAAGACAACTGGAGCTGTATAGTCGTTTGTAATATTTGATTTTGAGCTTGAAGTTGTATCTTCATCAACTGTAACGTTTACAGACTCAGTATCATAGATATCATCGTCCACTTCGTTTTCAGCTGTGATTTTAAGAGTGTAAGAACCCTCATCCACTTCGTCGCCTTCATCTGTTCCATCCCATTCGACACTGTACCATTTATTTTTCACGACATCTTCGTCTTCAAGAAGTTTTGAAAGTCTTTTTGAACCGTCATAAAGCTCAACAGTCACAACAGCATCGCTATCAACCTTAAATACAAGGTTTGTAACTTCACCGATTTCATTATCGATTGATGTTTTTGTTACAAAAGCTTCTGTGATTTCCGGTTTTTCTCTTACAATATCGATATATCTAGAAACGGTTTCATCGTCAGCAGTGATTCGAATTTCCCATGTACCTGTTTCAACGTCATCACCATCATCATCTGTACCATCCCATGTTTCAGAGTAGTCATCTTCGCTTGCATCTTCCTCGTCGATAATTTCGACTGTTTTTGAACCTTTCTTTGCAACAACTGTTAAGTCTTCAACATCGTCTGTAAGTTCAAATTCGATTTCAAGTTCGTCATCCTCTGAAGGATCCCAGTTTGAAGAAGGATTAAGTGTGAAATTTTTGATCAAATCGGAGCTTGTGCTTGTAGAACCAACTGTAACAGAAGCAGTCATGCTGTCTGTTCCGTTTGAATTTGTAGCTGAAGCGTACACTGTATATGTTCCGTTTGAAACATATGAACCGCTATCGTTTTTACCATCCCACACCATTGAATAAGATGTGTTTGATAAAAGTGTTGAACCGTTATAGTTTGCAAATTGTTTTACAACCGTAGAACCGCTTCTAACTTCAACATCAACATAAGCCGCTTGGTTTACATTGAAAGTGATTGTTGAACCGGTATCTTGACCTGCAACAAAAGAAGAAGGTGAAACTGTAAGACCTGACAAATCAAGAGTTGCAACAGGAGGAATAAGTCCCTCGTTGTCGAGTGTTACTCTTTGATAAGCATAATCTACAACGGATCCGTCTACTGTGGAGTAGGCGAAAGCTCTTATAGTATAAGTGCCATCGGAAAGAGCTGTGCCACCCGCGATGTTTGAAACTGTTCCGTTCCATTCATACGAGTATGTGCCTGGAGTCAAAATTCCGTTTGTCTTTAATGTTGTAACAACATCGAAGGACGCATTGAGAACATACACATAAATAGAAGCCGTGTTTGCAAGGCTTACATTTACAGTTGTGCTCAAATTTTGAGCCGGATTAACGGTTTCTCTGGAAACTGTAAGACTAGAGATATAGTCCGTAACAGAACCGGATCCGCCATCAGCGATTCCTACAGCGTATGCAGCCGTGCTTGAAAGCATCGATACCGCAACGAGTAGTGAAAGTAGTTTTTTCATCATATTTTTTATATGTTATTTGATAAAAACTTTAAACAGAGTATGCATTATACTGATAGATGCATATTTGTCAAGTATTTTTATCTAAGCCTATATAACATATATGCGACTTCGCCTCTTAAAGCCGAATTTGACGGATAAAAAAAGTTTCCGAAAGCCTCGAAAAGTCGGAGGTTTTTTGACTCGCAGACATAATTTGTATACCAAGAATTGCTTGATACATCATTATATGGAGCACTGCAATATGATACGGTTTCTCCACTTAAAATTCTTCTCGCTTCAAGTGCCATTTTTAAAGCTTCCACTCTATTTACGCTGTCTCCGGGGCGAGCCAAAGCTTTGCCTCCGTCACCGTTGAAAATTCCAAGAGAAGCTCCGCTTTTCAGATATCTTATATACCAGCTTCCTGAAGCCACATCGGTAAATCCTGCATTTCCGCTATTATCGTTTGATACATAAAAACCATTCGATTCTATAATCGTTTTAAGTAATTCCACTCTATTTATAGGTGCATAAGGCCTAAAAGTTCCATCGGAATAACCGGAAAACACACCGTTTTCCTTAGCCCAAAGTATCGCCTCACAGTATTTTGATCCCTCATATACATCCGAAAAACCGCAATCTTCACCTCCGTTATTTCCATTATAATTACCGTCTATGATTACTCCAGGCGCCACCTTTCCATCATATCTATCATCATCGTCATCGGAAGTGGAACCACCCGCACTATCGAATTCTCCGACTGTACCAAGTACAAAAAGCCCGGTTTCGGTATCAGTATTTGTAGTTTTTGAGGTAATCTTATAAGTATAAACTCCTTTTGAAAGTTTGCTTCCGCTTGAAGTCTCAGGGAGAAAACTCACCTTATGATTTCCGGCCTTTTGGTCCTTCACATTCACAAGTTCGTTTACTTTTGTGCCCGAAGCGTTTGAGCCTTTATACAGCGAAATAACCACATCAGCCTCGTCCTCGATATCATAGTAAAGTTCAAGTGTATCGGTTCCATCGCTAAGAACCGGTGAAATATAGTCCTCCGTGATATTTGATTTTGAAGAACTGCTTCTTTCTTCGGCCAAATCCACACGAATAGTCTTTGAAGAATATACGCTTTCACTAGCCTCGTTGTAGGCCTTGATTCGAATCGTCAAATCGTCATCATAATCAAATCCAGCTCCATCAAAAGAGAGTGCATACCACTCATCTTTTGAAGCCGAAAACTCCTCTGTAATATTTTCCTCCTCATCGCCGTCCTCAAGTACATCAATATCCACCAAACTATCCGCATCAATTCTAAAAATCACATAAGTAAACTCCCCGATATCATTGTCAAAAGTGGCTTTTGAAAGATAAAAATCGTCAATTTCCGGCTTGTCATACTCGAATACGATTGTGCGTCCGCATACAAGCTCAAGTGAATCGAGCTCTGAACGGAACTCAAGCCTCCAAGTGCCTTCCTCCAAGCTATCGCCATCTTCATCTGTGCCGTCCCAATTCACCTCTATGTCGTCATCTTCATCCATCCCGCTTTCATCGAAAATCTCAATTTCGGTGTCGCCTCGTACAGCCACAATTTGAAGTTCATCAAGATCTTTGAGAACATCGAATCGGATTGTGATGTCATCGTCTTCAGCCGGATTAAAAGTGGAGGGTCTAAGCGAAATATTGCTAATGTGAACATTTGAAGAAGGGAAGATTCCGTTATCCGTCAGGGTCACACTTCTCTCTTCAACGGATACACCGTAGTCATTTCTAGCAATTATTTTCACGGTGTAATTTCCATTTCCAAGATCGTTTCCCGAGTCGTTTGTACCAGTCCATACGATACTATGCGTCTCCGAAGCCGGAAAAGTCGCTCCGTTATATCCATAAAAAGTCTTCACAGTATATCCGGCATAGTCCAACACTTTTACCGTAATATCAGCCTCTTTTGAGTTTGTGAAAGAAATCGTGGTATCTCCAAAATCCGGATCAAAACTCGAGTCTGAAAGCGATAAATTGTTGATAGAAGCTTTGTTTGAATTTGAGTAGTAAGCGGAAAAAGGAAGTTTTCTGTTCACCGAAGAATAACCGGATTTGTAAGCGGTAAAGTCCACATAATAAGTGCCCGGTTCGATAATTTCGCCTGCATATTCACCGTCGTATAGGGGAAGAGTTGCACCGCCCGAAGCCGAAAGGTTCTTAATTTCATCGTTTTTGGAATTGAGAATTCTCACATTTACGCTATCTGGAGTGGGGGATACTGCGTAGGAAATAGCCAAAAGTTGATTTAAACCCTTATCCGAAGGATCGAAATTCGAGCTTGGATTTAAGGTCAAGGACAAAATCTCAAGATCGGTCGACACAGCAAAAGCCGAAGTGGTAAACGAAGCCAAAGAAATCAACGAAACAATCAGAAAAGAAAATAATTTTTTACTCATACATTGAAATATTAAATATTTGCCACAAAACAATACCGCCTTTTGTAAAATATTACAAACAAAAAGCCAAAAAAGACCGCAAATACTAAAAGATTAAGCCCTCCTAATCATCCTATAATGAAACACATACACCGGCACCGCAACTAGAAGAATTGAAAGGTAGATTACGCCTTTTCGTTTTAGATCATTGATTGCGTCAGCTTTTCTAGAAGCTTCCTCTTCGGCTTTACATTGTTTAAGCCGCTCTTCGATTTCCAACTTACTCATAGTAATCTCATCCACATTCCCAAATTCCGGATCAATCATTTCTCCATTGCTCTGATATTTGCAAGCGTAATAATTCGCCTCACTTGAAAAAGCCTGAACCCCAAAAAGAATATTAAAAATTAGAATTAGTGAACCTATTGCCGCATATATAATCAAAAGGGCCGAGACTGTAAAAATAGTGTAGGCATACACTTGTTTCATCAGGGGTTTTTTTTGAAGAAATGTAAACATTTTTCTTAAAAATTTACTATCATATAATTGTATCAAATTTTCACGCGGTTTGCCATTAAAAAGTCTTTCCACCGCGATGTTCCTTTGCATACTGAAGCATCAGCACCTTTTTTTCGCGAACCGCCTTAGCCTTTTCCTTATCGAGATAGGGAATTAGCATATCCGCAATATCGGCTGCCGCTTCCACCTGAGGAGTATAAGACGTAAAATGCACATTATACTTTGTGTATCCGAAATACAGATTAAACAAATCAAGACACTCCTTTTGGAAATCAGAAAGTTTTGGAGACTTTGTCTGTTCAAGAACACGAAGATATTCGCGGTAGTAAGTCACATCGTTTTTCGGATTAAGCTTAAGGGCGGTGGCATAAGCCTCCTCGCAAGCCTCTAAAGAATACCCGGAGTAGTTTTTATCGCACAAAATCACACCTTTTAAATAATATGCCTTTGAGTCCATTTTGTTTAAAGAAAGCTCTTTTTCAATAGCCTCCATAGCCAAATCGAATTTGCCCTCGTTGACAAATCTATCCGCTTCATCCAAATACTTATAGCGAACATACAGCGAATATTCATCTGCTTGTGGAAAAATTCCCGTACTCGATAGAAAAATAATCGCACCTTGATAAATACAAATAAGCAAAATTAAAACGGAAAACACGCCGGCAAAAATGGCTTTCTTCGGTCTTTCATCGTGCAAAACCACACTGCTTCGAAGAATGGCAAGCATAAGAAAAAGCAGTAAAAGGTTTTGAAAAAAATTATAATTATAATCAATCAGTGAGTGGGCAATAGAGCCGCCTACAGCCAAAAACGGCACAACAGAAAAAGCCCTGTCTTCCTCCGAAATCTTTTTAAGTCTGAAAATGTAAACGAACAATACACTTAAAAATAGCGCAAGAAATGACCCCATCGCAATTACTCCATTTTCCGCCCCGAGCTTAAGAAACACATTGTGCGGATGATCACTTGCGCCCAGAAAAATCTTCTGAATCGGATTAAATGCGTACCTAAAGCTAAAAGAACCATATCCCGTCAAAGGCTCCTTTTTAATAAGCTCGATGGCGCCCTTCCAAAAATCCGTTCTTTCTTGTCCGGAAGTAAGAACTTCATTGTTTTGAAACGAAATCCTTTCTCCCACATCGATCGTAATATGCGAAATCCCTCTCGCAAAATTTGAAAAAGCAAAAAACGAAAGGCTAAGAAGAGCAATGGAAAAGGTAGTCAAAAGAGTTTTTCCTTTAATTTTACGCAAATGAAAAAGTGCCAAAAGTAGCACTTGTCCGAAAAAAGCGATAAGCGCACCTCTTGAAAATGTGAGAAGAAGTCCGCTTAAAACAAAAGAAAATGTCAATATAGCCATAAAATTCCACTTTCCGCGATAAATCCACAAATACACGGGCCAAATCATAAGCAGAAAAGTCCCGAAAGCGTTTGGCCAAAAATTCGCATGATAAAGCACATTGAAGAAAGGTCCGGTCATCCTTGTCGGATCAAGCAAAAAATACAGCACATATCCGAGCGCAACGGAAAGAAATCCGAAAACGCCGAGCATTTTCATAAGATTATCTCGAAAATAAAGCCTCTTATGTGCAAAAAAAATATAAAACGGAATGACGCTTATAAAAGCCAAGGTCTCAGGAAAACTCAAATTCTTAGTTTGCGAAAAATGAAAAGACACGATCAACGAAACTGCGAAAATCAAAATAAATGCCTTTTCGATATATCCGTTTTCCCTTTTCTCAAAAAATTCGGACACAAAAATAGCTATTAGTACGAAAGAAAAAAGCATCACTACAGGAAGACCTGCCCCGTAATCATATTTTTGAAAAAACGGATTAAAAAGAGCGAAAGCGAAAAATCCGCTAAAAAGATAAAAAATAAAATTCGTTTTAAGAGCTTTTCTGTCTTTCGATTCGATATATTCTTTTAAATTTTGCATTTGAATTACTTATCTATATAATTGAAACCCGATTAAACAGCCTAAAAATGAACAAACCGAGAACGATCATTATCGACATAATACCCCACGAACTAAGCCGTCGACTAGCCGAAAAAAGACTTGAAGAGCTTGAAAGCTTGGTAAAGACATTCGGAGGGCTTGTTGTGGTCAAAGTGATACAGAAAAAAAGTATGCGAACATATAAAACCTTCATCGGCAAAGGAAAACTCGAAGAACTTACAAAACTCGCTACAGAGGAAAATGCCGATTTGCTCATTGTAAACAATATTTTAAAACCCGGACAGGTCTATAATCTTGAAGAAGCGTTTAAGGAATATTTTAAGGAAAATAAACTTGAGTGCGAGCTTAAAGTTTGGGATAGGGTAGACCTAATTTTGAAAATTTTTGAAAAACACGCACACACCACCGAGGCGAAACTCCAAGTAAAATTGGCAAGTCTTCGTCATTTCGGTCCCCGAATTTTCGGACTTGGTGAAAGCCTTATGCAACAGGTGGGAGGAATTGGAGTGCGCTCGGGACAGGGTGAATCCAATATCGAGCTTATGAAAAGGCACCTTCGTCGTCAGGAGCAAAGCGTGCTTGAAAAACTCAAACACTACGATTTGGTAAAAAAAGGACACCGTGACAGGCGAAAGAAAAACGATCTTAAAACGATTGCTATAATCGGATATACCAATGCGGGAAAATCGGCTTTACTCAATGCAATGACGGCAAAAAAAGTGTATAGCGCAGACGAACTTTTCGCCACACTGGACACCACGACAGGCAAAATCTACATTCCCGGAGACTCATCGGATGGCGTATACAGGCCGGGCAAACAATTTTTGCTTTCGGATACAATCGGATTTATCCGAGATTTGCCTCCAAGCCTTATAGAAGCCTTCAAGTCCACTTTGGCGGAAACACTCGAATCCGACATAATTCTTCATGTAATCGACCTTACGGATCCGGAATTTGAGCTTAAAATAGACATTGTTGAGGAGATTGTGGCAGAGCTTGGAATGAGCGATAAAAAGAAAATTTATGTTTTCAATAAAATCGATTTACTTGATTACACGGACTTAATTCCGCCTCCTCCCAAGGACGAACGCTTTCAGGGCATTCTTCCGGCGGGCGTGCATACGGCAAAACTTTTGGGCTGGCACAATTACGATAATCCCGACTGTCCGGACACAAAAGAATTGGTGAGCCGTCTTTCGGAGAAATACGCTAAATTTAGCCCCGTTTTCGTCTCCGCAGAGAAATTTTTAAATTTGGACAAGCTTCTTGAAAAGATAGTCGAAAAATTATAAAGATTTTTTTAATTTTTTTAGGGCATTTACCTCGATTTGTTTTACAGAATGCGAGATTTTTTGTAATATCAAAGTGTAAAATTAATATGAAAAATTTAAAAAACAAAAATCCGGGAGGCTTTATTTCCATCGTTGCGATGATGATTTTCGCGATTTTAGTGATTACCGGGCTATCCGTTCAACGGGCAAACATCGATCGACTTCAGAACATAAGGAATACTTTGAATTATTCTAAGGCGAAAAATGTGTCAAAGAGTGTAATCGGCCGTCTTCAACAACTAATGGACGAAAAAGGCCCCGGCTATAATTTCAAGGCGCACTGCGAATTTAGCGGAGGTGATCTTTCGAAAGAAAATCCTGAAGAATATAAAACATTTTGCAGAGAAAACTTCTTAAAAGTGATAAACCCCTGCACGATTGATGGAAACCAAGACCCGCTTTGCAAAGAAGGCTCTTTTAGTGATGACGAAATCGTCATCGACGCCGAAATCAAGGGCAGAAACGAAACACCGGTGACCTCTTGCACCTATATGCCCGGCGGAACTTGCTATACCGTACCAGCCCTCGGAGAAGGCACAGCAGGAGATAGGGAATGGATGCCTGTAAAAAATGATTTAAGCCGTGATTGCGATTTGTACACACCCACCGGCACCGGGGCCGATTTGGATCACGAATGCAACTGGAATAGATTAAGCTTTGGAAGCACCGCCACAGATAGGGTGGTCATACCGCTTTATTATACAGACGATGATGGCAATGTAGTGGATTTTAGTAATGATCCTTCAATTACGACGCATTTTATTCTAAGGGTACGAACCCCTTGCAAAGCATGGAATGAAAATACGGATGAGTGTAGTGAAAGGTATGAGCTTTATACAGGGGAAAATTACTCTGAAAACGACATAGTCCTCCAATGGCAAATCACAGGCACCTGTCTAATCGAAGGCACAAACCAAGAATGCGGATTACTTCCATGGTTAAAATTAAAACCAGATGGCTCAGTTGACTTGAACACATCTTCTTCTATACACGAATTTCTACTAAACCTTAGGCGAACAAATAATTTCATTGTCCTCATCTCAGACTCAATGGGTTCATCAAAGTCTTTAAGTACAATAAGTTATTCTGAGGATTTCTTGTTCAAACAGTTGTTGAACGTTTCATTACCTAATTTTAATTTATTTTTGAACAAATCACTTTATGATATCGAACAAAAAAGCATCCCGTATTTGGAATACCAATTTCTGACCCCCTCACCCATTTCAAATCCAAAAGCAAAAATTGAAAACAACATAATTTACAACGGCAATTCATCCAGTTCAATAATAGAACAGAGTGTAAGTGGAGCCTTAATAGATTTTGCAATACAAAATTAAGCATTGACAAATTACGCACGTTATGTGAAAATTATAATCTTTAACCATAAAATATGAATAACATTAATAAGCCACAAAATAAGGAAAAAACGTCAAAAAAGTCGTTTTTCGAAAAATTTGGCCCAAAGGGAATTTTATCCACAATAAATCGATTTGCCGGCAAAACATCAAAAGCAGTTTTTTTTGTACTTGCATTAAATAGTTCAACCGCGTGCCAAAACGAAAGCATAGATCACAAGAAGAACGCACAATATCAAAAGCAAAATCAACCACTAAGTAATCAAAATGTCGAACATTTGGAAAACTCCGCAATAAATATACCTTGGGCAACATTAAGTGATGTATCTTTTGTCCCAGTGCTCGACCCCATTAGTGGGAAAACCATTGTATTTTTTCCCAAAACCGATGGGACTATCAATTATGTTCTTGCCGATACACCTGAAGGTCTAAAGACCCCATTGCAACAAAAACAGTTAGCAGGAACCGACAATTTGAGACCCGCAGATATATTGTATGACCATATACGAAACAAATTGGTTCTTCCAGGTGAAAACTGGACTCAAGAAAATATCCAACAATACGATTTTATTGTTTCCGGTGACACAGTTACTCTTACAAACAAAGCACCTTATTGTCAAAATAATGGGACAATAGGAGGTCTAGAGAATCCCAGGATGGACAACAATGGTGATGTCTATACTATGGGTGGAAATTCCGTTTGGAAGCTTGATAAAGTGAATTGTGTATATGTCGAAAACACCTTTATTGACGCAGACAATGGAACACCGGTTCAAGACCCGACAGGTGGAGCACAGATAGGCTCAGTCTATGATTCTGGAACAGGTTTAAATTTGTTAGTAAAAGCCGATACAAAAGAAGATTTAGCCAACTTAACAAATCTTACATATTTTGGCGATGCAAGTGGTAATCCTGTCGAAGGCACAAAACCGAGTATTCTTTATGATCCTGTATCAAATAAAACATACTTGTTATACGAAACACGCACAGCGCCAAGGATGATTGAATTTAATAATAATTGTGGCGACCGCAATGTGACAGGCAATGAAGCCTGCGATGATGAAAATTGCAATACGAATTGCGACGATTGTAAACCCGGCTACGAACTTTCCGGAACTGTATGTGTAGCGCAAATTCCAGACACCGATCCCGACCCAGATGCCGACGTCATCGAAGATATACCAAACGATGAGTCCGACACGACTCCCCCTGACGTCGTCGAAGACTTGACCGATTTCGCCGAAATAATTGAAGAAACTACCCCTGACGTCGTCGAAGACACCACACCCGACCAAGTCTGTAACAACGACGGCACCTGTGGAGCAGGAGAAACGACAGCAAACTGCCCGGGAGATTGCCCAGAACCAGCCTGTAACAACAACGGCACATGCGATCCAGGTGAAACAACAACAAACTGCCCACAAGACTGTAAACAAATATCTCAAGAATGTCTTGATAACGTACGCTTAGTAATAAGCGTAGCAGAAGGCGATTGTGATATCACCCATTGCGAGTTCGATCCTGTAACGGGCTACAATGTCATATATAGCGGAAGCGGACAGGAGCTTTGTAGATTACTTGGAACCGAAGAAGGAAAAGATACACCATGGAATTTAAGTGCAATTCTAAGGGAAGGAGATAAGACTTTAGACATAATGCTTGAAATAAAAGACATTACCTCGAAAGGTTTCAAATCTGCAAATATAAACAAACTTCCAGGTATTGGATACAGTATTTCAAAGAGTGGTCACAATTTGATTGGAAAATTATGTAATAACAATATTTGCTTAAGAACCGGATCAGAAGGGAGCAAAGAAAACTCTTATGCATATGAGGATGGAGAAGATTTGGTAATGGTCCTTGAGTCGATACAGAGTACATGGTGGGCGTATTTAGAAAATAAGGATGATGGAAGAACCTTCGACCTTCCGGACACACCTGAAAAGTTCACAACTGAATATAGAGTAAGCAAAAAAGTGTTTGATGCTCTTGTGGCGGACCAACCGATAATCGAAGTAGTAGAAAACATTCTTGATCAAGGAGAAGATATTGGAGCTGAAGTAGCCGAATCCGGAAACGGAGGAGGAGAAGATTGCGGATGCAATGTAAGGAATCCAAATAAAGCAAATCACGCAGGAGCTATCTTGCTATTACTTGTCCTTTTATATGTAGGAGCAATTAAACCCGGTAAAAAGAAATCAGAACAATAATAAAACGAAAAAGGCTCGTCTAAAGAACACGGGCCTTTTTTTTGAATTTTCAAAATGGGACAAAAGCTATCTTTTAAAAATACCGAAACGCTTGTTATTGATTGTTAATGTTTTATTCCCCCGCATCATAAAGCCATTGCTCCCGTGTCACATTTGCTTTATACAGTAAATTGTTTCTTAATGGGAAATCTGTAAATAGTTTTATATTTTCTTCCAAGATATTTATTTTAAGCCCAAAAAGACCTCAATAATTCCTGCCGGCAGGAATTATCTCTCTTTAATCTTCAGAAATCTATTCATAAATATTACCAAATTTATTTCTGAGGACGTCGACTTTAAAAGAAAAGTTTATCCATAAGCGAAAAAAGCCTTTTCATTTATATAACTAAAAAACGTTTATAGATAAAATAATCAAACTTTATTAAATTCCAGGCGCTTCAGTAGGAGAATCCTCCATCATTACTCTATAATTGAAAGATCGAATCTCTTTATTTTCACCACTAACCGACTCTAAAAGAACTTCAACTCTTTCAGCATTATCAGGGATTAATATTGAATCCAACTCACAATCTCCATCACACACAAATCCTTCCTGTTCCAAGAGATCATTATTTCCATCAAATATCTGAACTAAAATAGTAATTGGTTCTTCAGTAAGACCAGACATTGAAAGTCCCTCGGATCCTAAAGTCATAAAAATCGGAAACTGAAATTCGTTTGGTTCGGTTTCCACATCAGCTTCTTTTACCCCTTGCGTCATATCTGATGAAAACCTTCCAGAATCGAAACTTCCATCTTCACATCCTGAAATAGGAGCAAACGATGCCACTACAAACAAAACTCCACTTTTCACAAAATTTTGAACAGAAGAAACAATCTTGTTTTTCTTTACAGGAACGGACTCTATGCGTCCTCCCATCAAAATTTCTCCTATATTTTCATGATTTTCTCTCATAAATATTTCTTATTACACACATAAACTAACAAAAAAAACGATTTTAGGCAAGATAATTATTGACTTTTTGTGTTAAAAAATATTAAATAGTTGAGTTCTAAATTAAAAAAATGGGTGAAGTATTGGTTTGTGAAACATGGTTGGTGGATGACCCTGATTTTGATACTCAGGGAGATGTTAAGGAAATCGAAGGGTATAAAATTGATGAAAGACTTTATGATCCCGAGGTCGACAACATTTGCCAACTGAGGGAGTTAATTTTTCCCCAAAAAGGGACCATTAGTCCAGATGGAACCATTGTAAAAGACACAAGCTCATTCTTAGAGTTAATGCCTGTCAAAGACGGAGTAAGAGTAAATTATCGAAAAGATTCTTTACAGTCCAGTTTTCATATTTTTGAAGGAGCGGGATATTTATCATTAGAAAAAGGTCTTAATGGAGTATTTCCTTTGACTGAACTTCGTGCAAATAATGTTTTTGTGTTTGTAAACGCAGAATCTGATTCTGCAAAAGTGTGGACGATTGTTGATGTAGATATTAACGGTAATAAATTGATGAAATTTTCAGTGGAAGAAGGAGAGATATTTATACAAAACCTGGAAGGGTTTCCCATTGCAAGCGCAAAAAAAGGAGGCATATTTTATGTGGATGAGGAAGGAAAGGTTACAACCAAAGAGGGTGAAGTGAAAATTGAGTTGCCTCACGAAAACTGTTTGGACTCAGAAGAGGGTGTGGAGGTCATGGAAAACGAGAATTTGAGAGTAAATGATACTATGGAAACAACGAATGCCGGATGTTCCATCTCAGAAGGACTATTAAAACCCATACATTTTTCAAAAGAAATAGCGCCTTTTCCATCAGGTATACTATTAATTGTGATCATTGTCGGAGTTCAAAATAAAATTCTTAGACTACTAGTTAAAAGAAAAGTAAAAGAAATAAAAACTGGTTAAATGCCGTTTATTATGCTATAATAAATAGATTTAACGGTAATTATGAAATCGGCATTAACGGAAAAATTAATCCCATTAATTTCTATTGTAGTTGGTTCCTTAGTGTTTTCTGCTATTTTAAGTTTCTCTACGATAGGAAAACAAGTCGATTTGCTTATACAAAACACAGTATATACAACAAAAAACCAAGCTACGGATGTTGTGATTGTTTCAATAGACTCAAAAAGTACTGAGAAAACAGGGGTAGGCCTTGGAAATTTTGCAACGTGGTCGAAGAATTATTGGGCTACAGCTATCGAAAACATATCAAATGATGGTGCAAAGGTGATTGGCATTGATATACTTTTTAAGGCGGAAACAAATTTTTTACCATTGGAAGTAGTCAACGAATTGAAACTAAAGAAAATCAAAGGCGAAGACAAATCTGAGCTTTTGGATAAATTTTTAGAGAAATACTCTGGAACACTAACCCCGGAAGTTCAAAACTTCAAAAACAGTCTCAAAGAAAATTCGGGAAAAATAGTGCTTCCTATAGTTTTTGGAGAAAACGAAGTTGAATATCCGTTGAATATTTACTCTGAGGAAATATCAAATTTCGGTTTTATAGATGTATCAACTGATGAAATTGGGCAAATCCGGTACATTACTCCTTCTTTTGAAGATTATTTAGATTTTGGAGTGAAAATATACGAATTGTATGCGGAAAATAAATATGAAAGTACACAAAAGTCAGGAAAAATGTTTATCAATTTTTATCACAAGCCTTTTGAATTTCCGAATATTTCTTTTGTAGATTTAGTTCAAGGTCGCTTTGAAAAGGGATCCTTCGACGGGAAAGTTGTTTTAATAGGCCTAACAAATCCGGCACTAACGGAAGACAAATTCTTCACACCTGTAAGTAAGGGTACTCTTATGCCTGGGGTGGAGTTTCGGGCCAATGAAGTCCAAACTTTGATAAGTAATGAAGAACTGAAACAACTAGCACCAGAATATAATTACTTATTTTGCCTTTTAACTGGACTACTATTAACAATACTTTTCTTAAAATTCTCAAGCGGTATTTCCACACTAATTATACTTGCTTTTATAATTTTGTATTATCTTTCAGCAAGAATCTTTTTCGAAAAATTGATTATTTTGCCTTTTACACCTATTCTCTTCATTGCTTTCTTTTCGTATGTATTCTCCTTCGCCTACCGCTATTTCATCTCCGACAAACAGGGAAGGGAGCTTAAAAACTCTTTTTCCAAGTATGTGAGTGCCGATTTGGTGGAGCAAATTGTGAAAAACCCCGAAATGGTAAAGCTTGGCGGAGAAAAACGAGTTGTCACCGTATTTTTTATGGACATCAAAGACTCCACTTCAATAAGTGAAAAAGTGGAAATCGGTAAATGGGTGGCTCAACTCAACGAATATTTCACAATGATGGAAAGTATCGTGAAAGCTCGTGGTGGGACAGTGGATAAATTCGAAGGGGATGCGATTATGGGCTTTTTCGGCGCTCCGTTCGAACAAAAAGATCAAGTACTTAAAGCCTTTCTTTGCGCCTTGGATATGAAGGAGATACTCGTAAAACTTCACGAAAAGTGGGCAAAAGAAGGACTTCCACTTATAGAATTTCGCATCGGAATAAATACTGGAGAGGCCATTGTGGGAAATATAGGATCTGTAAACCGTTTTGATTACACGGCGATGGGGGATACTGTAAATACAGCATCAAGAATGGAAGGCAGTGTAAACAAAACATACAAAACTCAAATAATCGCAGCCAATTTCGAAAACAACACGGATCTCGAGATGCTCAAAAAATACATTGTTCTTCGAGAAATCGACAGCGCAATAATGCTCGGTAAAACACTCCCCACACGACTTTATGAAATCGTTTGCAAATCAAACGAATTAACACAAAATCTCCAAAATATTCTTTCCGTTTATTCGCAGGCGCTTAATGAATACAGGCAAAAAAACTTCGAAAAAGCCAAAAATCTTTTCGCATCAATAAGCCAAGTGGACGAGCCTTCCAAAGTAATGGAAGAACGCACAACCCGTCTCCTCGAAAACCCGAATAGGGATTTTGTCGATGAGCAAATGAATTTTAAATTGGACCGTAAATAAAGTATAGCTAACCAGCTTCAAATTTTATAAACAAATTTTTTTTCATATATTTTTAATGAGGGAATATATTTAAATTTTTTTGAACATTTATCGCTAAGTTGATTCATAGTAAAAAACGCTGAATAATATTTCTAAAAAAAAGATTGAGAGGGAGCCTTAAAATCGGCTCCCAAACTCATGCGGTCAGATGTCTTGCATATAAAGCTCTCTTTTTCTTTGCTTTTCAAAAGCTTCTTTTGCTCTGTCTTCGTTGGTTTGTTTCTCCTCGGCTTTACACTCCAAAGTAGTCCTCAACTGAGATAAGCATTCTTGCTCAGAAACTTCTTCTTGTTGAGAAAATCCGGAATTTCTCAACACAATCTCTCTTCCATAAGGTCTCGGATTGTCTAGTTGTTGGATGAAGTAGATACCATTTTTTGCAAGTGGCATGTTGCCTCCATTTAGCGACGGAGATCCCCTCACTTGAGAGGATTTCCGATACGCTTTTTTGTTCCGCAATTTTAGATTAAATCCGAAATCTCGACCCTCCAAAAACTCGACCCACCACAACGACTTAAATGGCTTGGTAAAGGCCATTAGTTTTGAATTTTCTGTTGTCTAAACAGAAACAAACACTACAAAAAAATAGCCAAAGAAAAAAGCACCCCCATTTAAAGGAGCGCTTTTTTCTTTCCGCGTTCTATTTATTTTTTTGAAATTTCCACGAAGTCGGATTTGGAAATACTCGAAACCGATGGAGCCGACCATGACTCAGCTTTCACGGGTTCCGCAAAATATTTTCCCGGTGCAACGACTCGGGCGAAGTATGAAACTTTTTGAATATTATTATTTTCCTGATTGAAATAACCCATATAAAATTTCACTTTCTGGAAATCAACAGCAAACGGCCAAACCACATCGTTCCTAAATCCATAAGGCAAATAGGGAAGACCAAATAGGTTTTGAGTCACCGGATAAAGTCCCGAAGGTAAAATATCGGTCACCACAAATCCGTTTTTCTCGAAATCTCGATTCATCTTAAGAGAAATTTCCACCCTCACCATATCTCCTTCTTTAAAGATATTTGTCTCTTTATCGTTTACAAAATATTTTCTGGAAATCTCGAAATCTTTATCCGACACAAAATCTTTTTCTAAAATTTCCTTTTCATATACTCGTGTCATCGCGATATCTCCTTTCACGGTTTTTACAAGTATGTTTTCTCCTTTTTCCAACGCAAAAGTGTGTATATCGTATGGTTTTTTGAAATCTAGTTTTTCCGTTTTTCCTTTGTAAGATATTTCTATCGTGGCATCGGATTTTTTTGCGTTTTCAAGACCAAATACCGAAAGCCCAATCCTGTAAATATTTATCAAATCGTCATCAATGCCCTTCGTGGACACTTTATTCCAGATATCCATATATGAATCATCCCCGACATAAGCGCTAAGAATACTCAAAAGTGCATTATCGAGATCCTCCAAGTTTTTCGAGCCTTTCAAATCTTGATATACACGGTTTGCATTTTCCATATCTCCGAGTTTTGCTAGAGAAAGCCCCATTAAAAGCCGATTACCGATTGAAAGATCCTTATCAAAAGCCATTTTTGAAACGGCCAAAAGCACAGGCTCATTTATTCCCGAAAGTCCGCTAAGTGCAAACACAATTTGCTCCGTATTCGAATTCGGGTCATCCATAAATTTATAAAAATATTTTGAAAGCGCTTCCCTTGAAAAATATGAATCCGGATTTGGTGAAAGTAGCGTCATTAAGGCCGAAAGTTGAAGATCCGAAGAACTATAGGGGAGTAGAGCGATTCCACCATCCACCCTATCATGATATAAAAGCGGATCGATACTTTCATCCACAAAATAATTTTCTCCGAAATACTTATTTAGTAAATCAGCAGCCATTTTTTTTGTCACAGCCTGATCAATTCTATCGCCATCTGTGTAATATAGAGAGCTAAGTTCATTGTAGAGAAATCCGTTTTTAAGATCTGAAAAAACAATCGAATTCACGCTATCCCCTGATGCTTGAATTACATATTCAGGTGAGACTTTGGGTGTAATCTCGGAGTAAGTCTTTGAAAGCCTTGATCCCACAACATTGAAAGTCCTTTTCACGCTATCGGCTAAATCGCCTTTTTTAGCCGTATAAGTAATATCGAAAGGCCCTTTCACACTGAATTCCGGAAGGCTCACATATGAATTCTTAAAAGCCTCACCGGAAATTTTTATTTTGTCTTTTAACCCCAGTTTTTCAGATGAAACTTCAAAATCAATTTCATCACCCTGGTTTAATTCTTTACCGAAGGCTCGAAGCACAATTTCCGCCTTATCCTTGATTGAATATTGCCTGTTTAAAACCCCATCCACAAAAATCGGCTTTGATACAACAATCGGATCAAAGGAAATTCCTGCCGAAAGCGATTCGAGATCAACGGCTTTAGTGGAAACTCTCCACGAAGTGATATTGTCGGGAAGTTTGAATTTTACAGTTGCATTACCGGAGAAATCGGACGATGTAGTGGTAGACAAAGCGCTGTCTTTGAAATCGCTTCGTACTCCGCCTCCTCCTTTGTCATTGTGAACAAAGTATCCGTTTGCAAAATAAGTATGGTATTTTTGCACCTCGAAATTGTATACATATATATTTCCGGAAATCTTTTTCATTGATGTGATTGGGATAATTTCGCCATTGCTTCCCATCATTTCATCGCCAATGGAAAGGCTTCTTACTTCCACAAATTGTCCATTGGCAAACACAATATGCTCTCCGGTTACTTCAAGGTTTTCATTTATCAAATAGTAAGAATCCACCAAATGCCTTACGGTATTTACCACTTTCCCCGGCACTTTTTCGATTGAATATGGATTTTTGAAAGTCAAAATTTCATCGCCGATTTTAACCTCGGAAATCTTTTTAAAGGAAAGATCAGCCATAGTAATCAAAGTATCTCCAGTAAAGCACCCACCTCGGGCTTCCTTTACTGCAAACATCATATTGGAAGGATTAATATGGCTTACATAAGTAAATAGACTACCATCAAACGAATTGTAATATATGTCGTCCAATGGGTCGGAGACATTGTCATAAGCGATTTTATAATAAGCCTCATCGATTGCGTTCACATTCAAATTCGCGGACACGCCCTTACCATCCTCGTCTTTCACCTTGAAATACAAAGTTACATCATCACCGGGCAAATAACTTTCTTTATCTGAAGTCATTTCAATATTTAGTTTTTTCTCATCTTTATTGAAATTTGCTCGTGCAGAATACACCTGTCGCATCTCAGTTCCGTCAAAATACACGGCCGAAATATAAAAACCCGGAAGTTTGTCCTCGCTGAAAACGGTATTCATTTCAGCTGAGTCCGACACAAAAGCCTTTTTTATTCCGTTCATACTTTCGATAAATAAAAATTTCCCTCCATTTTTGGGTTCGAATTTAATCTCACCGTTACTCACAAATGCCTTCACTTTTTCGTTTAAAGTAAACAAAACCTCATTATTTTCATTATCGGCTTTTTCAAATTTAATATTAAGAAAATCGTAGTTTGGATTATGAAAATTTCCATACACATGAGTAGAAACTTTACTTACATTATTATCTGAATCATAAGTAGTTAAAATCACCTCATAATAACCGTCTTCCTGCGTTTCAAATTCGTAATAAGCCTTTCCCTCACTATCGCTATTTACCGTAAAATTCTCCAAAAATTCCTCAACCGGAGTATATGAATATTCCGGAACCGAGATTTTATTGATGAAATCATAATGTTCTCCGGTTTGATATTTTTCAAAACGAATCTTCGTAATTTTTCCGTTTATTGTCTGATTTTTGGTAGGTTCCCCTTTGAAAGAATAATAATCGAAAACGCCTCCCTTATCCGCTTTGTCCAAGTCCACAAAATTGCTTTGCACCTCGATTTTAGCAATGTTGTTTTCATGTTCACTCTTTGCAGTGAGATACACTTTTGAACGGAAAACATTTGCATTGAATGATCCGGAAATGTTTGTCTCTTCGGATTTTGGAGAGAAAAATTCGTAATTGTTGTAATCTTTAATATAAAAATATTTTGAATTTTCATCCGAATTATTTTTATCAGCTTTAAGCGTAATTTTTGCCTTTCCAAGTTCATCAAGAGCAATTTTTTGACTTTCTTTTCTGTAATCTTTTGTGTATTCGACTTCGCCGTACGACACGGGAGTGCCATCAAAATACCTTGCACTAATTTCAACATCCATATTTTCCCCGGCAAAATAATTTTTCCTATCGCTTTCCACCACGATTTCATAAGCCGGTTTTATGTAGTTTGTCACTTCCAAAAATTTTGAAGCCACGATATCTTCTCCGTTGTAAAAATCGATATTATAAGAACCGATAGGCGCATTTTTAAGAACATAATCGCTCTTGAAAAAACCATTCTCTACATTTATTTCAAAATTATCCGCAATTGTCTCGTAATTATATCTCACCTCGACATTAAGGCTTCGCACTTTTTCACCGGATTTCTTTTCGATAAAACCCCATATATTCATTTTATCGTTTGGCAAATACATAGATTTATCAAAAGAAGCGACAACATTATAATCATAGTATCGATAATCGCTCGAAATAGGCATTAAAGCTAAATATATTTCGTTTCCAAGCGAGTCATCTGCCTTGAAAAATTTCACTTTAGCATCTTTATAGTCTTCTTTAAAATCATCAGGGGTGGTAAATTTATATACCCCGTTTTCGTCGGTGCGTCCTTCTTTTCCCATATCCAAAGACTTGATCTCTGCGTTTTTTGAAGGCATGCCATCGGCAAGATTGATCGCCCAAAAAAGAGTATCGGTAAGAGTTACATTTGTATATACAGCCAAATCCGTCACTTGCACAAGGGCCTGCGAACGATTTTCATCTTTAATTTCCAAAAGATAAAACCCTTTTTTAAGTTTTAAATCGGGAACATAAAGGTAATTCGAATAATTTATTTTATCTACCTTAGCTTCATACTCTCCCATGCTGGAAAGACCGGTTGTTTCTGTTCTAAAGGCTTGTTTGTACGAATAAGACCAGGAAGGAATCTCGTTTATTTTTTTGAAGGCATCTAAAAAGGCGGAAGAATCTGCAAATTTAAACACCTCAATTTTTGAAGAAACGGTTTCATCGTTTGCACCGTATACACCTACAGCCAAATCAACTCCGGTTTTTGTCTCGAAATTATCTGCGCTAAAAAACAAATAATCCCGATTTGACGAATCCTTTGCCTCTGTTTCAAATTGAAAAACTTTTTCTTCCTTAAGCGTCATATCGCTTCCCACAAGTGGAAGTCCTTTTTTTACTCGAACAGTATAAATTGTGGAAGGTTTAAGCCCGCCTTTTGCAATAAATACCATTGATTTTCCGTGTTTTTCAAACCTTCCAACTACACTCGGACTGATTTCAAAAAAACTTTCCGCAGTTTTGATATCAAAATTCTCATTTGAAAATTTAATTTCAATTCCGCTTGCCAAAGGCACAGATCCCGATTGATCACCTGGAATTGTGGACGACACTATAAATTCATTCCTAATTTGATAGGAAAAACTGAAATTTTTAAGTGCCGAAGCGATTTTAAAATTATAAACGGTATTCGGCATAAGGCTCGTAGCTGGAGAGACTTTATATTCTCCTTCTGCAATTTTTTCGACAGAAAGTTTTGTTTCCGGGTTTACTTTCAAATTTTCAGCGACCACCGTTTCGGATAAATCCGCATCAGATTTTAAAATAAAGGAAGAATCGCTAAGAACGCCGAGTGAATCGGATTTCTCGGCCTCCATTGTGAAATTTGCATAGGCGGTATTTTCTGTACCCTTAATTATTTCTATAAACGATAAATTTTGATTAAGCACAATGGCAACGATAAGAAGTAGTGCCATCGCTCCGGTTATTGATAATCTAAGTGGAGTAAAAAAGTTTGCAAAAAATCCGGATTTTTTATGCATCACTTTTTCTCTTATGTAAGCCCAAAGATACCTTTTACTTTTTTCGACAGGGAGTTTGTCGACTTTTCGATTTTTGTTCATTTTATAATAAATTAGGATTTAAAATGCTTCTTAAATTTTCCATGGCACGGTGCATTGATGCTTTTACCGCACTCTCAGATTTATTTATGGATAAAGATATTTCCTTTTGAGACATATCGGAAAAATAATATAAAGATACAATTTCCTTATGTCTTGGACTTAAAGTCTCTATTGCATCTGATAGTTTTGATAGCTCGTTATCATTAAAAAGTGCCTCATCCAGAAATTTTAATTCATCTTTTACATCGGTATACATACCTTCCATACCTTCGGGAACTTCCGAAAGTGGTCGAATTTCTTTATTTAATTTGGATCTTCGATAATTTTTAAGTCTGTTTATCGCAATTCTAAAAAGCCAAACCTTCACCGAATATCCTTGCCATTTGAATTTATCGAAATTCAAAAACGCTTTTTCAAATGTATCGGCCAAAATATCGTAGGCAATTTCGGAAGACATGCTTCTTTTTAGAAGGAATCGGAAAATTATCTCAAAATATGCATTATAAATTTTCTCAAAGACCTCTTTATTAAACTTAAATTCCTCGATTATTTGTTTTTGTTCCTCTTCGGATAAATCAAAACTACTTGTTTTTTCTTCTTGTGAGAAAATACCCGAAAACCACAAAAGGGGATTCACAAGGCCGAAATAAACGATTTTAAGTGCGATTGTTTGAAACATATAAATTAGATAAATATTTTTCTTTACACTATCAATAACACCAAATATTTAAAAGGTTGCGAAAAAAATATTTGAAAATAAAATTGCTCAAAAAAACATTAACGTAAAAAATTACTTTAAGACTCAGTTGGGCGGTTGACAAGAACACGGAAGCTTGTAAAATGTTTAAGTTCTTTGACAGTCGCTCTCACCCTGAAAAAAAGGAGGTCAAGGTGGGAATTCTCAAAGTGGTTGCTTATGAAAGTTTCCCTGATACTTTCATAAAATTCATGTCTGCTGAGACAGCAGAGGAGCAAGTATTCTGGTGGGAGATCTTGAAGGACTCCCTTAAAGTTGACCAAGAGAGGATGAGTGCAGAGATTCTCTACTTTTCGTACTATGAGGTGGCGTATCACCTCCAGAACGAGTATATAGAGAACGACTCATCATTAGCGAGTAGAGTGGACTTGCACAAGGCAGTAATTATGCAAGACACGAACTCAATCTCGAGCCACGATTACATCGTGGTTCTGGCGGCCCTGGTTCATCTGCAAGAACTCCTGGACATCGAGTTCGTCTAGCCCCTCAAGGCCAAGATCGTCCTCGATCCCAAAGAACAACAAAAAAGGGAGCGGCCTTTTTCCGGACGCTCCCTTTCAACATGCAATATTATTTTTCCTTCACCACAAAACCGATAACTTTTCCAGGAACAAAAATTTCTTTTACAACTTCTCCAAGTACAAGATACTTTTGCACATTTGAAAGACTCCTCGCCAACTCAAGTACATCTTCCTTCGAAGCGTCAATATCCACCTCGATTTCACCGCGCACTTTTCCGTTTACCTGTACTCCAAGTTTTACTTTTGATTCAACAATAAGTTTTTTATCAAACTTCGGCCAAACACTTTCAAATACACTCTTTTCCTCACCAATAAGCGAAAAACATTCTTCAGCAAGATGCGGAGCAAGAGGCGCGATTAGTTGAACAAGTACTTTTTTTGAGGCTCTATCAAGCCCGTTTTTCATTGCCAAATTTACAAATTCCATAAGTGCGGAAATGGCTGTGTTGAAATGAAAAGACTCAATATCTTCGCTCACTTTCTTGATTAGTTTATGAAGACTTCTGTGCATTTCGTTCATATCCACCACTTCTTTTTCATCAGCAATCACTCTAAAAAACCTATCCTGAAAACGGCTTATTCCCACAATTCCCTTATCGCTCCAATCTCCTCCGTCGCTATATGGCCCCATAAACATCAAATACATTCGAAGAACATCGCTTCCGTACTTAGCCACGAATTCATCGGGACTTACCGTATTACCCTTGGATTTACTCATCTTTGCGCCATCTTTTGTGATCATTCCTTGGTGAATCAGTTTTTTAAACGGTTCCTTGTGGTCAATAAGTCCCAAATCGAAAAGCACACGGTTCACAAAACGCGCATAAATTAAGTGCATACAAGCGTGCTCGGGGCCTCCGATATATAAATCCACAGGCATCCATTTTTTAAGAACATCTTTATCGAATGGCTTATCCGTCATCTTACTGCAAGGATACCTCAAATAATACCATGAAGAACAAACGAATGTATCCATTGTATCCACCTCTCTTTTGGCAGGTCCTCCGCATTTCGGACATTTTGTATTCACAAAATCACTACACTTTGCAAGAGGCGACATTCCATCTCCTGTAGGCTTAAAATCAACATTTCTCGGAAGTTCAACCGGCAAGGAAGATTCCTCCACCGGCACCTCTCCGCATTTATCGCAGTACACAATCGGAATCGGCGCACCCCAATATCTCTGCCTTGAAAGAAGCCAATCTCGAAGTTTGTAATTTACGGTAGCCCTGCCAAAGCCAAGTCCCTCCATAAAAGAAACCATTTTGGGAAGCGCTTCTCGATTGTTCATACCACTAAAATCACCCGAATCGAAAAGCACACCGTCACCGGTATAAGCGCCCTCGAAATTTTTCGGATCGGTTTTTTCTCCGTTTTCGGAAATCACAAACCTAAGCGAAATATTATATTTTTTTGCAAACTCAAAGTCCCTTTGATCATGCGCACAAGCCATCACCACACCGGTACCGTACATAAGAACAAAATTTGCAATATACACGGGAATTTCCTCTTTTGTCACGGGGTTTACCACATATCTTCCTGTAAAACATCCAATCTTATCCTCTCCGCCTTCCGAAGTCCTTTCTATAAGCGTTTGTTTATTTATTTTTGAACGAACCTCGTTTACCTCTTTTTCGTATTTTGTGCCTTTCACAAGGTCATCCACAAGCGGATGTTCCGGAGCTATGCACACGAAAGTTACACTATAAATTGTGTCTGGTCTTGTAGTATAAGCCGTAAGAATGCCGTCGCCGTCTGTAAGCCTGAAATCAATTTCAGCTCCATGACTTTTTCCGATCCAGTTTTGTTGCATTTTTATGGTTTTCTCCGGCCAATCAAGCCCTTCGTAGTCCAAAAGTTTTTCAGCATAAGAAGAAAGTTTGAGAGCCCATTGATTCAGCATCTTTCTTGTAACTTCGCTTCCGCAACGATCGCATTTTCCGCCCTGCACTTGCTCGTTTGCAAGCACTGTTTGACACTCCGGACACCAGTTTGCAGGCTCATTTTTTCGATAAGCAAGCCCATTTTTATACATTTGTAAAAATAGCCACTGTGTCCATTTATAATAATCGGGTCTTGATGTCACGACCTCTTTATCAAAATCATACATTCCTCCGATTTCATCGATCTGCCTTTCCATTACTTTAATATTGGCTTCAGTAGTATCTGCAGGGTGAACGCCCGTTTTAATTGCAAAATTTTCAGCCGGAAGTCCAAAACTATCAAATCCGAAAGGAGCAAACACATTCTGCCCCTGCATTTTTTGAAAACGAAATGCACTATCCGCAATTCCAAAATTATACCAATGTCCTAGATGAAGTTTATCTCCCGAAGGGTATGGAAACATCACAAGCCCATAAAATTTTTTTCTCTTTTTTTCGCTCAAATCCGTGTTATGAAAATCCTTTTTTTTCCATATTTCTTGCCATTTTTTCTCCGTTTCCTGCGGAGAATATCTGTTCTCTTCCATAATAAAAAATTAAATTCTTTGCAACGCGATAATACCCGACTCCTCTAAAAATCGCAATTGATTGGATAAAACGATATACAAAACCTATTTTAATTTGGTCTCTTCCACTATTTTGCTTATATCTTTCACACTGAATACAATCTCGGAGACTTTATTGTTCTGCGTATTTAAAATCGGTACCGCCTTAAATATTACCAATACTTCCTCGGATTCGTTTTTCATTATTCGGTAAGGCCCAAGACCTTCTACCTTATTTGCGTTTAGAAGAAGTTTTGAGTTTTCGGACATTATCGCCGGAAGATCTTTTGCGTTAATATCAGAGAAAAGAAGAGAATCTTTCAATTCTGAGGCCGGTCTTCCGATAAGTTTCAAATAATCATCGGAAAAATCGATATATTTTCCGGAAACATCAGTCACAAACCACACATTTTCATCCTCATTCAAATAGTCACTATATAAAACGGTTTCAATTTCGTGATTTTGCGCACCGTGGCTACCGGATACGCTAGCATGGCCCGAAGATTTTACATCCTTACCCGTACTTGCAAAAAGCAACAAAATGGCTACAGATACGACTAGAATCGATAGTGTGGAAAGAAGAATTTTTTTATTTTGACTGAGAAATTCCATATTTATTTTGATTTTTACATTAAATTATGACATAAAAATAAGACAATGTCAAATACAAAATAGAGTAAAAAGTAGATATTTAGGCTTGCAGATTGAAATTGACCGAAGATTTGTGCTAAAATACGAAGATAACTTATAACAAAAACAAAAAATGCCTATTAATGAAGCTGATATTAAGATTTTACTTCCGATTCTTCATAAAATTCCTTTGTTTCAGGGCTTAAACGAACAAGAACACAGAGACATTCTTGAAAGGATAATTCTTATGTATTATCCGAAAGATTATGAACTTTTTGCGGAGGGAGAAATGGGAGACGCCCTGTATATTATAAAAACAGGCGCTGTCGAAATATTTCATCCGGCAATAAACGAAGACGAAGAACCGAAAAAAGTTGCTCAAATCAATGACAACGGCTTCTTCGGAGAAATGGCGCTTGTCACTGAGGAAAAAAGAAACGCCTCAGCAAAGACATTGTTAGACAGTGAAATTTTCATTTTAAGCAGAGACGATTTCAAAAAGCTCCTCGATTCAAACCAAACAATGGCTGAGCAAATAAGTGCAACGGTCGTAAAAAGAACGGACGAAAACTTTACAAACAAATAAAAATGAATTTTCTTTTGTTGTTTTTTTCTCATCTGGTAGGGGATTTTGTGCTTCAGACTTATGATCTTGTAAAGCTCAAGAAAAAAAGTCTGTTTGGCATATTTATTCATATAGTTATTCATTTTTCGCTGGCATATTTCTTGTTATTCTCAGTTTTCAGAGGATTTGAAACACAAATTTTGACTTCGGTTGTTTTTGTTTCTCTTATGCATTTTTTCATCGATAAGGCGAAAATCGAATATGAAAAACACAGAAAAAAAAGAGTTTTTTCTTTTTTATTCGATCAATTTTTACACATAATCGTAATTTTTATTGCCTCTCTTTATTTAAATGCCTTCATAAGACCACAAGCCGAAAGACTTGCGGAATTTTGCATTTTTACATCGGCACTCATAATAATCACCCAAGGAGTCGAGATTTTCAAAATGCAAAAATCAATTGAAACAGGAAAAAAAATAAAACCTAAAGACAACAAAAAAGCCCTGAAAATGAGGGTTTTTATATTGATTTTCATATTCCTTCTCTACAGGCTTTTTATCTTGCTCTTGCCATAATTCTTTACACTTCACCGACTTTCGCTCCATTTTCCATACTTTCCCTGGGGGAAAGTTCTTTTTCCGATGTAAGTTCCAAAAAGGAATATGTCCAAACGGTATATGAAAAAATATCAACTATACCGTTTAAATACGCCGCAATCATAAGCACGATAAGACCGGAAATGACTCCCAAAGCGATACTAATACCGGGCACAATCACTGTGGTCATATAAGCCGTCGCCCCCATAATCAGCATAGGGATAATAAAAACCATAAGCGCTTGAATCACGATTCGAACACCGATAATCATCATAAGTATAGAAATAAGTAGAGTCTGTCTCCAGTTCATCCATACAAGTAGGGTCGATTTCTTCATTGATTCAACAATATTCGCCTTGTCTATTATTATGAAAAAATCGGTAAAAGTAAGGAAAAGAGTAAGTGCAAGGCCGATAATAAGAACGAGAATAAGAACCGGAAGAAGCAGTTCAAAAAGGGCAAGTGGTAAATTTCTAAGAGCAAAAGCTATTTCTATGAGAATGGCGAAAAATGAAAATGTTTTAATAATCATGTGATATTCAAAAAGCGGAAGAAATGCGCGAACTCCGTATTTAAGCCCCACACCGGGTCCAGAGCTTTGTCCGTTTTTTCTTCTGGCGATGGCTTGCACTGCGCTTGCAGTAGCCAAAGTCGGATAAAGAAGATAAAAAACGGTAAAAACCGCGCCGATAATAAGAGCGGGAATTATCAATGAAAAATGTTCACCGAAAAAAGATAAAATAAATTTAAACATCTCAGTCAAAAAACTTTCATCCGCATTATCGAATAAATGCGATTTTTTGAAAGCCATGAACTGATAAGCGATATAAATAAAACCGAAAGTCGTTGTTAAAATCGAAGGAACAAAGCCATACCACATAATCAGACCCTTTTCATATTGGGTACTTTCCCATGCTTGTGCAATTAATTTTTTGTAATTCATACGGTAAATTTTATAAGGCAATCGAAAAATGTCAATTTTTAGCTTAAAAAAGGCTTTCAAAAGTGGTATAATTAAATGATACTAATTTGTCGAATGAGATTATTCAAAAAATATACAATCGAATCGGATACAAATGACCTAAAATGGATTGTTTTAAACGATCCCACTCCTGACGCCTTGAATCATTTGAAAAAAAATTATAAGTTTCACAAACTTGATATAGAGGATTGTCTTTCTAAAGCGCAAAGGTCGAAAATCGACGAATATCCCAATTATCTTTTTTCAGTTCTCAATATTCCAATTAGAAAGAATTCCGAAAAAGAAATTGAAAAATCTCAGATATATTTTTTTCTTGGTAAAAATTTTGTGATTACTATTCATGATAACGACAAGCACATTTTGAACTTGGAAAAAAGACTCAAAACAAACAAAAAACTCAAGGCAAATCACATGGGAGGATCACCATCTTATCTCTTATACATGATAATAGATGGCCTCTTTGAATCTGTTTTACCTCTATTGGATGATATGCAAGAAGATCTTTTTGAACTTGAACATGAGATATTCGACAACTCCTCCTCGACCGACAAGTTGAAAGATATATTGGCTCTAAAAAAAGACATAATCAACTTTAGAAGAATTATTCTTCCGGAAAGAACCCTGGTGGTGGAATTGGATCATAAAAGCAGAAAATACGATGGTGAAGGCCTTGAAGTCTATTTTGACGATATCGTCGATAAGGTGGAAAAAATTTGGAATAATCTTGAAAACATGAACGAAATTTTGGTTTCCCTTTTTGAAACAAACGAATCTCTTACTTCTCACAATACGAACAATACTATCAAAATGCTTACGATTTTTTCGGTTTTGATTATGCCGATGACTCTGATTACAGGTTTTTATGGCATGAACGTAAAGGGTCTTCCACTGGCGGAGCATCCGCTTTCAACACTTGTAATAAGTCTTGGATTCGTATTTTTAGCTCTTCTAATGATCACATTTTTCAGATGGAAAAAATGGATATAGAATTTTTCGCTTGATTCAGTGCTTTACCTGGAGTAAAATCAATTTCGTAAAAAACAAGCTAATCCAAATAATCATGCCAACAAAGAGAGAACAAAAAAAAGAAGTAATGCAAAAATACGGAACACATGCTAAAGATACGGGTTCCGCTCAAGTGCAAGTAGCCATTCTTACTGACAGGATTAATTTGTTGACCGGCCATTTGGAAAGCCATCCTAAGGATGTTCACTCAAGAAAAGGCCTTCTTAAATTGGTAGGTAAAAGAAGAAAAAATTTGAATTATTTGAAATATCACAAAAAAGACGAATACGATAAAATCGTAGACGACTTAAAACTTCGTAAATAATTTAAACGAAATTTGAAAATCAGGCACTTACTGCAGAAGGCAAACTTTGAGAGAATTAGAATTTGCAATTCTTTTGAGCTTGTCTTCTATTCTAAAACAAAAATTTATTTCAAAAAATAACTCAAAAGAACCAAACAATTTGGTTTTTTTAACGAATTTAAACAATAACAAAACAATATATGCAAGCAAAAACGCTTCAAATGGAACTCATGGGGAAAGAGTTCAAAATTTCAAATACCCCGCTTATTACCTACGCAAACGGCTACGCTACTGTTTCTTATGGCGATACGATTATTATGGCAAACGCATTGATGAGTGAAAAAGGCAAAGAGGGCCAGGATTTTTTCCCTCTTACTGTTGATTTCGAAGAAAACATGTATGCAAGCGGTAAAATCAAAGGATCAAGATTTGTAAAACGAGAAGGTCGCCCTTCTGAAAAGGCCGTTCTCACTTCAAGATTAATTGATCGTCCGATTAGACCATTATTCCCAAAAGGAACAACAAACGAAGTTCAGCTTATTTGTACCGCTTTATCGGTAGAAAAAGATTGCGACCCTGCTACGACCGCTATAAATGCAGCTTCAATGGCTATGCTTCTTTCCGGAGCACCTTTTGAAGGTCCGATCGGTGCCGTAAAAATGGGATTTAAGGATGAAAAATTAATAATAAATCCTACAGATGACGAAGTGAAAAACGGAAGACTAAACCTTACTGTCGCAGGAACAATTGACGCGATTACAATGGTGGAATGTGCCGCTTCCGAAATCACAGAGGATCAAATGCTTGAGGCTCTTTCTTTGGCTCACGAACAAATAAAAAAGATTTGCCAACTTCAATTGGATTTCATCAAAGAAATGGAGATTGAAAAAATCGTTCCTTCCATCACGGAAAAAAACGAAGAAGCTAAAAAGGCAATTGAAGAAAGCGTTACTCTTGAAATGCTAAACGAAATTAAAGGTGTAACGAAAATGGATGTAAAGAAACGTCTTCACGCCCTTGAAGATTCAATTATTGAGAAATACGCTAAACAAATTGAAGAAGAACTTTTCACAGAAGGCGATTTAAAGATGATTTTGAATTCGAAATTCGAGGAAAACATGAGAAGAAATATTCTCGAAAAAGGTGAAAGAGTCGATGGAAGGAAAGTTGATGAGATTAGACCAATTTCAGTTCAACTCGATGTTCTTCCAAGAGTTCATGGTTCTGCAATGTTCCAAAGAGGCGAAACAACTGCCCTCACAATCACAACACTTGGAGGCCCGGGCGATGCCCTTATTGTTGAGACAATGGACGAAGATGACACAAGAAGATATTTCCACCACTACAGATTTCCTCCATATGCTGTAGGCGAGATCAAGCCACTTCGCGGCCCATCCAGAAGGGATATCGGCCACGGAGATTTGGCGGAAAGAGCTCTTCTTCCCGTTCTGCCTACAAAAGAAGAATTCCCATACACATTATGGCTCGTTTCGGAAATTCTAAAATGTAACGGTTCAAGCTCAATGGCTTCCGTTTGCGGCTCTACACTTTCGCTTATGGCGGCCGGTGTACCTATTAAGAAACCGGTTGCAGCAATCGCAATGGGTCTTATGGTGGACAAGGAGAATCCTTCGAAATATAGGATTTTAAGCGATATTCAGGGCCTTGAAGATTTCGGTGGCGATATGGACTTCAAAGTCGCAGGTACCGAGGATGGCATTACCGCTCTTCAAATGGACATAAAGATTAAGGGACTTTCCGTTGATCTTATGAGAGAGGCTCTTATGCAAGCCAAAAAAGGACGAATGGAGATTATGGGAAAGATGCTTGAGGCTATTCCAAGCCCAAGAAAAGAGCTTTCGAAATACGCTCCGATGATTATGAGCATGATGATCAAGCCGGACTTTATTAAGGTAGTTATTGGAAAAGGTGGCGAAATGATTAATAAGATTATTGCGGAATGCGGTGTTGAAATCGATATTGAGGATTCGGGTCTTGTTCAAATCACAGCCCCAAGCCAGGAAAATGGAGATAAGGCTGTAGAATGGATCAAAAAGCTCACATACGAACCGAAAGTGGGGGATATTATGGAAGGAAAAGTCGTAAAAATACTTGATTTCGGAGCGATGGTCGAATTTGCACCGGGCAAAGATGGACTTGTTCACATTTCAAAACTATCAAAACAGAGAGTTAGAAAAGTGGAAGATGTGGTAAAACTTGGCGACAAGATCACCGTAAAACTATATGAAATAGATGACCTCGGAAGATTTAATTTGATGAAAGTGGAATCTTTAAACGGAAAACCTGTAACAGACTCAAAAGTTGTCCCTACAGACCCGACACTTCCGCCTGACGCAAAAGAAAAACCGGACTATAAAACCCTCGGAGAACGAGTAGAGGGCACACATTCGGTAAGAAAAATCGTATAAATGTTATGCGGTCGCCAATTTATTGGCGACCGCCTTAATTTTTCTCAAAATGATTAATCAATATTTCCCCTTTTTGCTACCCTTGTTTGCCACATTGTTTTTTTCTGTTTTAAGCGCAATTTTCTATTACAAATACAACCTGAAAAGAGATATCGCTTCTTCAACAGTTATTTTCAGCGTACTTGTGTTTTTTATAGTTTATTTCGTTTCTTTCGAAAATAATATTGGTCTTGGCATAGGTCTTCTTGGTATATTAAGCCTTATTCGACTAAGATCAACACCCGAAAATCTCACCGATATAGGTCTTATTTTTTACGCGATTTCACTCGGTCTTTTAAACGCATCAATAATCGACATTTACACGGTTTTGATAGTGGACACACTTTCATCGTTGGTCCTTTTTGCTCTTTATTCAGGCATGATTTTTAAAAAAAGAATCACTTCGATGAAAATCGTTTTTGATGACCTCAATTTCGAAGAAAAACACAGCATGACAAAGATAAAAGAAAGAGTAAAAAAAGATCATGGAATTTTGCCGATTTACGCACACATTTCGAAGATTGACCACTTGAAAGATACCGTAACGGTAAATATTCTTTATGTACTTGATTGAAGAAATTTTTCAAAATTTCGAAAAAATCCATATATCTGAAATGATAAGAAATAAGGATCCTTTAATGAAAAAAAGGAGAGAATTTAAGTTCTTGGTCAAAAGAGAATTTGTGCCAAAAATCGCCGAATTTTTATCTCAAAATTTCACCCTAAGTACCCACAGTGACGGAATTTTATTTTCATATAAAAACGATTATTTTGATACTGACGACTATGTGTTTTTCAATAAGCACCGCTGTGGTAAACCAAATAGGTTGAAAGTTCGTGTAAGAAAATATGAGTCGGGAGATAAAAAAAACTTCATGGAATTTAAACAAAAAATTAAAGGCGTTTTTACTGAAAAAGAAAGATTTGAGATAAGTGAAAAAACCGAAGAAATTTTAATTTTTGACAATGAAAAAACATTAAAAATCCTGGAAAAATTTAGGATAAAAAAAGAAGAAATTTCGAGAAAAATTACCACAACCTACAAAAGAATTTTTCTTGTTTCCAAAGACTTAAAAACAAGAATTACTTTCGATTTAGACTTGTCCGCCCAGTTTAAAAACGGAAAAAAAGTCGAATTGTTTCAAGAATATTTCATTATGGAAATTAAAGATTTAAATACTCCAAAAAACATAATGCAATTTTTAAAGAAAAACTTTAAAATAAGACAAACGAATTTCTCCAAATATTGTATTTCGCTTTGCGCACTAAATCAGGATTTCAAAAGTAATAAATGGAAACAAATTTTAAAACTCAACACAGAAGATACCTGATATTCAAAATTTTTTTTGCGCTTACGGTCTTATCTTTTTTTATTTCGGTTTTTTCCGTTTTTGCAAACTATCAATTAAATGACACAATTCCGGAAACAACCTTAGAAGACTTAAAATACGAAAACGCTGTCTATAATTATTTTGAGGATGAAAACGGCCTTTTCTCAATCGAATACAAGAATAATTACGATATCCGCAACAATGAAAATATATGGTATTTGACTGAACTTAAAACTGGGAATTTAGCATTCCAACTATTTAAAAACACACCTGAAATTTCTTTCGAAGAAGATGCTTATAATTGCGAGAAAATAAACGAAATAGAAATATGTTTTTCCAAAAACACCCCTAAATTCGTTTATAAAAACTTAAAATTTTATCCTCAAATCCAAAACGCTCAAAAATACGAATTTTACACAAGAGCGAAGGCTCTTTCAGATCTGCTAAAAACTAGATTCCCAAACGAAAATTTTGATATTTACGCAGACAATTGTTTTTATGATGTAAAAACTTCACACCCGTTCAGTGGAGAAATTTGTTTTGCAAAATCAAGGTCCATAGTTCAAGGAATTTCAGGCTTTTTTTACCCCGAAAGCGGAGTGAATTTACTGGGTTTTCTCAAATATTTATTCGTGATTTTCGATATGAATAAATATTATTATTCCATTCAAAACCTTGATATGAAGCAATTTGAGCTCATGACGGTATACAACGGAGCGTTTCCTTTAATCGCGGAAGCGATATTTCAAGGAGTAATTATTAACCCTACACATAGCGATTTATGGCCCAATAGAGTGATATATAAATCCGAAGCGAATAAAATCAGAGATAGATTTTTCGATTACAAAAGCGGGAAAATTCTCAAAGACTACAATTCAACGGACGATTTCAATCTTGAATCGAAAATATTCATTCAAAAAAAGTCAAAATGCAAAGCGAAAGAGGAACTTGATATTTCTCCTGCGACAATTGAAGAAATTACCGACTCTTCGGAAATTACAATTCAAACAAAAAACGGGAATGACTTATATTTCTATAGACTTGTTTCCCCGGGCTTATTTGAATTCATTTTCTCGTTACAGGACACAGACCCAAAAGACATTCAAAATTCATATTTTCGTTATAAAGATGATAATCCCGAAAAACTGGAAGGGGATTTGCTCTTAATTTTTTCCGATTCTAAATACAGGCATTTTAAATTTAGACTTGATGATGAAAGTTTTTCAGATCTTGAAAGATTCAATTATACAAAATTAGAAGACCCGAATTTATATCCAAATGAAGTTTCAACAACGAAAATTTTTTCGAAAAAAGTGGTCGATTTGGATATTTTTTTGGAACCTAAAGATTTTATCTCACTATTCATAAATCGCACAAGAAACACAAGATACCCCGCATGGGTGGATATTTCATATCCGGACGGAAAATCCCTAAAAGTATCTGCATTGATTAAGACACGAGGAAACGCCGGCCGTGGCTATCTGAAATCCTCTTACACCTTAGAATTTTTCAAAGATTTAAAAGAAAATTTTAATTTCAAAGGCGACAGTTTTTTAAACGGCTCGGATGAATTAATTTTAAGAAGCCAAATAAGCGATGAAAGTAGAATCAAAGAAAAACTTGTATACAGGGCATTCGAACTCCTAGGATACTTATCCCCGAAATCATTTGAATCCACTGTTTCAATAAACGGAATGGAATTAGGCTTTTATCAAATTACGGAAGACATAAAAAAAGAATTCTTTAATCAAAGGAAAATCGATACCGACACATATATAAAGACAAAAAATAAATCCAGTGAGCTTTTGGCGAATTTAAAATATAATTTAAACGACCAAGCTACACTCGATTTGTATGATTATAAAACCGATAAAGATGCGGAAAAATTACTCGGATTAATTAAGGCCCTGGAATTAAACGACACAGACATACTAAACGAAATTGATACCAAAAATATTTTTGACTATGCTATGTTTGCCTACATTGCCTCAGCCAACGATTCTCTAACCCACAACTATTGCCTTTATAAAGACGAAAAAGACAAAAAGTGGAGAATGTTCTTTTTTGATGCCGATAGTGCCTTTTCTTACGCACCGAAAATTTCGCAAAAAAAAGTGTTTGAATTTATGTCAAATGAAAGCGAAAACTACAACAATTTGATAAATTTCGTATTTAAAAATTTATCTGAGAAAAAAAGAAGAGAATACTACTACGATTTTTTAAGAAGGTGGAACAAAAATTTGGATTTAATTTCGATAGTAGATGAATATTCGAACGATTATAAGGCTTTTTTTGAACTAGACGAAGCACTTTGGGATGGAAGATTTTTGGAGGAAAAAGATCATGAACTCGATATTTTGGGAGAAATGGCGAAGACTCGAAAAATACTCGAAACCATAAACAAAAATATTCGCCTTGAATTTTGAAAAACTATCCAATAAAATACGCCCGTAATTCAAAAGACTTCACACAACACTGGCGGATATCGTATAATGGCTATTACATTGCCTTGCCAAGGCAGAGACACGGGTTCGATTCCCGTTATCCGCTCCAAAAATAATTAAAGTAATATATTTGAATCCGAAATTAATCGAATTCATTTTTTTGTTTAAAAAAATTGGCACAAAAAACATTATAAATACTTAAATAAGAATCCAAAAATCAAAAGCCAAATAGTATTTAGTAAAAAGCCTTGTTAAAGATTTTAAGTCATGGTTGTATTCCATATACCAATATTAGTAAGAACAAATTAATGTTAGAAAATTTAAATTCCACAAGACAAAAGACAACCATCAATCCAGTAATGGCCAATAGAATTATGGAAATTTTTCAAAATTTTTGTAATTCAGATGATGGGAAAATACTAAATAGTCAAGTTCGCTATGAGAGATACAAACCAACAACAGTATCAAATGAAAGATGGATAAAAATTCTTGGAGCGGATGTAAACAATTTAAACCATATGCGTCTAACATATGGTTTAACAAGAATATTTTTGGAAAAGCAAAAAGGGAAGTTTTCAAATGATGAAGTAAATATTCTCTTGTTGACTTCTATTATTCACGACATTGCAGAGGCAAAAATAGGAGATATCTCATATGACCAAAAAACAGATTCAGATGAAAACGAAGAATCAAAAATTGCAACAAATCTTTTTCAGACTATTCTTTTTGAATCAACATTAAACATAGATCCAAATGAAATACAAAAATATTATTTGATAAAACACATCCTTTATTTAGTGTATTTAATGCAATTGAAAGAATTGGATACTTAAGAACTGCAATTATAGCTTGGAATGCCTCTCACCGGGAAGAATGCAAAGATATTGCGTTACATTTAAAATTTCTAGTTTCAAATGTATTGGGAAATCAAATTAGTAATTTGATAATACTCGCAAATCAATTTCCATATGTAACAGAATATTTAATTGATAATATTTCTACAATATCCAAAATGCTTACAGAAATATTAGAAGAAGAGTCGTCTTTCGACAAATATGAATCTGAAGAAGAAAAGATTCATCAAAGAATAAAAGTTGAACAAGCTCAAGAAATGTTTGCTGAATTCAAAAAAATTTTAAAAGTGTAGTTTTGTAAGTTAAAAACCATGTAATAATTTATAAAAAATGGTATAATACGAAGAAATAATAAAACTACAACAATGCTAAAACAAAATATCGAACAGCTGACACAAGATAAAGAAACGAACTCTCAAGAGAAAGTTTTCAACGAATTAGTGTCAGTTTTTTTCAAACGAATCGTTGATTTCCGGATATCCTGAAATGGCTAAATCACAGTGGGAAAAAACAAATTAAAGATGCAAAGCGCCGAAGCACAAGCAAGTTATCACAATAAGCTCGAAGGAGAAATTGAGATAATAGATATATAAATAATAATAATTAAAAAAATAAAAAATGATAGAAATCCTAACAATAATTTCACCTTTATTTCTCATAATTCTAGCAACGGCAATAGGGCAAAAATATTTCAGAATTGGTGATGATTGGTCAAAAGTTTTCAACGAATTTGCACTAAAGATTGGACTTCCAGTCTTAATTTTTGCAAGTCTATCTAGAACATCTTTTTCCTTTAAAGATCAAGCCTCTTTGATAATATCAAATTCATTTTTAGTTATAACGAGTTTAATATTTGCCTATTTTCTAGGGAAATTACTTAAATTTAATAAAGTATTCTTTAGAACATTTTTTATTTGCTTGGCGTTTTCAAATGTTGCATATCTTGGAATTCCAGTTTTATCTTCTATTAAAGGTGCGGAAATATTGCCTCAAGTAAGCCTTATTATTGGCGTTTACTTATTTTGGATTTTTACAATTGGTATTGCCTTTTTAGATAATTCGATAAAGGAAAAAAACGAAAAAATTGCAAAAACAACAGTTCTGAAATTAATAAAAAACCCATTATTATTATCCTGTTTTTTCGGGATCATAATAGGCTATTTTCAAATTCAATTACCACAAATAGTTTTCAAATCCCTAGATATGATAAGTGCCTCAGTTACACCAACTGTCTTGATTGTCATCGGTTTGTTTATAGGAAAATCAAAGCTTGGAAAACTAAAAGATTGGATACCAATAGCAATTTTTTCATTATTGGTACTAATTTTAGTTCCAGGTGTTTTTTATCTTGTTTTAAGAACACTTCAACTAAATCCGAAAGATTTTGGAGTATCAATAATCGAAGCAGCTATGCCACTGGCCATAACTCCTTTTGCACTTACTGATAAATATAAACTAGACAAAAATTTTATTGCAAAATCCATAGTTTTATCAACAATCTTATCAGTCCTAACACTACCTTTTTGGGTTTCAATTTTGTAGTTTATATAAATTGAAAAATATTTATATTAAAAAACACTTTTACCTGTAACCATTTCGATTAGTTTTATAATACCTTTGGCTTCCTCAAAGCTGTCGGGATAAGGTAATTGAGTCGAATCATCCGCAATTGCAAAACAAGATCCGGTATTCCATCCGAAAAGATTGTATCCCTTGGGAATTTCCCATGCAGAAACGGCTCCGGAAATATCATCTGCATTGGTTCTTCTACCTACTGTAAATTGGTCTGGACCTCCTTCGCACCAATAAGCGGATTCTCCTATTTCAAAAAATCCCGGTTTAAAATCTTTCAAGAAAGGTAAAATCCTATTTCTGTTTGGTTCATCAAAATTATTTCCGTCATTGAAATATAAATCATAGGCGAAAACATCATCATTGTCCCTCATTAAATTTGTTATGTTTTCAAGCTGATCGGGTTGTTCGCTATTCCAAGGAGTAAATCCGGTATTAGGACTTATAAGTTCCGCAAATTTAAGGCCAACAGGAACGCTACCATTTGCATAAGTTCGACCGTTATTAAGAATCCTTTTGGCAGTTTGAAACAGCGCCTGCGCTCGTATATTTTTCCAATCGGGATCATTATCCCAATTGGAGGCATTATCAAGCAATGTGTTCGACGGATAAGCAAATTCGTTCAATAAATAGATAACTGAAATATTTTCCATTCTACCGGTTTCAATGAGATGTTCGATTATCGGTTTTTGAAACAATTCCGAAAGAAGATCGTAAGCGCAATTATCAGCATTTAACGAGGGTTGATATGGATCAAAAAAACCACCCGGCCAGGAATTTTTATATTTAGTCCAATCGATACCTTGCCAGTATGGATCTTTTGGAAATTCATGAAGAGGAAGAAGAAGGTGAACGGCAAAACCGGCTTCAAATAAGGCATCAAGCCTTTGATCAAGTAGATCGAAAGCATCGGAAACTTTGCTATGTCCACTGAATTCGGCAACGGTCATTTCCGTTTGAATACTAACCTGCGCTCTACCAAAAGGCCCTTCAAATGAAGTTTTAAAATTGGGATCATTAAACAAAAAAGACTTTATATTTTCGCAAGCAAGTTGAACCTTTGGAGCAATCCAATAATTCGTAAATACATGAATACAGGGATGAAATGTATCGGCATTCATTCTAGGAAACGCAATTTTGTCCATATTTTTATATTAAAAAATAGCATTCTTTGAACCCTATAAAAAGCCACACTCGCCATTCCATGCGCCAATACGGCGAATAGTGGGGGAGTTTCAAGTGTGTAATAAGTCCAGCAATGGCGAGTTGTGCCCCATAGTTCCAGAAAACATCCAAGAAGTGCTCCGGCGATAAAAATAAATAGAGTTCGACGGTATTTAAACGGGCTAAAAATCAGATAAACACAAAAAATGAGCGCAAAAATACTCAAAGGTTTATTAATAGATACATCAATAAACGAAATCATTAGCATCAAAAAAAACGAAAACACCGAAAAATAAGAAATTTTAAAAAAAATCCTAAGGTCAAAATTCGAAAAAAAACTTTTATATATATATTCAAAAAAACGACTTATTCGGTCAATTGTAAGGGATGCAATCGGCCATGCCGGTATAATCCAAAGAGGAGGGCGCTCGGCCGTATAATAAAACCAAAGATTCGTTTGGGTGCCCCAAGCCTCAATTACAAGTCCTCCAATTGCAGCCACAAAAACCAATAAAATATCTCGTTTAATATTGGCGCGGAGAATCATTGCAAAAGTCATAAAAGCGAATATCCCCAGTAAAAGATAGTCGGCATTAATAGCCAAATCCCCGGAAAGGTTCATCCTCCAAAAATAAGATTTCGCAAGAGGCCACCAAAAATACATCACCACAAAAACGCTCAACACAAAAACCGAAAACAAAAAGTACGAATCGCGCGTCCAAAGTTTCAAAGATTTTTCCTTTATTTGTGGAGATAAGTCGTCCATATCATTAATACAAAATATTTTCGAAGTCTCAACAATTCTAATTTATTTTCCATCTTGAAAAAAGCCAATGTCTAAAGTAAAAATAAGGTACATAAATACACACCTGAAATGCCAAGCCAACTTATAAGCGGAATAGAGATCAACGAAGACTTCAAAAAAGCCATAGATTTTCTTGAAAACGAAGAAATAAGGACTGTTTTTCTCACGGGAAAGGCCGGCACGGGCAAATCAACTCTTCTTCGTCACTACATCGACAACAGCAATAAAAATGTAGCCGTCCTTGCACCTACGGGAGTTTCCGCCCTTAATGTTCAGGGCCAGACAATTCACTCTTTTTTCAAATTCAAACCGACCACCACGGTTTCAAAGATTAGGTCTCAGAAAAAACCTACCCAAAAAATGCGCGAACTTTTGCATCGCCTGGACATGATAATTGTTGATGAAGTTTCGATGGTTAGAGCGGATTTACTCGATTTGGTTGATGAATCAATGAGAAAAAATTTAAATTCACCGCTTCCTTTCGGAGGGAAAAAGATGGTCTTTATTGGAGATCTTTTTCAGTTGCCACCAGTGGTAAGTACACAGAGCGAAAAGGAGCTTTTTCGTAGCTTTTATGAAAGCCCGTATTTTTTCGATGCAAAAGTTATGGAAAATTTACTTTTGAAAATCGTGGAGCTTCAAAAAGTATACCGCCAACACGAAGGGGATTTTATTGATATTTTAAACAAAATCAGAAACAACACGGTCGAAGATCTAGATCTTGAAATCCTTAACGAAAGAAGTCGCATACAGGAAAATGAAATTGACCCTGACAAATTTTACATTACTCTCACTACCACAAATGCAGCAGCCGATAGAATAAACCAAATCAAACTAAACTCAATTTCAGGAGAACAGCGAAGCTACCTCGCGACGGTTGAAGGGAAATTCGATTTCAAACATTATCCCACGGCCGAAAATTTAAGTGTAAAAAAAGATTCCCAGGTAATGCTTCTAAATAATGATCCTATGGGCAGGTGGGTAAACGGTACCGTTGGCAAAATTACCGATATTTATTACGACGAAGCTCTTTCTATGGATGTATTGGAAATAAAAGACAACGACGGAAAATATATCACGGTTTCACCTCACACTTGGGAAATTTTCGCATATACGATAAAAAAAGAAACGGGCAAAATCGATGCGGAAAAAATCGGGTCCTTTACACAGTATCCGATTCGGCTTGCATGGGCGGTTACAATCCATAAAAGCCAGGGCAAGACATTTGATAATGTGATTGTTGATATCGGATTCGGGGCCTTCGCTCAAGGACAGGTTTATGTGGCTATAAGTAGAGCTACAAATTTAAACGGACTTCTTCTTAAGCGTCCAATTCAAAAAAGACATATTTGGACGGATCAGCGCATCATCGATTTCTTGGAAAAAAATACGGACAAAAGCAATGACAGAACCGCGGGAAAGTTGAAAACATTTAAGGCTGAAATTGAAGAAAAAATCAGTATTTCTTAAGCTCCCTATCAAGCTCCCTGTAGTTTGGGAAAATCCGAGAAACTTCCTTCCAAAATTTATCCGAATGATTCATCTCTTTTAGATGGCAAAGTTCATGCACAATCACATATTCCGCAAGGCGAAGCGGAAGAAAAAGAAGTTTGTAATTAAAATTCAAATGAGCTCTACTGCTGCAACTTCCCCAGCGACTGCTCTGGTTTCGAACGGAGAACCCTGTGTATTTAAAACCATAATATGCACTATAGATTGAAAGGATTTTATCAATTAATTCACGAGCTTTTTCTTTGTTTTTCTCATAATTCATATCGCGATTAATAAGCCGAAGGGGACGAAAATCGCGAAACTTACTTAAGTTCTCAATAATTTTATCAAAATTTTGCTTCACGAAAGTATCAGCCCTTCGAAAAGAACAATATTTCGGCATAGTTACAAGTACGCGTGGTCCGGGGAAAAGCGATATTTTAAGGCTTTTGGAAAAATTACACTTTTTCACCTTATAACGAATTGTCTGCTTTTTTATTGTAATTTCCTTTTCCATAATAATGTCAAATTTAGACTTTATCATATCATATTCGACTTTTTATCAATATAAAGAAGGGTTGACATTTTAATAAAAAAACTTAAAAATCCAAACTCAAGTTTAAATAGATAATTTTTTTCTACAGTAAATATGCATGAATATGACACATTCGAAACACATCAAGAGAAGCCTTTATATATTAGCGAGTTTTGTGATCAACCACATGACTTTTGTCCAAAAGCAACTGAATTTTTAGAACTCCCAGCCGATGTTTGTTCAGAAATAAGTTTAAATATTGAAGAATTTAAATTAAAAATAAACGGAATTTTGAAAAGAAAAAGTAAAACATTTTCAAAAGCATTATCAGAAAAACACCGCTACTTTCTTCAAAAATTGGCAGAATCCACGATAAATTTTCAAGCTATTTCAAGGGATAAACTATTGTCTGACGCACCGGAAAGTCTCGAAATAAAAGAAAGCGACTGGCAAAATTTTCTTCAAATAATGATCAGAACTCAAATTAAGGTTGAAAAGGTTTATTTTGAAAATTCAAAATCCTCTTATTTTTTTCTTACAAATTATGTCACAGAATTAGACGGTGTTGAGAAATTTACTGACCCGATTCTTGAAGTAAGTGAAGAAGACTTTTACCATTTGGGAATTGTTTTGGAAAATGCGATAACAAGTCTAAAAAGTAGGTCCTACATTTTAATCAATTTACTGATTCTATTAAGGGAATCAGCTTTTCGGGAAAGAGCGGTAAACCTAAACTACCTTAAAAAAATAATTCAAAAAAAATATCAAAAAATTCTTCATGAAAAAGATATAAACCAAGTATTGGATTATCTTGCAGTGGATAAAGAGGAAGTATTAAATGAACTCGGTTTCAAAATTATTAGGGATCAAGATAGATTACAAGCAGTACTAACAAAAGATACAAGTGACATAGAAGACGATGATTTATTTAAAACTTCCGAACATAGAAAGGAACTATATTCTATATTGCCTTCCGCAATAAAGGAAATAAGTTCACATTTTGACAGGTACAAAGAATATCCTGTGGAGGAAATACTTATGTTTATGGTACATAACAGACCTTTTACAATAAAAAATATCGTGAGAGCATTTAGACAATACAATTTAACGCCTTTTCAAGTTCGAAATATGATTTCTCATATCAGATATTTGAATTCAATAAATGAATCATATTCTCCGATAATTTTGGATATTTATGGATCGCACTATTACAACATCGGAATGTCCAAAAAAACTCATATGGAAGCTCTTGGCACTTATGATAGCTATGAAGAAGATAAAGAAGCTTCACTTTACCCAAGAGTTGGAGATTTTTTCTTTAATTATGCTTACTTTCAAAAGATTATTAAAGAACATTTTCCACATTTATATTATACAAGTTCATTATCTGCACAAATAATAAAAACATTGTCTGCATTTTCAGCAGTGGGATTTAAAATAAGTTTTTCAATATTATTTAAGCAAATACATAAGAAAAACCCCGAAATTGACAGAAGGCAATTATCAAATGAGCTGTCCAATATTCAAAAATTTTTAAGTACAAAATTTCAAAAACAAGGCATTCGTCTAATTCTGGATAATGGTTATTATTTAGAGACATCAAATATGCCAAGTTCTATTAGCTACAAATTTTTTGACTGGGGAGATTATTTTTTTACACCTTTGTCAAAATCACCCATTGAGTTAATCGAGGAAAACGAAGATTTATTTTTAGAGAAAAAAATAATAAAAAACGATCTAAGTCCTTATCTTAGAGCTGAAGTTTTAAAATTAAGAGACAGAACTTTTGGTGGACCAATTCCTGTGGTTGATTCAAGACAAGTTGATATTATTGATTTTGAGGAAAATATAAAACCAAAACTTATGACCATCATTTGGTCTGTAATTGAGTTTGAAAACAGGAGAACAAAAACAGAAAATCAATTAAGTCATAAAATAAAAATAGCTATTCTCTATTCAATTCTTTCCTCACAAATAAAGGGAAAATGTATCTTTTATCATCAAATAGTGGAACAGTTAAGTGGTTTTTATGATGAAACTTCGATCCGAAATGCATTCACAACGTTAAAAAAAATAAACGCAAAAGCAGATTTTCGTTTAAAAATTGGAATACAAAAAATAAAAACAAGAGTTTACAATCAAGACTCAGTTTATTTTTTGGACTTAAAACAATAAGCCTATCCAACAGCAGCTTCAAAAATTTCTATACTTTCAATAATTTTTGGAAACTCCCAAATAGGATGATCAGGCCCCATAATATCGCCATTAAAATGAGAATAATATAAAAAATACACATTATTATTCCCCAAAAATTCACTAAAAAGCACTTCATTCGGATCAGGTGTTTCGAAAAAAGCTTCAATTGTAAAAACATCCACAAATCCTTGTACTTGGTTTTCATAAGGACTAGGAATCAGATACTGAAAAGTAATTGTAGATTTCATCAAATCAAAGTCAAAATCTTCCACAATATTATAATTATTTCTCCAAGAATCGGGAATAATAAGAGAAAAACCGAACGTATCGTTTACATATTTTTCACCTTTCAAGACTTCTTTATCCAAGGAATAATCTTCCTTCAAACCCAAATCTCTGTCGCTGACTTCTTCAAAAATTTCTTTATCGGAAATATCCTCAGAAGTTGAAATTTCTTCATTTGGAACAACAAAACTTAAAGTTTTTATGTAATTTATTTTGCCTTCAATTACGCCCGCATGTACAAGATTTGCAAAATTATAAAATTCGGCATTCTCAAGCACATCATCCTGTAAATTAGAAGCTTCCGGAACAATAGAAAGTTTGTTTTCAAGTGCTTTGATATCTGACAAATAATAAACGTCTTTAGGTTCAAGTGGAGCATTTAGTATTGCTTGTCCGTTATTTATTTGTGAAAACTCAAAGTCAATGCTTTCCACAAATTTCTTATCGGCAAAAATAAAAACCTTGGAAAGCTCAAGATATTTCCAACTTTCCATCATAGGTTCATCGAAAACATTCATAGTAATTTCAAACGAATCAGGTGTTCCAAAAGCTTCAATTATTTTTCTTTGATCTTTTGAATATGGAGAAACGAATAATACAAGTGCAATAAAACCTAAAAATAGAATAAATACCGTTCCGAGAAATATTGTAATAAATTTTTTCATAAATATTAATATTATAAATCTACGTCAAGTCCATCCAAAACTTTTGAACCTGAGCCTTGATAATTCGAGTTTGTATTATTTAATTCTTCGTCAGGCCTATTGTCATAAGAAGAAGCAGGAATGGGGGAAGGCATATATGGTAAGTTTTCAAAAGGATCATAGTCGGGATCTTCCACATAAGAAGGAACACTCGAAGCATCATTCCCACCGATAGGAAGCTCTTCTCCGGTATCAAGGCCATCAAGAGCGGAAGTGTCATCTAAATAAGGATCGGTAAGTACTTCATCGTTAGTCGGATCATTATTTGGAATTGGATCTTTTTTTGCGTCTTCAGTATCTCTTTCATCATAAAACCTTTTCATTTCTTCGAGTTCTCTATTTAATTTTTCAGTATCCTTTCTTAATTTTTCCGCTTTTATTTTCTCAATTTCCGTATCTAAGTCACTCGAGTCTGTAAGATTGGAAAAAGCCTTCCCTTCATTAAATTTCGAAGCGATAAGTAGTTTTTTTGCTGCAACAATATTTTCAAGAACGCCGTCCATAATGGCAACGGGAGTCGCAATTGTTTTTGAAGCCATGTAAGCACCATAATGTCCGAGCTCTTTTACTGCAGCTTTTTCTATGTAATCTGCTGCAATTCCCGAAGAAATTTCACCCAAAGCTGATTTGCCTGAAGAGAAAAGCACTTTTGTAAGTCCCGATTTTTGACCCGAACTTGCATCGGAAAAAATCTTTTTACTTGAATTACTAAGTTTTTCAGCCATTTTTAGTTTTATGGCTTTTTTTGTAGGGTCGGTTTCTTTTAAGGCCTTTTCTTTTAATAAAAATGCTGTATCAGCCATGTTTGAAGCCGATTCTGCAATCACTGACCTATCAATGACGGTCCCAACTGCATCCGCAGCGGTATTTATAAGACTTGATAGCCCAAAAACCGCGGCAATTGCTGAAGATAAGAGCATAAATTAATGAGGTTAATTGTTCTCAACATCCATTTTCATTATAAACAAAATATTTCAAAAAATGTCATTTTGGATTTACAAGTAAAAAAAAGTCTTTTATTATCTAATTTTAAAGACTTAAAGCTCTATTCTTAGTACTTTTCGGTAAAATTATGAACAAACTTACAACAAAAATCAGGAGATCGTTTTTCAATATCATGAAAGGAGTCGACTTCAGTAAACGAAGAATTCCTTTGATTGTTGCGGAATCACAAAATCCGGGTCCTGTCGTTTGGCTTATCGGCGTGGAGCATGGGGATGAGGTGGGCGGTATGGTCGTTATTCATGAACTCTTTGGCTTAATAAGAAAACAAGGCCTTCTTAAAGGAAAGATCTATGCAATTCCACTTCTCAATCCAATGGGCTTCGAGATGGTTTCCCGTCACATTCCTTATACAAAAGAGGATTTAAATCGCTCTTATCCGGGAAATCCAAACGGTACTCTTGCCGAAAGAATCGCATACAAAATTCATGAATCGATTATCCAAAGCAAGCCGGACCTCGTCTTGGATTTGCACAACGACTGGCACAATTCAATTCCTTACATAATTCTGGAAAATCAAAAAAAGGATGAAAAAAAGACTCTAAATAAAAAGATCAAAAAAATTGCCAGAAGATCGGGACTTGTCATGATAAAAGAAACAGACGACATCCCAAACAGTCTTTCATCAACACTATACAATAATAAAATCCCCGCAATTACCCTTGAGCTTGGACAATCATATATCGTCAACGAAAAAAATGTTGAAATAGGAGTAAACTCACTAATAAACATCCTTTCTTTTTTCAATATGCTAAATTCAGACAACACACCCTTAAATTACATAAAAGGTAAAAAGTTAAGAAAAAAAATCCTATATTATACTGACGAACCTAGAAGCACAAAAACTGGAATAATCAGGTTTAAAGCCGAAGCCGGCGAATATGTACCGAAAAATCACACAATAGCGGAAATTTTTGATGTGTTCGGAAAAAAAATTGAAACGATTAAATCCAAAGAAAAAGGCATAATACTCGGCAACAATGACAATTCCGTTTCCATGCCTGGTACTTCGATCATTGCCATGGGCGCATTGAAAAATTCCAAACAAGAAAAAAAGAGAAAGCCCAAAAAAATAATTACAAAAAAAGATTAGTTTTTTATATAGAACACATTTTATAGAAATATCAATGGAAGAAATCAAAGAATCCGAAAGAAGACAAAATGGACGACCTCGAAAAACACTGGGATTTAAAACCCCGCAGAAAAATTATTTTATCTGTTAAAGATAAAAAATTATCTGGATTTTTTAATAAAAACCAAGACCGAAAGAGCCAAAATGGAAAGAATTATTCCAAATAAAAAAGTAAAACTAGATCCGGCCTTAGCCCATAAAATACCAGCCAAAGCTCCACCCGGAAGAGCGGTAAGTCCAATCGCCATTTGAAGAGTACCGAGAGCAGTGGCCTTTAGCTCCTTCGGACATAGATCCACCACATAGGCTCTCTGAGTACCGTCTATTAGGGAGAAAAACACTCCATAAAGGATAAAAAGCCCGACAAATGATATAAGCGAACTTGCAAAAATCATTCCAAGGCAAACCAAGGCGAAAATAATATAGCCGAGAACAAGCATCGGTTTTCGCCCTATTTTATCGGAAAGCGAGCCTATTGGCATAGAAAGAAGAGTAAAAACACCGAAATAAAGGCAGTACAAAAGAATGGCAAAGGAGTCGGAAAGTCCCATTTCTTTGGCTTTAAGTAAAAGAAAAGCATAGCCAAAATGTCCGAGTGCAAAGACACCGCTACTCAAGATCAAAAGTTTTAAATTCAAAGATAAAACGGAAAAATTCACTTTCAAAGGTTCCTTCTTTATTCCTCCATGTTTTTTTTCCTTGATCAAAAATATTGTAAAAATCGCTAGAATTCCGGGAATGGCCGAAATCAAAAATATATTTTTAAAACCAATCAAAGGAAGAAGTAAAAAAGCGAAAATCGCGCCCAATAAAGATCCAAGCCCATCCATAGACCTTTGATACCCGAAAGATTTTCCAAAATTTTTCGGGTCTGTAGATTCAGCAACAAGTGCATCCCTGGGCGCATCTCGAAGTCCTTTTCCGACCCTATCGGTGATTCTTACGCCAAGAACAAAAGGCCAGGAATTTACAAAAGCGAAAAGCGGTTTTGAAATAGCCGAAAGTGTATAACCGAAAAGCACAAATGGTTTTCTTTTCTTTATTTTATCCGACCAGTATCCGGAAACCACTTTTAAAATTGCAGCCGTACTCTCTGCAGCACCCTCAATAATTCCAACATAAACTGCCGAAGCCCCAAGCACTCCAGTCAAATACAAAGGAATTAAAGGAAAAACCATCTGACTGCTTAAGTCAGTAAAAAGGCTTACAAAGCCGAGTAAAATAATATTTTTATTAATTCCACGACTTAGAAAAGAAAGTTTATTTTTCATAAAAAATTTTAAGTACAAAAAATATAAAACTAAAAGGAGTTTTTATCAAACATACATAAAGATAGACTTAAAATCCGTTTAAAAACACTACTCTTTACAATTGACAAAGTGTAAAAAGGTGTTAAAGTATAAGCTTAATTAAAGTTAAAATGAATTTAGAAGCTAGCACTGCTATTCAATTTGGCACAGATGATGGAAACGAAAAAGGGCATGATTTCAAAGAAAGTGCGATTTTTTTTCCTCCGGAACTGGATAGTCTCGAAATCGATATCGAAGAAAAACAATTAATAGAATGTCAAATTAATGCTTTAAGAATTGAGGTTGAAAATGTTCTTAATAGAGAACCTTCGAGTGTAAATAGAGCTTTGAGTCCGGAACAAAAAATGTTTTTAGAATATCTTTTGATTGGTACAGAAAATGGACTTTCATTGTCTACAAAAGCTTTAATAGATTTAATTTTGGCAAATAACTCAGAATTAATTGATCCAATTCAAAAAAAGACAACAAAAGCCCTTGTTAGAATATTAAAAAGAACATTAATTGATGTGAGAACGAGAACAAATCCCTTAGCTCCTCCACATATTAAAAAATATTATTATCATTTGGCCCTTAAAGAAAAACCAAAAACTCTGGAAAAGGAACAGTTTTTTGAAAAGCCGTTTTATGAAATGGAAGATCGGGAATGGGATTCTTTAACATCAATAATTGATTCTGGTTTAACAAGATTAAAATCTACCGCATATATTATGAGGGAGTTGCTGGAATTATTAAAAATGGGTTCAAGAAGAAAGAAATCACTTAATAAGCAATTGCTATATCAACGATTATATTTCAAATATAATGTGATAATTTCCGATATGGAATTTAATCAATGTATGGAAAATTATCAGGAAACCATGGCGGAAAAATTTGATGAAATAGGCTTTGAAATAATGGAAGAAGATGGAAATTTACAAGCGGTTCTAACAAAAGAATTGGATGAAATAAAAAGCGATTATTATCTCGAAGCAATAGGGAAAAACCCTGATTCGGTAGAGTTTCTCAGAACTGGAATATTGGAAACTGAAAGGCATTTAAGGTTTTTAAATTTTTCATCTTCCGATATTTTGTTTTTTATGATGAATCATCGACCTTGCAGTTCAGGGGAAATAATTGAACATTTTAGAAATAAAGGAATTATTATTCAAAAAGAATATATACAAAGATTGGTAAACAACATAAGAAGACTAAACGAACTAGATCGAAATTATTCTCCAATTAGAATAAACATCTATGGTGATAGTTTATATTTTTTGGTTAGGTCTAATAAAATATACATGGAAGCGGTCGGTGATTTTAGTCCTTGTGAAAAAAATCCCATAAATTCTCTATACCCGAAACCTGAATCGATTAATTTTGACTTTGCTTATTATATGAAAATAATCGAAGAGAAATTACCATTTATCGCTTATGGCGAAAGTAATATGGCAATAATCATGAAAATCCTTGCTTCCTTTTCAGTTATGCAATTTAAATTATCGTTTTCCGTATTACACTCACTTTTAAATCAATTAAAAAAAGAGCCTGTGTCGAAAGCGACTTTTAATGCATGTTTAGGCTCAATAAAATCAGAAATAAACCCTATTCTTTCAGCAGAAAGTATCCAATTTGTTTTTGATGGAGAAGGCTATTATTTAAAAACTAAAAACAACTTAAGTACAAAATTTTATAAGTTTTATTCTTGGGCAGATTTATATTTTCAAGAAAACTTCCAATTGCCTTATGATTTTATTGCGGAAAATGAACATTTATTTTACGAAAGGCCCCTTCAAGAATCGGAAATAAGCCCAATATCGGAAGAAATGCTCTCTTCCATTAAGAGAGATTTGCCTTATGACTTCCAACTGGACGAAATTAAAAAATATATACTAATCGATGAAGAGGAAAGAGTCTCAGAAAAAGAAATATTTAAACTGATAAATTTAGTAACGGAACTAATTAATGGAAAAATGAAAAAACAAAAAGGAGAAAAAATAAGTGAAATCAAGCAAGCGTTATTATACATATTATTATACTCGACACTGAAAGGAAGAGCTTTATTACCGGAACAGGTCATAACGTTAATTGGTGCAAATGAAATAGAGGGAAAATCCATAATTAATTTATTTAATAGATTCATCACAAATATTAATAGATCACCACAAACTAATCTCGAAATAAAGACCAAAAAGCTCGCAACAAAAGTAAAAGGTCAAAACAATATTTATTATTTAGGATTTAAAAAACGATAAATTCATTTTTTAAAATAAAAAAATCCTCTATTTATCTGAAAAACAAAGTTTAAAAAAGTCGGATTTGATTCTTTCACAAATCCGACTTTTCTTATAAAAAATATTAATCTTTCACTTCTTCCAATACTACTGAAATTTCCTTTTCCTTTCCCTTACTAAGTAGTTTGAGTTTTACACTGTCACCGGGCTTCTTTGAAGAAATGATTTTTACAAGAGATTTTCCTTCCTCAAGCTTTATTCCATCGATTTCAAGAATAATATCGTTTTCCATTATACCAGCTTTGTCTGCAGGTGAACCTGGAATTACAGCCAAATCCTCAATTTTTTCACCTCTGAGAACAAGTACGCCATATTCGGTATCAAGCTTGTTATTTTCTTTAATAGCTTTATTTATTTGAACATAACGAACTCCAAGATAAGGACGAACTATTTTACCATTTTCTTTTACGGAATCATAAATACTTTTCACCACATTTGAAGGTAGAGAAAAACCTATGTTTTCTCCGTTTGCGATGGCAACATTCACGCCGATTACTTTGCCATCGAGATTAAGAAGAGGTCCTCCGGAATTACCGGGATTAATTGCTGCATCGGTCTGAATCACATCTTCAAGCGCCTCCGTTTTTCCAAAAATACTTGTAGCAGCATGAATTGATCTTGATAGACCCGAAATTATTCCGACTGAGGCTGAGTTTTTAAATTCAAGAAGGGGATTTCCGATAGCAATCACACTTTGACCAACTTTAAGCGCCTCACTATCCCCGAATTCCAAAAAAGGAAGATTTTCTGCCTCGATTTTAAGTACTGCGATATCGTTTAAATCATCTTTGTCTATAATTTTTGCTTCATATTTTGTGCCATCAGCCAAAAACACGGTATAATCTGCATCTTCAGTGTCAACCACATGCTTATTTGTAATTAGATAGCCGTCAGGAGAAACGATAAAACCGCTTCCTCCGCCGATTTCCTTTTGCTCGGTCTTTCCGCTATCTCTGTATTTCGGTACTTGAAAAGAAAACGGAGAACCGAACATGAAATCATCAAAGGGACTGCTCATATCTTCGAAATACTGTTCAAGAACAGGTACATCTTTTGTGATAATAATTGATACAACTGCAGGGGAAGCTTTTTCGATTGTAGAAACAACAATATCTTCCTGAGATTTATAGTCGATAACTTGGTTGACCTCTTTTGTCGAAGAAAGATTTTCTTCAGTTTTGATATCCGGTTTTTCAAAAAAATCTGTGAAAGTAAATACTCCAAGCAAAATGACTATAGTCATTACCGCGCCTGATAAAGCGGAAACCAAAAGATTTGAAAAATTTTGTTTTGACATTTTGATTTGGTTAAAAGATTTTTAGCACTAACCATTATAAAGTGCCAATTCATAAAAATCAAGATTCACTAAAATTTCAATTGCTTAAACCAAGAAAAAGGCCGGTCGCAAATTTGCGACCGGCCTCAAATTGCATCATTCAAAAACTATTTCTCCACAGTAAGTTTCACACTTCCGGTACAAATTTCTTTATTTTCTTCGCCTTCTTTTACAGAACAAGATATTTGTGCAGTGTTTACACCTTTTACAGTCGCAATTTTGCATGAAGCAGGGCCGGCCGTAAGTGGCACATTGCTAAATGAAAGTTTTCCGGTGAAGTCTAGAGATGTCCATTGATCAACGTATTTTTCATCCTCAGTCATAATCATATTTGTTGTTTTGTAGACCAAATTTGTTGGGAATCCGGCTTCAAGACAAGTACCATCCAAATCAGAGAATCGTACAAGTTTGTATTCTTTTGTGTCGTTGATGGACATAAGATCCATGTTTAAATCTGCATAAGCGACTGAAGACGGCTCTGTATTGGTTTCTTCATTATTTGTTTCTGTGTTTGTGTTTTCATCGGTGCCTGTTGTAACGACTATAGCTCCACATCCGGATGCAACAATCAAAGTCAAAACAAGTACTGAGCCTGCAATTATTTTTTTCATTTCGTTTGGATTAAGAAATAAAATAAAGCGGGTCAATTCTATTAAAAATTTAAATTTTGACAAGACAATCGCGTTTTTCTACACTTGATATAATTAAAGAATCATTATGGACTCTCAAGTATATAGGGCATCGGTTGCCGCGATAATTGTAAACGAAAAAAAAGAATTTTTGATTACACAGCTTAGAAAAGCCAGAAAAGACGAATTTGATTTTGTGAAAGGCGGTATGGATCTTGGAGAAAACGAAATCGAAACGCTAAAACGCGAAATCAAAGAAGAACTAGGAAAAGATTTCAAATACGATATTCTTCAAAAAAGCGAGGTCTATATAATTTACGAATGGCCCGAAATGCTTAAAAAACAGTCCGGTCTTCGCGGACAAGCTAGAATCAGTTTTTGGGTTTTTTACAAATCCGGAAAAATTAATATCGCTAAACGGGAACTTAGAAATGCAAAATGGGTGCCCGAGAAAGAAGTAATAAACGAACTCAAAAAAGGTCATTTTAGAGATTTCATCCTGGAAAATTTATGGAAGGAATGGACGAAAATAAAAAAAGACCTACCGGCCTTATTTAAATAACATCTTTTCGAAGGGCCTTAATCTCAGATCTTTGCTTTTTCTGGTCCAAAATTTTCTCTTTTGCTCTTTTAGACCTCTTCATTTTTTGTTTTTTCAGTTTGAAGATTTTTTTTGCAAGATCAGATTCTTTTCCAAGTTTCACTTCCTCAATTTTTAAAATTAATAGTTTATAAGCCGACAGCCTGTTTTTACTTTGTTCTCGATGTTTTTGGCATCTCACCTCGATTCCTGTCGGCAGGTGTTTTAAAAGTACGGTTGAAGAAGTTTTGTTTATTTTTTGTCCGCCCTTTCCTCCACCTCTCACGAATTGTTCACTAATATCATTTGGTAAAATGTTTAACGAAGAGGCTTTGTTTAATAAATTTAAAGATAATTCAATGGGAAAATTCATATTGTTTTTATTAAATTATACAATAGGAAAATAAAAAATTAAAGAAAGTACTTGAAACAATATTGAATCATTGTAATACTTTAAATCACTAAGAAGATCATAATGGAATCAGAAAAAAGTTCCGAGCAACTAAATATAAATAAACGAAGAACATTCGACCGTATTCCTTTTTCATTAGTGCCTCGTCCAAGCGATGTGTTTTTTGTGGGAGATTTAAACGGAAGACTACTTGCTCTTTATAAAAATTGCGAATTTGCAGGTCTGATAGATGGATCTCATAATTGGATCGGAGAAAATAAAGTACTTGTGTTTACAGGAGATTTGATTGGGGATAGATACCCGGAGGGGCTACAAATTCTGCTTGAGATCGATAGAATTAGAAAACAAGCTAGAATGATGGGCGGTGATATCGTTTTGATAGCAGGAAACCATGATGAGCTATTAATTTCATATTTAAGAGATTCTCCGGTTCCAAATTATCAACAGAGGTACGCAGATGGCACTAAATATCCGCAAAATTGCATGGATGCAGTTTCGGTTTGCAGAAAAGAAAATATGGGACTTGGAATTACCGAGTTGCTTCAATTTTTGCCGATCACAAAAAAAGACAAAAAAAAGGACTTATTCAACTTACTTTTAAAAAGACACATAAGTCCAAGTCAAATGAATGGATTTCATCAAAAAGGCACTTATAGAAACAAGGAAATCCTCGAGAAAATGCGAAACGATCCGGAGGGACGAATAATTCTCGAAACCATTTGTTCATTTCATTTAATCACCCAAATCGACGACAACTTAGCCCAACATTGTCCATTAAACGAGCAAATGGCCTATTTAATCCAAATATTTGGTATCGACACTTTAAATTCGCTTTATCAATCAATTTTAAGAAGAGATCTATTAGGAGAAAAAATAAAAATTTCAAAGACGATGAATAAGTTGTTTGAGAGCTTAAGAACAGCATTTTTAGCAACTGAAAATAGAGCCTACTTAAGTAACGAGTATATTGATTTTTCATTATCTGAAAAAGGCGTCAATTTCAATGTTCATGGTCATAATCCTGAAGGAGGAAAAATATACAAAATTGGAAAAAATATTCACTGTGCAAATATCGATTTTGGAGCTTTTTATGGAGATAATTGGGAGGAAATCAATACTCCTTGTTCGCTTGCAAAGGTTGAATCAAAAGGAGGACAAATTTTATTAAGTAACCCCCAAAATCCGATAATTTTTCAAAGAGAGAATAAAGAAAGCCCTTTTGAGCTTGAAGGAATCACAACAAAAGTTCATGCATTGCTTAATAACCTAGATATGCAAGAACACCAAGAAGACCATGAAAAGTCGCCAAAATAAGAGTAATAAAGCCAAAAATCGGATGATATTTATAAGGAATGGTAAAATTGCCTTTTTTGTGTAGAAAAGCTATAAAAACGGTAGCAAAAAGAAACAAAAAACTCACAATTCCACCCCATGCAATCATTGGTAGCCCAAGCACATTATAATATGCGATTGTTAAGAACATGTTTTTGGATTATTTTTTATTTAATCTAAGAATAAATCATGCACCGCGGTATTGCAACATTCACTCTGGACTACGGAAAATGCCCGAAATGGCTTTTTGACCGTATGGTAGCCCTAAGCAGAGAAATCGTTGAGATAATGATCATGGAATACGGTCCCGATGAATTTATAAAACGAATGGGGGATCCGGTATGGTTTCAAAGCCTGGGCACTGTATTAGCCTTTGATTGGAACGCATCCGGCCTTACCACAATTCTTACGGCAGCGCTAAAAGAAGCCATCCGCGGAGCGGAAAGAGAATACGGAATTTTTATTTGCGGAGGAAAAGGCAAGACATCGCTAAAAACTCCCGAGCAAATCGATTTTTGGGCGGACCGTTTAAATTTGCCCGACAAAATCGGACAAAACTTGGTACACAATTCCAAGATGAGCGCAAAGGTTGATTCAAGCCTTATTCAGGACAACTACACTCTTTATCATCACTGTTTTATGTTTTCAAAAAACGGATCTTGGGCGGTAATTCAGCAGGGAATGAACACGGAAAACAACACGGCGCGAAGGTACCATTGGCACAGCGACAAGCCGAAAGATTTGATTGAAGAGCCACACACCGGTATCGCAAGTCAACTTTTTTTAAAAACTCCCACCCTTGATATGACCGCAAAAGAAAGCGGAGAAAACAGGAAGATATCGCTTGAACTTGCAAACTCAAACTACAACACGATAATGAAAGATATTCAGATTCTACGAAGACACTCTTCAAGTCTTTCAAAGATGAAAAGTATTCGAGTTGCAGAAAATCAGCTTACTCTTCTTGAGCTTTCCGATGAGGATTTCACGACTCACCCCGTCGTAAACGAAAATTTTTCAAAGAGTAAATATCTCGAAAAAATAATATATATTCTTACGGACAATAAACCCGAGAATTTCGAAAAAATGCTTATGACAAAAGGTGTTGGCGCAAAGACAATTCGTGCTCTTTCCCTAGTGTCCGAGGTAATCTACGGTGCACCCGCATCCTACAAAGACCCGGCAAGATACAGCTTTGCTCACGGTGGGAAAGACTCAATTCCATTTCCTGTTGATACAAAGACCTACGACAATAGCATTGAAATCTTGAAGAAAGCCATAAATAGAGCTAAAATTCCTTTATCCGATAAAAAACACTTATCAAATGGCATACCCTTACAAAAATTCAATTAATTTATACGGAAAACATCTCGAGATTTTGATTCGCTCAGATGCCGACGCTTCGGTATATTTCGAAGTTTTTGAAGACAAGGAATATTCGGTTTTGGATCCGATAATCAAAAACGCAAAGCTTCCCATAATCGATATTGGCGCACATACCGGAATGTTTAGCCTATACGCATCCATATTAAACGACAAAGTCCCTATTTACGCATATGAGCCCGATCCTGAAAATTTCAAAACTTTAAAAAGTCACTTTACGGACAATAGAATTTTCAATGTCTATCCGAAAAATCTAGCGGTTTCATCGATTACCGGTCAAAGAGTGCTCTTCTTAAAGACGGATTCACACAATCATTCTCTTATTTCAGACGAAAACGACGAAAAAGAGCAGAAAATTTTCACTAGCTCTATTTCACAAATACTTGAAAAGGTAAAGGAAATGAACGATACGGACACTTGTGAATTGTTGAAATTGGACGCGGAAGGCGTGGAGTTTGAAATCTTTGAAAAAGCAGAGAAAAGACAAATAAGGGCATTCAATAATATTTACATGGAATATCACGAGTTAAACGAAAACATGAGGGGCGAAGACATCCGCCGCATTCTCGAAAAATCCTCTTTTAAGACAAAAATTCTCCCTTCAAAATACGACTCAAGATTCGGCTTCATCTTCGCAAAAAAAATCTAGTGGAACACCATGAACTCGTCGAATGGTGGGCGAGAGAGGACTTGAACCTCCACAGCTTTAAGGCTACTGCGACCTGAACGCAGCGCGTCTACCATTCCGCCACTCGCCCATTTTGTTTAAATTCTATTCATCAGCTTTGATAATGTCAATCTAGCCAAAAGCGCAACAAACCGCTCAGGAAATAAATACGACTTTACAAAATATAAAAATTATGTACATTTAAGTGTACTAACAATAATCAAATGGAGAATTTTTTGTTTGGTGAAAAAAAAAGTGATGAATTTTTAAAAGCGCAAAGATATGCGAGAGTTTTAGGAGAGAACGCATCTCTTGATTCCGTCGCCACTTTGACATACGACTATTCAGAAACAAAAAGCGAAAATCCGGAAATTGTATTTTTTACAAACGAAACTTACAGACTTTTTGGCGAGAAGAAAATCGCTTTACGAGAGCCAAATTCCACCCTTTTGTTTGCTAAACAACTTCGTTCTCAAAAAATCTTAGAAAACGGCAAACCACATATTTTAAAACACTTTTTCGGAAACACACATATTGGAACAACCGTGTTTTCTCCGGAAGGATTCGAACTAGATTTTTACGCATTACTTGGAGAAGAGGTTGTTAGATTAAACCGAGGTGAATTTAATGAGTACAAAAAAATATTTAAAGAATTTGAGAAGGATTTTATTCGACACGATTTATCTCAGCAAACGGGAATCATCAGAAATCAAGTAGACAAGCTTTTTTATGAACTTAAAAAGGAAATTTCCGAATTTCAAGCCGAGATAGAAATAGAAAAAATTCAAATAGATATGTTAAGACCTTTTCCTTGGCAGGATTTGAATGGCATAATGCAAAAATTATCAAAAATTTTGTTTGCCCATTTTAATTACGTTGGCTTCCCTGAATCTGAAGACAAAAAAAGAGATCCATTGTTTAAAAAAATAAACGGGAAATATTACTATTACAATGGCAAAGATTCGGAAAAAATATTTTTCCTCGGAATTGACAACCACGGGGTCGCGTACAAGGCTTCAATAACAAGAGATCATCGAGAAGCCGAGATTACAGATTCGAATTTTTCGGAAGCCTATTTCAGCGACTTAAAGGAGTATCCTATTCAAAACGATATTTATATCTAAAAATAATTCCAGAAATATTAAGGCCAATTTTGTCTTTATTGAAAGAATAGAATCGTTTCAAAAAGCATCCAAAACTAAAAATCCAAAAAATAAATAGATAGAAATTCAATTCAAAGAAATCAATCCTGAATTTATTGGCATTAATTCAATAGAAATATCATCAAAGTCAAATAGGACGCAAAAGAAACCCAAAGAATATAAGGTATTAGCAAGTATCCGGCGATTTTTTTTACTTTATAAGAATAAAAAATCGTGAGAAGAATTAAAACAAACAAAACTGCGACATTTATTAAAGCCAAAAAAGGGCTTTCCAAGTTGAAAAACATAAAAGACCAAAGAAAATTTAGGGCGAGTTGTAAAAAGTAAAATAAAAGAGCCATTTTTCGGATAAACTTCTTTTTCTTTTTCAAAAACAAATACTTCTTTGAAAAGACAAAGTAAGAAGATAGACCCATTAAAATATAAAGAGTAGTCCACACCGGACCGAAAATCCATCCCGGAGGATTAAGCGGTGGCTTATTCAGACTCACATACCAATCATTAATTCCAGACAAACTAAAATAACCGGAAATAGCGCCACCCAAAACAGGAAGAAGAATGAAACCGAGAATTAAAGCAAATTTTTTAAAATTTTTCATATTGAAAAGATTGATTATTTACGACCGTTTCCGTTACCCGGACCTCTGCTTTGGCTTTGTGAAAGAATCTCTTCATATTCCGATTGTGAAATATATTGGGGAATGTATTCTCCACCGTTTCGTGAAATTTGGGAAACAAAAGCTCGAAGATGATTTGTAGAGCCTCTCCTTAAATTTTGAAAAACATTATACACATTCGCGTTTTCAACCTTGGCAAGTAGTTCATCAAGGTCGTAAATATCCAAATCTTCGACGGTTGCGCCTACGATAAGCGCATCGAGTAGGGAACTTGAACCTTTTTCCGTAAGTTGTTCATACAAAATCTTAAAATCTTCCGAAGTATAAATTCCTTCTTTAAATTGTTTTACGGGATCTTGAAGGCCGTAAAGATCAATCAAATATTTCACGGAATCAGTATGCGTGAGTTCGGATTTCGCAATATTCTTGAAAATTTGAAGATTCCATTTTTCACCCAAAAAACTATAAACATCAAAGGCCAATTTTTCCTCTTCCCTCATTTTATAAAGAGCCTCTATTTCGAAGTCGGAAACGCCAATCCCCGCGGAATCACTGGCGGCTACAAGCTCAGCCGGCTTAAGAAAATCTTCATCTGCCACAATATATTCATCCGAATTGTCAGTATTTCGAAATCGAATATTACACGCCGAAAAACCAAATAAGATAATCAAAAAAATACCGAAAACCGAAAAGGTTTTTGCAAGATTTTTAAAATTTTTCATAAGGATTTTTAAGGATTTGAACAAAGTATAATAAAAAATCAAAAGTAAGTCATTAATAATTTTCTCAATAAGAATAAAAAGGGCCCCGCGCACGCGCGGGGCCTTTAGCATTCTTGTTTGGACCTTTACCCTGTAGTTTTCTCATTGAAGCCGTTCTTCAAAAAGTAAACCACAGAGATGAGTATTACGATTGCGCCGGAAAGAAGGAAGGGAAGAGTGTAACCCTCGAGCTCGGCGATAAGCCCGAAGATCATAAGTCCCACAACGCCACCCAAGGTTCGAAACAGCGACTCGAAAGATATCAAAGTCGCTCTTTGCTTCGAGGGTACGTTGTCGTGTAGGTATTTTGTTCGTAGTGGCGCGCTCATCGCTCTCGCTAATTCATGAAACAGAAATCCCGTCAGCATGATCCACAGTGAATTTGTGCAGATCAGGACGAAAATTCCGATTCCTATGAAAATATTGAGAACGATAATGGCTTTCCGGTCGGATCGAAGTTTTTTTCTGAACGCCGGTGCCAGCTTTCCACCCGCAATAATTGTTAGAAGCACTCCGACCCAAATGAGCGAAAGCCCTTTTGAATTGGAAGTTTCCCCAACAAAGATGGGTTGCCAAAACATGTTTGGCACTTGCAACGCAAGGGAAAGCGAAGCACCGACGACGATCAGAAAGCGGACTTCCCGGGATTTTTTCAGATACTTGAAACTGAATTTCAGAATTTCAAGGCTCTGATTTACTTTCCCGAGAATATCCGACACTTTTCGATCGAAGTGTAGTTCTTTCATTAGAAAGCAAGCAATGATCAGGGTGAAGAACAATAAGACGCCTCCACACCACCAAGCATAGCTTCTATTAAGATCAAACAACACTCCACCGACCAAAACCCCTCCAATACTCGCAAAAGAAGTGTAGACCTGTTCACGAGCAAAGAGTTTGTCTGTCGATTCTTCGTAACCATGCCCTTTTATTTCATCGACCACCCAGGCGCTAAAAGCCCCACTCTCAAAAGTAAGAGCGATAGCTCCAATAAGTTCGGCAAGCATGAACCCAAGCATATCATCGGATGCTCCGTAGAGGAAGAACGAAATCATCATCAGCCCAATGCTGATGAGAACCGAAATCCTCCGCCCGAAGACGTCCGCCACAACACCGGTCGGGATCTCAAAGAACACCACCCCGAAGTAAAACACCACATTGACCAAGTTTGCCTGGAACTGGTCAAGGCCTGCTCCAAGCAAAAAGATCATGTAGCTTGAGGCGATAAACGAATGTGATACACAGAAAAGCGTGTTCACAATCAGGTACGCACGAATCGTTCGTTGAACTTCCATGTCAAAACTCCTTCTTCTTTCGCGAAATCTTCTGGTTGTTAAAGGTCACCTCGGCTTGTTTTGCCGGGGTGGTCTTTTATGATTTTTTTGGAGTTAGTTCATATTTCTCAAAAAATCATCCCGGAAAAACAAGTTTAAAACTGGTTCTACGCCATACATCTTGGTAAAACGAATGGACATTGAACCCAAGTCGCAGGTAAAAACCCACTTCTTAGACAAAGTTTCAAACA
>JAVEWJ010000005.1:45010-50270 GCA_034004605.1 Candidatus Altimarinota bacterium | reverse complement strand
GTGCTTAAGGGAAATCTAGGTCCTGAAGCTATTGAAGAGATAAAGTCAAGAAACGAAGCAAGTTTTATGGAAAAAGTGGTAGATGCTATTAAGAATCCGGACGAAGCATTTAAATGGCTTAAAACAGCAGTAATATCATCTCTTGCAGGATCTTGGCTGGGAGACATTTTTGGGATTTCGGATGCGATGAAAAAGGCTAAGGAAAAAGTAATGGAAGTGATTTCAAATCCCATGAATATATTACTCGGATTACTTGGAGGATTTGCAGGATTCAAGGCTTTAAAAGGCATTGCTTCACTACTCAAAGCTCCCACAGCAGGAAGTTTCGGTTTGATTAAAAAAACTTTTTCAGGCTTACGAATGGCTACAGGAGCGGGTCTTAAACTCGCCGCTCTCGGCACAATGGGATACGCAGCAATAAAACTTTACGAATATTTTACGGATAATGAAGACGAAGCTTCTTCGATGCCACAGGACAAAGCTTCACAAAGAGCCTGGTGGAAAGAAAAAATCGAAAAATCCGGACTTAAAGACGAACTCAAAGAAGAGGAGATCGTGCCACTTATGGCTTTAGTAATGGGAGAAGAACGAGCAGAGACGATGTTTAAGGATTTGATGGAGGAGGATAAAAAGATAGAAGAAACTGAAGAAAAAAAGAAAAAAGAATCGGGAGAACAAATAGATGAAAAAGGACGGTTCATCGATGATACAAATTATGGAATTATGCGCCCTATTGATGTAGTAACGAAAGATATTACAAAAGCAATATCAACTAAATTAAGTATTTTAAAAAACACATTGCAAAAATATGATGATACGCTTTTATTAGGAGCGATTGGACTACAATCTGTCGTTGATTTAAAAGATGTTTTATTTAAAACTTCAGTATTTACGGTCGATACATTGGCAAAACTTGCGGCACTTCCTTTAAGAACAATGGGACTAGCACTTGGCTATCCGGTATCCACATTATTTACCACACTTTTGTTTTTAGAATTACTCAAAAAAAGTGAAAACATCTTTATACCCGAGGATCCGGAAAAATTTAGTATATTTATGAAAGATTTAATTGAAGATAAAACTGATTGGTTATCAGAAACCTTTGGAGAAAAAAAAGCAGAAATAGAAGAAACAGTCGCAAAATCTAAAAATACGCTTTTGGAAAACGGATTAAGAATTACCGAGAAAAAAATGGATAAAATAGGTTTAGTGATATTAAAAGCAAAAGAATATGCTGAAAGTTTTCTTAATGATTTATGGCAAAGCATAGAAGATTTAGCAAAAAAAGGAATCGAAGCAGCTGCAATTACACAAGAAGAATACATAGATGAAGTAAACATAGAAAACCTGGAAACATTTTATCATGACTTAATGAGTAATTCTGATCGTTCAAAAATGGAACCATTAATTAATGAATTGATAGAATTTAAAGAATATTACAAAGAGGAAGGAAAAATCGATACCATTTCATACGAAAAATTGAAAAAAATTGGATTATTATGCGGATTATTAATTGAAATAGATGAAGGATATTATGAATGGTCATATTGTGACGAAAACGCAATTAGTGACGGAAAAGTACATCAATTTATGGTAGATATTGAAACCGGAAGTAAAGATGAACAATATGAAAAAGCTAAACATTTGGTTTATACCAATTCAATTTCAGGTGGAATTGAAAAATTTACAGAAAACTTCAAGCTTGAAGTAAGAGAAAGAATTCAAGGTCTAAATGAAATATTGGAAAATGATAATGGAGTAATAGTAGTTGTAAAAGGGATAGCCTATTTAATTAAAGGAGCAGGTGAAAAAGTGTTATTGGGTCCGGCAGATTTTGTATGGGATTTGCTTGGTCAAACTATTGATAAATTTAAAGGAGAAGAATTTAATTATACGGAATTATTCATTAGTTATGGTGAGGGTATGTTGCCAGTGGCAGTATATGAATTAACAAAAGGTGCCGGTAAAGGATTAAATTCATTTAGGAAAAATGGTTTTAAAGCATTTAAAGGAATAGGCAAAGGCGTTTTTGATATAGTGGCGCAAACAGCTACTTTTAAAGTAAAACCTATATATAAAGCCGGGAAATTTGTACTAAGCTATGGCGCTTATGCCTTAACTTTAAAATTTGACAGAACATCTATTTTGGACAAGTTAATATTAGATAAAGAAACAGCCTTCAATACAATAAAAACTAAAATTCAAAAAATTCAATTAATAAAAGCTAAAGCACTTGAATACATTCCAGGTAAGTTTAAAAACCGATACGGAAAACAAGTAATTTTACTTGAGGAACTGATGCAAACACAAAAATTAAAATTAATCTTTCTTGAAATAAAAATCACACCATCCCCGACTGACATAAAACGACTATTTGAAGAAGCAAAAGTCTTAAAACTTGACGACAGTCTAAGATCACAAATTCAGCTTGACAAATATTTTGACCCAAAAACAAATACACTAGATACGAACACATTAAGAAACGATACGAGCAAAATAGTAAGTGAAATAGATATAAAAATGTCAGAGATAAAAAAACAAATAAAAGAAACAGATTTTTATATTGAAAAAACTCATTTAGAATTAGCTAAAAAACACATTGAAAAGGCAAAAAGTCATCCAAAAGACTCAAAAGAACGTGATAATTTCATACGAAATGCTGAAAAAGAATTGGATCTGGCAGGTGAAAGAGGCAAACGAATTCAAAGAAAAAACCTAAGAGACGATTTAGACGCATATATTTTGGAACTGGAAGATGCGATAAAAGTAGCAACACCAGAAGAAGTAAAAGCACATCCAACCATGGGAGCAGGATTACTCGATCCCGCCAAACAAATAAAACTTGATGAAAGAATGAAGCAATACGAAAGCCTACCATTAAATGAAAAAATAGATGCAATAAGGACAACAGACGGTACGATTTTTGAAATAAACATGGACTTACAGGAAAAGAAAACGAAACTAAAACGTGATGCATCAATGAAAGGAAATGCCTCATCCGGAAACGCTCTAACAAAAAAACAATTAAAAGCGAAACTAAAAAACCTCGATATTGAATACGACGAAAGAATAAGAAACTTATATATAGAAAGAGCCAGAATGACAGAAAAAATACCGATTGAAACGATTAAAAAGGAAAAGTTATTTTTAGATGCGGAATTAATTGAACGCACAAAAATTGAAGCACCCGGTGAAATTGTTAAAAGATATGCTTTACAAGAATCAATAACGGGAGAAAAAGTAAAATTTTCTGAACGTTTTGTTAAATTTGGAAAAAGACATTATAAAAGTGCTGCAGTATTTGCCTTAATGCTTCTTGCAACCTATTTAGCTTTTAAAGGTTCTGATGAAGATGAAGAAATAGATGAAAAATATTTTGAGTCAGCTGCTGCCAGTCTAGATAATGGTGATGAAGAAAATACTAATATCGATTTCGGCACGCCTGGAAAGACTTCCATTTTTGCAATCCCTACTATAGAAGAAGCCCCAAAAAAAGCACGACCTCTAATAGAAGATGAAACTGAAAGAGAAGGGTCAAACCCAACCACATTAGCTGAAATTTCTGAAGATCCATCAGAAATGATTGAAACCTTTAGTGAAATGAAAGATTTGTTTCAAAGTTATGGATCATCATATATGGAACTGATGGATACAATCTCAGACTACAATAAAATTCGTAAATTAAAAGACTCTTGGCTTGAAGGTTATATACCCAAAAATGCTGCAGGAAACTTAGCAAGAATGTACATGCCCGCCTTTGAATATGTTGAACAACTAAGTGGAAAAACCGACTATCTTGATTCAGTATTACTACCTACATTGGCTTCTCACGAACAAAACCTTGCAGATATTAAAAGAATAATGCTTTCAAACAGAAAAATACTAACAGCACTTTTTGAAAACTTACCGGAGGATCAACAAAATAAATGCATATATATTGGTCCGTTCATAAAAATCAAATACGATAAAACAAAAAAAGAAGCGTATCTTTCTTATCCGACATCAGAGGAGTTATCTACATATTCATACATGGTTGCTGAAAAAATGGATTCATGGGGTGAATACATGAAAAAACATATTGGAGAAACAGGATGGACCTCATATTTGCCTGACGTAATTGAAATGATTAAAGGCTCAATGCCATTTTCAGGAAGTATCTTGCAAATAATAAATGGAGCCAAAGAAAACATGAGAGGAAACAGTTCTTCCGCAGCAAAAGATATTACTTGGGGAATTTTAAGTCTCGAGCTGGATATTGCAGGTCTTGGAGTTACATCTTTTGGAAAAGCCGGCGTAAAAATTACTGCAAGCGCCGCTAGTAAACTGGCTCAAATTGGCACAAAAACAGCAAAGATTATAGAAAATCTGGGAACCAAAGCAATGATTGGAGGAATGGTGTTTGATGCCACACCCGAAATATTGATTGCATTTGGTTTAATTGATGGGAAAACATGGGATAACAATTTTTATGCCACATCTCCAGATAAAGCGGAAAAAATTACAGGCCCAGTCCCTTCATATTACGGAACACAGGAAGAAATACCCACAGAAAGACAAAAAGCAATTGAATATATAACAAATATCATTGAATCAATTCGAGATAATTTAATTTTAAATAGAATTCAATATGAAATAATTGATGAAAAAAATATTGTATTAAAACGAGATGGAAGTAATGAACAAACCAAAATAAAAAGATCCGATGATGGAACTTGGAATCTTGAAGGCACGCTTGCCGCTAATGGAGGTTACGATACTCTTCATCAAGCAATCCTTATGGGGAATTTATCAAATCAAACAATGGAATGGCTTGAAAACGGAGTGTATACAGAGCTTAAAACAGATGCTCCAATTGTCGGAGGGATAAACGCCGGATCTATAGAACTAGACGCAGCAAACGAAAATCCCTTTTACATATCGAGCGGTGGTGATATTGAATTTGATCAAAACTGGTCACCTATTGCTGTTGATTATTTCGACAGTGAAAGTAAAATGCTAAAAATATATACGGAAAGCTTTAAAATTCCCAAAGATTGGATCGTAAATCTTCTCAACCGAACTTATAAAAAATATCTGCAAAAACACTCGATTACTCGAAAGTTTGTAGAATTACAAGAAAAATTTAACAACCATAACAAATGACATTACCAAGCCCAACACAACTCGCAAAAGCGATAGCAAATACATCTTTTTCACTTGAAGAAAAAAACACAATTATTCAAGGCCTTAGATTTTTAAATGCGGAAAAAATAAAAATCCT
>JAVEWJ010000005.1:0-44910 GCA_034004605.1 Candidatus Altimarinota bacterium | reverse complement strand
CCGTTTTCACCTGAAATAAGTGAGCCATTCGCCCTCTTCGAAATAACACCTTTGAGGGGAATATAAGAATCAAAAGAATGGTAAAAAGTCCCTTCACCCTTAGTTAAAAGCATAAAAGACTGATGATAACCGAGAAGACCTCGAGTCGGCACCTTAAATTCAAGTGTAGTGTTTCCGTTTAAAGTGGAAACATTCGTAAGTTCTCCCTTTCTTTTCGACAAAGTCTCGATAATTTTTCCGGACATATCATCAGGAACATTTATCACAACATTCTCCAATGGTTCACACTCAACGCCATCAATTATTTTATTAAGAACTTTCGGCTGTGAAACCTGAAGCTCAAAACCTTCCCTTCTCATGTTTTCAATCAAAACCGCAATATGCATTTCTCCTCTTCCAAAAACCTTAAAAACCTCATTTCCCGCACTAAACTCGACCTTAAGACCCACATTTGATTCAATTTCACGCTCCAATCTATCCCGAATATTCCTCGAAGTAACAAGCTTTCCCTCTTTTCCTGCAAACGGAGAATCGTTTACCAAGAACTCAACAGAAAGCGCAGGCGGATCAATTTTTATTGAAGGAAGCGGCACAGCCTCGGGACTTAAAGCAATCGTTTCACCAACATAAATATCAGGAATTCCCGCTATCGCCACAATATCCCCGGATTCAATTTCACTTGCTTCAACTCTTTTCAAACCTTCAAAACTAAAAACTTTAGTAATCTTCGCAGTTCTACTATTCCCGTCTTTATCTATCACAAAAACATTTTTTCCTGCAGAAACCTTTCCATCAGCGACTCTTCCCACAGCGATTCTCCCCAAATAATTATCATAAGCCAAAGTAGCAGGTTGCATTCTAAAATCTTTTTCCAAAGTCTTAGAAACGGGCTTCACATGTTCCATAATAAAATCAAAAAGCGGAAAAATATCCTTTTTCTCGTCTTCAAGAGATTTTATTGCAATCCCCTGTTTTGCTATCGTGTAAATATACGGAAAATCAAGCTGTTCATCTGAAGCACCGAGACTTGCAAAAAGATCGAAAGTAAGATTAAGAACCTCATCCGGACGAGCCATCGGTTTATCAATTTTGTTTATAACAACGAGAACTTTAAGCCCAAGCTCAAGAGATTTTTTAAGAACAAACTTCGTTTGAGGCATAGGCCCTTCCGCCGCATCCACAAGTAGCAAAACCGCATCAATTGTACGAAGAACTCGTTCCACTTCAGAACCGAAATCCGCATGACCTGGAGTATCAACAATATTTATCTTCGAATCTTTATAAAAAATCGAAGCATTTTTTGAATAAATTGTAATTCCTCGTTCCCGTTCCTGATCATTAGAATCCATAACTCTTTCAGAAACTTGTTCATGAGAATTAAAGGCTCCCCCATTTTTTAGCATAGAATCGACAAGAGTCGTTTTTCCATGGTCTACATGCGCAATAATTGCAATATTTCGGATATCCAAGGCTTTAAAGTTAAAAATACCGAGCAAGTTTACATATTGCCCAAAATATTGCAAGACGAAAAACTTATCAACTCCAAGAAAAAAATGTTAATTTAAAAAAAATTAATCAATAAAAATGAAAGAACAAAATTATTTTTCAAACAGTTTTCAGATTTTCTTCAATAATTTCAAGAAATTAAGCCCATACTTCATAGCATTAATTGCGACAAATTTTTTTAACGATTATTTATATTTAAAATTAAATTTCCACCCTCTAATAATTCTAGTATCAACTATTTTTTTCATTATCATATTAATTACTACAATTTTATTAATAAAAACCATAATTCAACTCTTAAAAAACGAAAAAACAAGTCTAAGTGAAAATCTAAAATTTTTAAACAAAAACAAAAAAAACTTTTTAAAGACATTATGGTTGTGGGTAATAAAATTTTTAAAAATTTCAGGAATTCCTTTATTAATATTTATTATTTCCATATTCACATTTTTCTACTGCTCGAGTTTTTCGATTAAAATTTTTATGCCTGCAGAATTAATTGAAAATTCATTTAACGCGAATTTTAGAGAAAACATAACTGGATCATGCACAGTAGCTTTTTATTTAAGCACCTTAATTGCACCGCTTTCATTCATTATATTCGCAATTTTTGCAATAATCGCAAACATAAAACTCTTTTTCACTTGGTATTCATTTGTTGATGCTGAGACAAAAATCACCGAAAATCATGTAAAAATTTCAAACGAACTAACGAAAGGTAAAAAAGGAGAATTAATATTATTCATAATTCTAGCAGCTTTCGGATTTGCAATATTAACATTTATAATTATAAAACTCTTACAATTCATTCTTCCTTCAACAAGTCTCGACTTACTTTCAAACTCAATTGGAATGGGTTTATTTACCACTCTTTACAGCGCATTCTTCGCTCAGTATTATCTCACACTCAAAGAAGCACCTAAAAAATAATCAATCAAAAGACTCGGCAAAAATGTCGGGTCTTTTTTTATTTACCACCAATCAAAAGAAGTACAATTCCCACCATTTTCTCTTTATCTTTTGGATTACTTTCGGCAATTAAAAGCGCGAGAGCAGTAAGCGCCTCGGGCGTAATACGGTTTGAATCAAGTAAGTTTGATTTTCTAAGAAACCAAACAAAAGCAAAAGCACCACTTCGTTTATTCCCATCGTTAAACTGAACCCTGAGGAAGCAAATTTTTCACATCCTCTACAGCTTTTAAAAACTTTTCATAGTTTTTGGAAATTCGAGAAGGATTGATACTATAACCATCGACAATATGAGATTTTAGAGTCTTTGTAGTCCATTGGCGGAATTTTGTAGCAACGGAAGATTTAACCCTATACCCAACAGCAAGAATGATATCTAAATTATAAAACACGGTCAACTTTATTTGAGTTTTACCCTCAATCGCTCCATGTTTTGTGGTATGTGCAAATTTTGCACATACCACACTTTTTTTAAGTTCGTTATCCTTAAAAATATTAGAGACATGTTTAGTAACAACAGTTCTATCAACACCAAAAATTTCAGCTATTTGAGCCTGATTTGCCCAAACAGTTTCCTTAATAAAATCCCCTTTAAGCTCAATCGCCCCATTTTTAGCCTGAAAAACAACAATATCATTTTTTTCTTTTCACATAATTTTTTCATTAAAGACTAAAAAAAATTATAACTGAAAAAAACTTTATTGACTAGAAAAGAAAAAACAAAACACGAAAAACCGCTTTCCTACAAAAACTTTTGGTGGGCGATCGAAGAGTTGAACTTCGGACCTCGTCATTATCAGTGACGCGCTCTAACCACCTGAGCTAATCGCCCTCACCCCTTTTCAACACAAAAAATTTACTCAAATTATAATCAATAGTCAAACAATTTTTCAATATTGTTTATGCCCATAAATTTCCACACAAACGAATAATTTTTCGCAATTATTAGACAACATTTCAATTATTTTTTCTCACTTCTAATTCCAACTGTAAACTCATCCAAAGTTAGAAGATGAAATTCGCCTTCACTCGTAAATTCAACTTCAAAAGATAAAGTTTCATTTTTCAAAAACTCCACTTGTTCCGCCAAAGCATTCTTTAGTTCTTCGTCTTTTATGTCTAAATAAAGCGCAATTTTTGCATCCACCGGATAATCCATCTCTTTTCTATGATCTTGAACCAAACGAATTACATCCCTAAGAAGCCCTTCTTTTCGTAATTCCTCTGTGATTTCCAAATCAAGCATTATTACCGCATCATTATTCGCTTCGACATTATCAGCACCATCTTTTCCTTTATATACAACCGAAACTTCATCTCCAAAAAGCTTAAATCCACCAACTTCAAATCCTCCTTCAACCACCTTAAAATCACCATTTCGCGCAGCCTTAATAATATTTTGAACTTCAGCTCCATATTTAGGACCAAGTAATTTTGCATTAACAGAAATATTTTCATCAGCAAATTCATGATAATCACTAACAATTTCAACTTTTTTAACATTTATCTCTTCCTTTATTACATCCAAGTCAGCTTCATTAAGGTCAAATTCTTGATTTTTAACAATTTTAGCAATATTCAAAGGCTGTCTTACTTTTATCTTATTTTTAGCCCTATTTGCCAAAGCAAGATTCACAACACTTCTCAAAAATCTCATCTTATTAATAACCTTCAAATCCAAATCCCCTTCTAAAACTTCCGGCCAAGTCGCAAGATGCACGCTCTCCTCGCCTGTTAAATTTTTATAAATTTCCTCAGCTGTAAAAGGAATAAACGGTGAAATCATCATTGTAAACTCTTTAAGAACTCTATACAAGGTCGAATAAGCCGACATCTTATCACCGTCATTTTGCGATTTCCAAAATCTCCTTCTTGATCTTCTAATATACCAATTATTCAAAGAATCGAGAAATGAAATAAATTCCTCGCCTGCATCAGCAATATCATATTTATCTAATTTTTCTGAAACAGAAATATTGAGTCTAGAAAGCTCAGAAATAATCCACTTATCAAGTTCGTTGTCAGATTTTTCTACAGCATCTGAAGGCGACCATCCATCAATATTTGCATAAGTAGTAAAGAACGAATAAGAATTCCAAAGCGCAAGCACCACTTTTTTCATCATAGTTTCAACTAAGTCATCACTAAAACGGATATCATCTCCACGCATAACAGGAGAAATCATTAAAGCAAGCCTCATACTATCAGCACCATATTTATTAACCAAATCAAGCGGATCAGTAAAATTCAAAAGCCTTTTACTCATTTTTCGCCCATCCGCTGCCAAAATTGTACCGTGAGCTACACAATTTTTAAACGAAGTATCTTTGAAAAGTGCAGAAGAAAGAACAATCATTGTATAAAACCACCCTCGAGTTTGAGCCAAATATTCAACTATAAAATCCGATGGAAAATGCGAATCAAACCACTCTTTATTTTCAAACGGATAATGAACTTGCGCATAAGGCATCGCCCCACTCTCAAACCAACAATCCAAAACCTCAGGAATACGAGACATCACTCCACCGGCACATTTCGGACAAGAGTATTTATGTTTATCTATAAAATGTTTATGCAAATCCGTAATTTCGACGCCGACTTTTTCCTCAAGATCTTTTTTATTTCCAAAAACTTCCACAAAATCGCATTTATCACATTTCCAAACAGGAAGAACAGACCCCCAATAACGGTTTCTTGAAATACACCAATCTCTCGCACCCTCAAGCCATTTACCAAAAATTCCATCTCTCACATGCGAAGGCACCCAGTTCACCTTCTGATTTGAAGCGATCATATCAGCCTTAATTGGTTCAATATTTACAAACCAAGCCGAAATCGCTTTATAAATCAGAGGCGTATCACATCTCCAACAATGCGGATAAGAGTGTTCGTAAGAATTTACGACAATAATTTTCCCCTCTTCTTTAAGCCGTTTTAATATTTCATCATTTGCTTCAAAAACATGCTTGCCCTTCAACTCAGGCACTTCATCAGTAAATTCACCATTATCATCAACAGGCATAAAAAATGCAATATTCTCCTTTTTGCAAGCGTTAAAGTCATCTTCACCAAAAGCCGGAGCCATATGAACGATTCCCGTTCCATCTTCAGTTGTCACAAAATCCGCCAAAATTACTTTAAATCGTTCTTTATCAGTTTGACCTTTTGCAGTCGTGCTTTGTTCGAAATACGGAAAAAGTGGCTCGTATTTTAGACCAGACAAGTCCGACCCTTTCACCGTTTCCAAAAGTTCATAATCTTCGGCATTTTTATAATAAGCAGAAAGCCGACTTTCAGCCAAAATATAGAGTTCACCACTTGAATCTTTCACTTTTACATACTCAATTTCAGGCCCAACAGCGATTGCAAGATTTGAAGGAAGCGTCCAAGGCGTTGTCGTCCAAATGAGGAAATATTCGTTATCCTTTTCAGCATTTTTTAGCTTAACGGTACAAGTTTTATCTTGCTTAGGTCGATAAGCATCATCAACTTTCGTTTCAAAATTAGAAAGCGGAGTATGACAACGAGTACAATAAGGCAAAACCTTATACCCTTCATAAATTAAGCCCTTGTCATAAAGCGTTTTAAAAATCCACCAAACCGTTTCCATAAAGCTTGGATCCATGGTGCGATATTGATTTTCAAAATCCACCCACCTTCCAATTCTATTGATTATCACCTCCCATTCATCTGCATAAGTAAAAACTTTGCTTCGACAATCCTCACAAAATTTATCAACACCATAGTCGGAAATTTCCTGATGCGAAGAAAGATTAAGCTCCTTTTCAACGATATTTTCAATCGGAAGCCCGTGACAATCCCAACCCCATCGTCTTTCGACTTTATACCCCTTCATCGTTTTATACCTTGGAATAAGGTCTTTGGCGATTGAAGTAAGAATATGTCCGTAATGTGGAAGTCCCGTGGCAAACGGAGGCCCATCGTAAAACACAAACTCCGAAGCCTTATCTCGATTTTCAATAGATTTCTTAAAAATATTATTCTCATTCCAAAATTTCTGAATTTCCTCTTCTAGTTGTGGAAAATTTTGTTTATTGTTTACAGCTTTGAAAGATTTTTGGTTTAAGTCTGTCATAAAAAAACGGGTTAAATTAAAAGATTTAATCCGTGGACGATTTTAAATAAAACCGCGGTACCACCACATTTCCTTAAACAAATAAGGCACTTAAATTGCTTTGATAACGGAGCTTTCCTCTCCGTGCGGGTCTAGTCTTGAAGGCTTGAAAATCGTGTTTTTAAGCCGAAATTCAAATGCCAAACAATTTCTTCCGCAAGTCTCTCCGGTGATTGCCGGATACAAGCGACAAGAGAAATATACACAAGACTAAGAGGACTTGGAAAGGGATTTTTGATTTTTAGACCAAAAAGAAAACAATTCTCCCAAGCTACCAAAGATGTTTTTTACCTTAACAATATCTTCTTGTAATACAAGACCAGATTCATTGTTGATTTTGTATATGTTCCTTCGAAATTTCCGTAGTAGAAGCCTCCGCAAGCACATTCAAAACAATCTCCAAGTTCGTCATATTATCTCTCAAACTTTCCTTTTTTAAACCCTTAAAATACTTATACTGCTTCACTGATTTATCAGCCAAGCTTTAGTGATTTCATCAGCCAAAATAGCGTATTCCAAGCCTTCTTTCATTCCTCGTTCATTCCATTCATCAGTTAGTTCTTTCCTTATTTCAATACTTTTAAGCCTCTGATTTATCCAATATTTTGAATAACCTTTTTTAAGATATGTATTCATAGCCCTTTCAAAAGCAAGCTTTGGATCCTGCGTTTCTTCAATTCTTTCATATCCAACCTTTGCAAGCCAAATTTTGGAAGGTTCAGCTTTTGGACTAGGGATTGATTGAACAAGTCTTAAAATATTTTCCGTATCTAAAATATCTGTCTTATAAAACTTCCCATCCGATGATTTCATTTTCAGTTGTCCCACTTTTTGGGACAACTCACTTCCCTCAATGTTTAACTTTGATTTCAAAGCTTGCCAATACTTTCTAGGACGAGGACTTTCAGTCAAAACAGCTACAACATCAACAACCGAAAAAAACCAAAGCTCATTTTCCTCATCCCAAAATCGTCGAACTTCCTTTTGATTAAACAATATTACTGTATTTTCTTTTTTCATATTATAATACTGGTTAAAAATCGAACAAAGAATAATTGAAAACAATAATCACTAAACATATTAAGTGAGTAAAAACTCACCGTCAAGAAAAACTAAATAGTCAATTTCGAAAAAATAGGTTTAAATATAATTCACACCCAATCTTGACTTCCCAATAAATAATCCTAAAATCCTCAACATGAAACTAATCTTCGTCTCAAAAGCATATCTCCCCACAAAATTTGGAAATTTCGAAATCCACGGTTTTACTGACCCTGAAAACCTCGAACACATAGCAATAACAAAAGGAGAATTCCCATCAAAAAACCCCCCACTAACAAGAATCCACTCAGAATGTTTCACCGGAGACATTTTAGGATCACTCAAATGTGATTGCGGAAATCAGCTCCAAAAAGCCTTAGAACTAATTGAAAAAGAAAAAAACGGAATAGTTATTTACCTCCGCCAAGAAGGAAGAGGAATAGGCCTTCTCAATAAAATCAAAGCCTATAAACTCCAAGAAGAAGGCCTCGACACACTCGAAGCAAATCTCCACTTAGGCTTTCCAGCCGACGCAAGAAATTACGACACAGCTTCGGAAATATTAAAATATTTCGGCATCACACAGATAAAGCTACTAACAAACAACCCCGACAAAATTGCCCAACTCGAAAAGCAAGGCATCGAAATTGTTGAAAGAATCGATATCAGCACAGAAAAAAACGGACACAACGAAAGATATATTAATACAAAGAATGAAAAATTTGGACATCTTTTCAATAACTACTAAACCAATAAATAATTAAAATCACACATGAAAACTCTTGAAAAACCTGAAAAACAATCATCAGAAGCAATTCCATCTCCTCAAGAAAACTTAGTTCAAAAATCAACTCACGAAGAAATTATCGAAATCATCGAAAATCCCGACATAATTCCTCCAAGAAAATTCATTGTAAGAGAAATTCCCGGAAAAGGCAGAGGAATAATTGCAAGCGAAAACATCAATCAAGGCGAAATAATTGAGACTTTCCCATTAATCGTCCTCAATAAAAATGATGCAGAATTTATAAGTTCAAAAAATTCCGATACCCTAAGATTTTATTATATTCATCAACTTAAATTTGATAGAGCCTGCATAATGCTAGGCTACGGATCTATTTATAATCACAGCAATACCCCAAATGCCGATTTTGAATACAGCGAAAATGAAGAAAACCAAAGCATAACCGTAAGAGCAATTTCCGACATAAAGGCCGGTGAAGAAATATGCTGGAATTATAATTTTCAAGATGGAATTGAAGATTATTTATAAAAAATATTCAGCAAAAAAAGCTTATTAATAAAGCAAAAATCATTTTTTTCCGTTTCATACTAAAATTACAACACTATCTGGTGTTTAATTCTATATAGTTTAGCGTGATAAAAAAAGTGTATTTTTAGGAAAAAAATGCCCTAAAAACGATAGCAGAAATAAAAAGTTTTGATAAAACTGAAACTAAAATCATAACAAATCACACCATCTTTGAAATAGGAATATCCAAAACTGATATTATCCCTTTTTTTACTCTCTCTCTTCGAAGTCTCAGTAATCCAGAGATTTCTTCTTCCCAAATAATATTATTATCATCAACAGAAAAGTATCCATCATAACATAAAACATCTTGTACATTTTCTATAATATTAACCCGTATTAATTCAGGCGTAAGCTTTGCGGAAAGATACAATCGATGATGACCGTCAAAAACTAGATATTGTCCCTCTTCTTCCGGATGTTTCATTAATCCCGGTAAAGGTAATTCTGCACCTTTTTTCATTGCGGTTTTAAGCCGTCTAAGATTAATCGAAGATAATTGTTCAGATGTAGGCTGAATTTGTTCAACAACTAAATCAAGTGATCTCATTTTTAAAATTTATAATCCATAACAAATTTAAAACATACAACCTTGAATAAGTCAACACAACAAAAGCTCATCTAGCAGACAAAAACACAATATTCCAAAAATAAAATAACAAAATCATAGAAAAAGTTAAAAAAAAGCAAGTTTAATTATAGCAGACATGAAGATGTTAGAACATTTCCTCAGACAAGCTAAACACTAAAATCATAAATTCTTTCCTGGTGGAGCAAAGGGGGATCGAACCCCTCACCTCCGCGGTGCAAACGCGGCGCTCTACCAAATGAGCTATTGCCCCAACTCGTTTCTAAAACGTTGAAATTCTACGGAATCCGAAAAAAAAAATCAAATGATTTTTAAACCTTCACTTCAAAATCTTAATACACCCTGCCGGACACGCATCTATAGCCACTTCCACGATATCTTTTTCCATATCCAAAATCCCCCGTTCAAAAATTTCATTATTAGTTCCGCCCTTTGATACTTTTTCCCCTTGGATCAAATCCGCCTTCCCATCTTCCCCTATCTCAAAATGATCGCTATCAATCATCGAACACCCACCACAACCAATACATTTCTTCCGATTATATTGAATCTTAGTCATTTTTTCTTTCTTTTAAAATATAAACCTGATCATTCAATCGAACCCTTTCATCAACCTTAAAAGTCACAGTTTTTGTTTCTTCATCATATTTCAAACCGGAAACAACACCTTTCAAAACCCCTGTTGTTTTCCCAGTAATAACATAATTATCTCCATCCTCAATTTTATGAGCTTCCGGCAAAATCTCCACAATTGATACTTTAGGAAAAAAATGCACGACCTTACCTGAGTATATAAGCTCATCTTTCGCAACATTTCCTCTCGCATTGGTCCATTCCGGAAGCGCCATTCCAAGATAATAGCCATCGCAAAATCCCCTATTATAAACAGAATTCAGCTCTGCCATTCCCTTTTCAATAAAAGCATCATCAAATTTTCCTTCCGAAATAGCTTTCAAAGCATCCTTATAAACCTTAGTAACAACGGAAACATACAAAGGATTTCTCGCTCTTCCTTCAATTTTCAAAGTAGCAACCCCAGTTTCAATAATTTTATCTAAAAACGGAAGCGTACAAAGATCTTTTGGACTCATTACATAACTTCCATCAACACCGAGTTGAACACCGGTTTCTTCATCCGTAATTATATATTTTTTCCTACACTCTTGAAGACAAGCACCTCTTTGAGCCGAAGTATTGCTCTGAAGAAGGCTCATCTGGCACCTTCCACTCTGCGCCACACAAAGTGCTCCATGAATAAAAACCTCAATCTCAATAGGGCGCCCACTTTTTCCCAAAATATTCTCCTCACGACATTTACTGCAAATTTCCTTAATCTGTTTTAAATCTACCTCCCTAGCTAAAACAATCGTATCAACAAATTTCGCATAAAAACGAACCGAGTCAATATTCGAAATCGAAAGCTGAGTCGAAGCATGCACACCAATCCCAACAGAATTTGCATAGATAATTGCTGCCATATCCTGCGAAATTATCGCACCAATACCTGCTTCCTTAGCCGTATCAATAACCTTTCTCATTTGAGAAAGATCATGATTATAAAGCACAACATTCAAAGTAATAAAAGACTTAATACCAGCTTTTTTACAAATCTCCGCAACTTCTTTCAATTCCTCAAGACTAAAATTATAAGAAGAACGAACTCTCATATTAAGCTGATTTACTCCAAAATAAACGCTATCACATCCGGATTTAATAGCTGCAGAAAGGCCTTCAAAAGAACCAACCGGCGAAAGAATTTCAGGTAATTTCATAACAAAATTTAATTAAGTAAAAAAATATTATCAAAAACCATCATAAAAAAACAAAAACAAAACTTGACAAACTTGTACAAAAGTGTCTATACTAAAATCTTTCTTGAAAATTTCACAAGAGCACATAAGAAGGAGGAAATTATGTGCAAGTATTGCGGAGCCAGGAAAGGCGATTCTCACCACTGGGCATGCCCGCTAAAAAGCGGCGCAGTCCGGGTTGAGAAGAGCAAAGAACACAAGGAGTGGCTTCAAGGCTACCGTCTTGCAAAAGACGGCTGTCTCTCCACTCCTGCAAACGGTACTCCCGCCCTCCAATTAGGGTACAGGATGGGTCGGGAGGACTAAAATAAGCGTCTCAAATAATTGAGACGCTTTTCAATATATATATTCTTAAATCAAGACACAAAAAAAGCCCTTTTTAGGACTTAATTTTTAACATCCAGAATGCAATAGAGAAAGAAACCAAGTTTTGTTAGACCTTATATCCGAAGACATAAGTCTCAACCTTGATACTCACAAAAGAGTATCTATGATTTCCTATTAAAAGGAGGTTATCCATGCGCAGGTTCTCCTACCCATGCCTTGTTACGACTTCACTCCAGTCAATGATTTCGCCTTAGGACCCCGCTTATAAGCTAAAGGTACTTCGGGCGCCTCCATCTCCCATAGTGTGACGGGCGGTGAGTACAAGACCCAGGAACATATTCACCGCAGCGTGGCTGATCTGCGGTTACTAGCGATTCCAACTTCATGAGGTCGATTGCAGACCTCAATTCGAACTAAGATTGGCTTTATAAGGATTTGCTCCGCCTTACGACATTGCCTCCCGTTGTACCAACCATTGTAGCATCTTTGCAGCCCTAGGTATAAGGGCCATGCTGATCTGACGTCATCCATACCTTCCTCCGATTTTGAATCGGCAGTCTCCTATGAAAATTACAACATAGGACATGGGTTGCGCTCGTTTACGGACTTAACCGAACACCTCAAGGCACGAGCTGACGACGACCATGCAGCACCTGTCTTAGAGCTCCCGAAGGCACTCCATCGTTTCCGACAGATTCTCTAGATGTCAAACCTAGGTGAGGTTCCCCGCTTATAGTCGAATTAAGCAAGATGCTCCACCGCTTGTGTGGGTCCCCGTCTATTCCTTTGAGTTTTAATCTTGCGACCGTACTACTCAGGCGGGATACTTAATGCGTTAGCGTCGGCACTGAAGGGGTTGAGACCTCCAATACCTAGTATCCAACGTTTACGGCGTAGACTACCAGGGTATCTAATCCTGTTCGCTCCCTACGCTTTCGTCCATGAGTGTCAGTAATTTCCCAGTGCGCTGCTTTCGCTTTTGGTGTTCCTCTGTGTATCTACGGATTTAACCCCTACTCACAGAATTCCACGCACCTCTGAAATACTCTAGTTTGCCAGTATCAAACACGTTACTTGGGTTGGGCCCAAGCCTTTCACATTCGACTTAACAAACCACCTGCGGACGCTTTACGCCCAATAATTCCGGGTAACGCTTGCACCCTCCGTATTACCGCGGCTGCTGGCACGGAGTTAGCCGGTGCTTATTCCTAAGGTACCGTCATAATTCTTCCCTCAGAAAAGAACTTTACAATCTTTCGACATTCATCGTTCACGCGGTATTGCTCCATCAGGCTTGCGCCCATTGTGGAAGATTCCCTACTGCTGCCTCCCGTAGGAGTATGGGCCGTGTCTCAGTCCCATTGTGGCTGATCGTCCTCTCAGACCAACTACCCGTCATAGCCTTGGTAAGCCGTTACCTTACCAACTAGCTGATAGGCCGCAGGCCCCTCTCGAACCGATAAATCTTTACCCTTTCGGGACTATCCGGTATTAGCACACCGTTAGGCGTGTTATCCCTGAGTTCGAGGCAGGTACCAACGTGTTACTCACCCGTTCGCTACTCTCAAATATAATTTGAGCGTTCAACTTGCATGTATTAAACATACCGCCAGCGTTAACCCTGAGCCAGGATCAAACTCTTCATACGAAAAGTATTGATTTAAACTCGCTACATTGCGAGTCATGACTTTAAATTTGATTAAAAAACAAGGTTTAAACTTTCTCTACTACATCCTGGATGTTAAAGACCAAAAATTTTCGCTTCCGATTTCAACTGAACCCGAGTTTATTTAAATTCCAAATCAAAGTCAATGCCTTTTTTTAAGAATTTTCAAAGAAACACTTAAAGACTGTTGTCAAGCGCAAAAGACTGATAAATAAGCCCAAAAATGATACAATTAGAAAGATACAAAATAATAAAACAAAATATGAACGAAGAAAACTCAATACTAATTCCCACGGTTATCGAAAAATCAAGCCAAGGAGAAAGAGCCTATGACATTTATTCCAGACTCCTCAAAGATCGTGTGATTTTTCTTGGAACCCAAATAGATTCACACGTCGCAAACCTAATCATCGCGCAAATACTCTTCTTGGACAACGAAAATTCAAACAAAGACATTATATTATATGTAAACAGCCCCGGAGGCCACGTATCAGCAGGTCTAGCCATTTACGACACTATGCAATATGTAAAAGCGGACGTTTCCACAATATGTATAGGAATGGCCGCATCGATGGGAGCCGTAATTCTTGCGGGAGGTAAAAAAGGAAAAAGATTTATTCTTCCAAACTCGGAAGTCCTAATCCACCAACCTCTCGGAGGAATGGAAGGCCAGGCTTCAGACATAAGAATCCACGCAGACCATATGATGGCAACAAAAGACAGACTTACAAAAATATTGGCTTCACACACAGGACAATCATATAAAACAATCGAAAAAGACACAGACCGAGACAATATTATGAACGCGGAAGATGCAGTTAAATACGGTCTTGTAGACAAAATTATCAACCCGCTCAAAAAATGAAAAAAGTCCTGACAACTTTGCTTTCAGTGTTTTTACTTTCTTCTTGTTCACTTTCTGAAACTGGAACAATTTCTGGAACCCTAAGTACCTACGAAACTGCAAACTTCAAAATCAGCTATCCTTTGGACTGGGAAGTGATCGACAAAAGCAAATTTGAGATAAACATTCCCGAAAATGTGATTATGGCAATTCGAAGCAATATAAAAAATGAAAGTTTCACCACAAATGTAAACATATCAGTCGAAGTGCCTGAAAAAGAGGTGAATGTAAAAGAATTCGCACTAGCCACAATGTCTTTGGCAAAGCGAAAACTCACTTCATTCAAGGAAATTCAACTTGGAGAGACCACAGTAAACAACATCGAAGGAAAAATTCCAGCTTATTACATTGAATACGAAGGAAAATCATCACCGAAATCCCCTCTCGTTCAAATCAAACAAGTTTTCTTGAACGACAATAATGCAATTTATACGCTTACAAAAGCCAACTTGCCCACAGAAGACGAAAGCATTGTCAATCTTGCAGACTTAGTGTTAAACTCCTTCGTGTTAAAATAGAAAAATGATAACGATGAAAGAAATTGTTCAAAAATTGGATATTTCAAGGCAAAAATTAATAAGCAAAACGAGTCATATTTTCTATATGATGAGTTACTTATTCATTTTTAACGCAGAAAGAGCTAATTTTTCAACAATTTCATATATCAAAGACGAAATTGTTCAAAAATTGGATATTTCAAGGCAAAAATTAATAAGCAAAACGAGTCATATTTTCTATATGATGAGTTGCTTATTCATTTTTAACGCAGAAAGAGCTAATTTTTCAACAATTTCATAATACAAGGCGCCATGGCCAAGTGGCTAAGGCAGCGGTTTGCAAAACCGTTATTCCCCGGTTCGAATCCGGGTGGCGCCTCCAATTAATACTCTATGTCGGGACCCGGAAAAGCAAAACTCATTTCAAAAAAAACGCTTACAAATGATACAATCGAATTATCATTCGAGGTTTTAAGCGACTTTGAGTATTTAGCCGGTCAATTTATCAATATCAAAATCGATGATGATAAAGGATTCCCGTGTTTTAGAGCTTATTCGATCTCTGGTTTTGAAAACGGAATAATGGAACTTTGTGTAAAAATAATCAAAAACGGACGAGGAAGTGTTTTCATGAATTCGTTGAAAGAAGGCGAAGAAATAACCTTTATCGGACCCACGGGAAAATTTGTGTACGCAGGCGAAAATGCTGCGATATTTATTGCCACAGGAAGTGGAATCGCTCCAATTAAAGCCATAATATCCGAAGAAGCAAAAAATCCTGATAATAAACTAACACTACTTTTCGGCCTTAGATTTGAAGAAGACATATATTACAAAGAATTTTTCGAAAATCTTAAAAAATCACATTCAAATTTTGATTTCATTCTCACACTCTCCCGTCCGAGCGAAGCTTGGAGCGGAAAAAGAGGCAGAGTCACACAGTTTTTAAACGAAAAAGAACTCCCCCACTTCAAAGAAAGCGCCTTTTACATCTGTGGAAACCCGGAAATGGTACAAGACACAGAAAAAACACTCCTTGAAAACGGCATTATACCCGAAAAAATTCATACGGAAAAATACTAAAAAAACCTCTTAAACAAGAGATTTTTCGTGGTGCCTAGGGCGGGAATCGAACCCGCACTCCGGTGAAGGAACAGGATTTTAAGTCCTGCGCGTCTACCAATTCCGCCACCCAGGCATTTACCACGCGACAATATTAATTACTTTCAGTTTTTTCATCAATGTTTTTTTAAAAAAGGGCAAATGGAGGCTTGTTTTAAGGCAAGGTTTGTGTTAAAATATATAGATTAAATTATACAAAAATGAGCGCGGATCAAGAAAAAATAAAAAATCAGCCTTCTCCGGAAACAAATTTACCGAAACTCGAAGTTGAAAAACAACAAATCGAAACAACCGTTGATACTAAAACAGATCTTTCAAGCCTGAGAACAGCGGTCGAAGGTAGCTCTGCTGCAACCGAAACAGCAAGTAGTTTAGTTTCGGAACATTCCGAATCGGATCAAAAAGAAAATCTCACAACCTTTCAAACAGTTGATTCTACTAAATTGGAAGAGGAAAAAATCGTGTCCGAATTAGCAGACAAATACAATCTGGAAATAAAAGAAATAATAGAAAATCCCGAACAACTCAGAAACATCCTTGCAGAGGCGGATATTTTGGAAATAAGGTCAAACGCAAAAATTTTATGGAACAAACTTTATCCTAACCAAAACCCGGAGGAAAACGAAATAATAAAAAAAGAAACCGCAAGAAGAATAAAAGCATACACAAGCGGTGAAGCAACGAAACTCGGTTGGTACACACTTAACTACAAACAAGTAAACGAAAGCCACGAAATGCAAGTTGGACTGGGAGAGATTCTTCTTGACCCAAGCATAAAAGAAATTGAAGTAATTAGAGGCGGAAGAAAAATAAAAGGAACTAGAGCGGTAATAAAAAACCGTATTTGTTTTGCAGATGAAAATGGTTCATACATCGATACCTACACAGGAGATAAATTTAGAATAAAAACAAATGATATATTAAACAAAGAAGAGCTCGAAAAATCCATAAACAAAGAAAATGATAACCGATTAAAATATAAAGAACAAGAAACAATTAGAGAAAACTCTACAAATGAAACAAATTATCTTAATCAAGATGCAATTTATGCCGATCCAAAATCAAAAGAAACACCTGGAAACGTTCCTTTGAATACAGATTTGGTTATTAAAGCCCAAAAAGCAAGCGAAGAAAGAACTCGAATTAATAATTTTGAAGATTTAGAAGCACAAAACCCAAATCTGGCATATTTAATAAGACACATTTGCAAACACTTTAATGTACCGGAACCAATCATTTATGCAACACTTCAAACTGAATCAAATTTTAGACATGGAGCGATAGGAGATTTGGACAAACCCAATAGTTCAATTGGAATTGGTCAATTCCAACCAGCAACATTCGATGGTATACAAAGACAACCAGAGTTTCAAAATTTCATAAGTCAATATTATCCGAATCAAAAATTTCAAAGAGGTGAAAACATTATGGCTGACATAACTGCAACAGTTTTAAAAACAAAAAAAGACGCTGAAAAAAAGAATATAAACATTAATCAACCTTTATCTTCAAGGGACATATTATTTTTAAGAGGAAAATATACCGGATTTCATGGAGGATACAAAAACTATATGAAAAATGTAGATCATTATTTAAAAACAGGTGAAGATTTAATATATGACGGGAAAGACAAAAGATATTCAAAATTTCTAAATTTAGTAAGAAAATATGAATATCAATATATAGGAATAAAACCTAAAAACGAATTTGACACACCTAGCAATGAAAATCTTTGGACTAATGACAAAGAAAGAACAAAAGGAACACCGGAACGACCATACAGATATGCTTCTATAATTGAAGGAGTCCTTTCAAACGGAGGAGGTATCGGTTTTACAGAAGGAACTTCACAAGGTAATGATATAAATTCATCAGAAAGAAGAGCAATTGCATTAAGCCAACTCAAAGCATTTGAAAAACAAGGTGTCAAAGAAATAATATCCTTAGTGAATAGAAACGATTTAGAAAAATTAATAAAAAATGAAGGAATAAATATAAAAATCGCAACAGATATTCCAAATGCAATAAATACCAGTTCCGAAACACCAACAGAAAACCACAGACTTATAATTGGAAAAATTGCAAACAACATAAGAAACAACATAAACACCTATGTTCACTGTAGACACGGAACACATAGGGCAATAATTACGACTACACTTGCATTAATTCAAGCAGGTAAAACAAAGGACTTAATGCAGGCACTTTCGATGGCAAAAGGAAACTTAAGTCGTTTTTATAGTAAAACAGAGCATGTTCCATTTTTAAAAATGGCAGTAGCGTACGCCAAAGAACTAGGTGCAATAAATACAGCCGGATTTGAAAAGCGAATCGAAGAAATCAAATCCTCTACTTAAGGCCCTCAATCAATTCAAAAACCGAAACATTCTCCCCTTCAATGCTTTTTTTACTCAAAGCAAATAATAAAAAATCCAGTCTTTCCATTGATATTCCTAAAAATTTAGAAAAATCTCGAAGCACTTCTTCATTTTTCAAATACACAATCTTATTCAAAACTTCCGGGACCTCATCAATAAGACCAATATATTTTAAAGTTCTAAGCACATGCCTATCCAAAATTGCCAAATCTTTTCCAAAACCAATATTTCTAAGAAAATGACTAGCCTCTTTATAGGAAAGACCAAGAACATTATCAATAAGCCAACTTCTTTTCTCAAAATTATCATCAAAAGATAAAAGTTTTTCTCGAAGCAAATATTTTCTATTTTTTATAAATAAATTTCTCGCATAAACGATATTTTTTGCCTTATTATTATGAAAACGAATTATGTTTTTTCTTAAAATTGGCATTAAAAAACTGAACAAATCCTCATCGGAAGAAGAAAAAAGCCGAATTTCAAAACTTTCATCATATTTAAGCTCTTCCACTACAGAAGCGGCACTTATAAATTTCGTTTGAGCCGTAAGAAGGCAATATACAAGTTCCAAAAACAAATCAATATCCCCATTCAATTCAAAATTGGCTCTGAAAAGAGCTATTTTCCTATCAAGTATTTCTTTTATTTTTTCATGCCGATGTAAAAAATCCAGCTCATCAAGCCATTTTTGATCCAAATTAGTCATAATAATCATTTACAATGCTCCGAAGCCATAAGAACGGCTTTCAAATAATCAACATCATCCTTATATCTAGCGATAAGCTCATCCATTTGAACCTTATCTTCGGGTGAAAAGCCCTCATTTTCAAACGCCTTCATGGTCTTTTTCTCAAGTTCCTGCGTAAAAACACCATTTGCCGAAAAGACCAAACAAGAAGCCTTATATGTAGCATCTACAAATCTTTCTTTTTCCGTTTTCTCAGAAAGCACTTCCTTCACTTGATCCGAAAACGTATTATTAACATTATCATCATGCAACTGTTCTTCAGGAAGAGCACGAAGAACCTTTTTATTTGATTCATCATATGTAGAAAGCCAAGAATAATCATTCTCGACGACATCTTCTTTAGCAAAAAAACTATCAAAAACATTTGTTTTAACAAAATCACCCCAATAATTATAAGAAAAAATCACCAGTCCCAAAAAAAGCAGAAATAAATAAAATTTTGATTTGTTCATAAATTATTTTTTTAAATTTTCGGAAATTGTATAAAGCAAGTCCTCATTTTGCTCATGTTCAGACTTTGAATACTCAGAACTAAGCAACCATTCCAAATATGGCCTATCTATTCTTACAATTTCATTGAAAGTTTTACCACGATATTTACCGAAATTCAAAGAAGGAATAAGAACCGGCGTTTTTGAAAGCTCAATCATCTTTTTAAGCATCTCAAAACGATTTTGAATATCAAACTTCACCTTCATAAGATCTTCCAAATGATAATAAAGTCTTTCAAGCACAAGTACATCAGAAAACGCATCATGAGCAACAGCATTCACCTCAATGTCCAGTAAATACCTCAAATATTGAAGCTTATAACTTTCACTTTCTATTAAATGACGAGCCACCCTAAGCGTATCAATTGAAGAATATACAACAACTCCTTCATTTTTTAGCACACGAATATCAAAAGGCGCATTGTGAGCAACAAGAACATGATCACTCAACAAACCTATAAGCTTTTTTCGAGAATCGGAACTTAAAAAATCGGGCTTGTCTGAAACCATTTTATTGGTAATATGGCTAACAGACATCGCATCAATAGAAATTGCAACGGGAGGTTTAAAAAATTCATTTACCACTTCTTTCGTCGCCATGTTTTTATAAGCCAACTGAACAAGCCTTGCGTCTTCCGAATTGTCAGTTGTCTCAGTATCCAAAAAAAGAACCTTTTCACCATCTTTAGAATTTAACCCAGAACTGTTTGCTTCAAATAATGAGAACTGCATAATCATTTATTTATGAATCTGAAAAATTTTGTACCAAAAATAATTTTACCCCTAACGATTCTTCTAATTATTTTATCTTTTTCTACACTAATATTTAGCAAATACTTCTTCATTTTCGATCTTTTCTCTCATTTTCAACTTCAATATCTGCTACTACTTTGCATTATTGCAATAATTTCCATTTTTTACAAAAATTTTATCATTTTAATTATCGCATTCAGTTATTCGATATTTCTCGGAAATTTGGTTTTTCCGGCAACTTTCATCTCCGAAAATATAAAACCCGATATTTTTTATATGAACACTTACTATTATACAGAAAAACATGAACAAATCGTTAAAGAAATATTAAAAAATTCCACCGACATAGTTTTCCTTGTGGAAGCCAACAAATCTCTTATTTCAGAATTAACGACTCAACTTAAAGACCCAATTATAGAATTAAACGAAGGGCCGAACTCTTTTGTACTTTTTTCAAAAATCAAAGCCGAAGAAGTAAAAGTTCACAACGAAACAATACCGAAATTCATAAGCGCAAAATTCCCAGAGTTCACCCTTATCGGACTACACGCAATGGACCCCATTACCCCGGAAAAACGACAAATAAATCTACAATATTTTTCACAAATTAACGACTACATAAACTCACTTGAAGGCGAAAAATTTATTATCGTCGGCGATTTCAACAACACGATTTTTTCCGGCACTTTCAGAAAACATTTCCAAAAATATTTTGAAAAAAACAACTACACTTGGGGCACGCTCAAACCTTGGTACATTCCGATAGATCACGCACTTGCAAACTTCCCCATAAATATAGCAATTACAAAAAAAATGGAATCGGACCACAAAGGGCTTTTAATTGACACAAAAACGAAGACTTATAAGTAAAAGCTATTCAAGTACGTTGATAAACGGTACAGCTTCTCCTGTAACTTTCGGAAGTACACCATCCCATTTTTCAATAGCTCGAAGCTGAAGAACAGCCGGATTTTCAAACAAGGCTTCAGATTCAATTCTTATAGCTTCCGCGCTACCTTTTGCAGACTCAATTTTTTGCTGAGCCTCAAATTTTATCTGTTCAAGTTTGTTTTTTGCTGCAAGGGCTTGCTGTTCTGCTGAAACTTTAGCTTCTACAGCTACATTAAAAGATTCGCTGAATTGAAAATTTTCTATATTAAATTCATCGATAATAACTCCGTGTCTACTAAGTTTTGTTTCGAGAGCCTTTTTCATTGCCTCGCGAACTTCCGTCCTTTTTGTAATCAACTGTTCTGCCGTAAATGTAGCGGAAGTTGCCTTAATGATCTCTTGAATAGCCGGTGCAATAAGAGAAGACTCATAATCTCTGCCTATATTTTGGTATACATAAGCCGTTCTTGAAGGCTCAAGATGATAATTTACCGCAATTGTCGAAGCTACAGTCTGAAGATCACTTGAAGCTGCATCAGAAGTTGCAGACATTTTCACAATTTTAATAGACATTAGTTTTACATCTTCAATAAAAGGAATTTTAAAATAAAGACCTTCATTGAAAATTTTTCCCGTAACCGCAGAAAATCTCAAATGAACTCCCCTATATCCCGCAGGCACAATTCCAAAACCTGAAAACAAGCCCCAAGCCACAATTATCAAAACAAAAAACAATACAATTTTTTTAAAACCAAATGCGTTTGTTCTCATTTTTTATAAATTTATTAAATTTTACCAAATTTTACACTATAAAATTTGATTTATCAAAACAGGCATTCTTTTAGATCCTGTCATCACCTCAAAATAATGAGTAGATGGCTTAGTTAAAACAAAAACACATCGTTCACCAGAAAAATTTTCGACTAAAACACCTGAAATTGCCTTTCGCACCTGAAACCAGACGCCCATAGAAAGAGCCAAGCAGACGGGTATTTCCACAATAGTCGGTGAAAAAGAAGCCCATTTTCCAGACTCCAGAGATTCATTTCTGCAAAACCTAAGAGGAGTTTTTGAATTTTTAAGACACATTCCCCACCTTGCAAGAAAAGTGCCATTTGCAGAACCCACGGGCAAATAAGCATATTTATCAACCAAACGAACCAAAACCTCATCGCCGGACACATTTAAACTATTCTCTGTCAAAGTCTTATCGGAAAATTCAAATTTTGGAAATCTAAAAGCCGAAATACACATATTTTTAAAAACAAAATTTTTTATCCATATCCGAAATTTCAAAATTACTGGCATCATCACGAAAGACATCGTTGATATAAGCCGTGTTCGCCGATCTTACGGCAAAAAGACCATGCTTTTTTAAAACACTCTCGCGAATCTTATCCATTTTTCGTCCTTTTTCACCTGAAAAATCAAAAATTGACAGCTGCTTTGGTGAAAAATCCCGAATATTAAAACCCATCACATGAAGACCTTTATATTTATAAAACCCGGAAAAAACACGATAAAAAATAGCCTTGAATTCTTCTAAAATCACAGAAAAAGAATTGGTAAAATCAAGCAAAATTCCTTCTCCTTTCAAAAAAAAACCCGAGTCGGTAACAAGAAACAAAACCAAATTTTTAATTTCCAGTTTTTGTTTCAAAAGAGCGTCACAAAGTTTTTCTATATTCCGAACCATAAAAGCAAACACGATATTTTTCTCGGACTTCGCACCAAAAAGACTTCCCCCTCTTGAAACACCTTTTCTTCTCGGACGCTCATTTCTCACCGGAAGAACAAAATTCCCCTTTAGTTCATACCAAAGAACTTCCCCGGGCTTGTTTAAAATTTTCTTTATAAAAATCCTATCTTTTTGAACAAAATCTCTTGCCGTCACTATGCCGATAGGGGTAAGTCTTTTTTCAAGATTTACCCCTATCCCGGATACCTCAGAAACCAAGGTATCGGCCAAAAATAAGCTTAAGTCGTCCCTCAAAACGACACAGATACCAAGCGGCTTATTTTTATCCGAGGCTATTTTCGCCAAAGTCTTTGTGAGTGAAATGCCCACACTCACAGGAAGCCCCGTATTTTGTTTTACGGCATTTTGTATTTCCGCAGCTAAATTATGCACATCACCATTGTAATCGCCCAAATCGACAAAACTTTCGTCAACGGAATAATATTCGATTGTATCTGAAAACTTATGAAGAACATCTTGCATAGCCTCAGACAACACCGAATACCAACGAAAGTCACGTTTTACAAAAACCATATCGGGATACATTTTTTTAGCTTCCCACACGGGAGTGCCAACTTTTACACCCGTCTTTTTCGCTTCATAACTTCTAGCAATCACGATTGCCCCCTGATTGCCCAACACACAAACGGGCTTACCGATAAGGCCGGGAGATCGCACTCTTTCGCAAGAAACATAAAACGAATCAGCGTCGACATGAGCTATAAGCTTCATTTTTATTATGGTGATTATTTGCACACCAATATTATTTCAAGTTCACAAATAAGTCAAGAAAATTGTATAATGCTCTTAAATAAGACATTTAAACAATGCAAACAAACATTTTAATCATAGGAGCCGGTGCCTCAGGACTTATGGCAAGCGCACAAATACTCGAAAAAGACCCTAAAGCACTAATAACAATTATTGAAAAATACGATCAAATAGGCAAAAAAATTCTCATCACCGGAGGCGGAAGATGCAACCTTACAAACAATGAAAAAGATATAAAAGAATTGCTCAAAAACTATCCAAGATCAAAAAATTTTCTCAAATACGCCCTATACGAATTCCCCCCAGAAAAAGTAATGACTTGGTTTGAGAGCCACGGCGTCCCATTAAAAACCGAGGCAAATGGCAGGGTCTTTCCGGTTTCAAACAAAGCAAAAGACATCTTACAAGTTTTTGAAAAAATCCTCGCAAACACAAAAATTTCATTAAATAGCCACGTTCAAAACATCGAAAGACACAAAGAAAAATTTCTAGTAGAAACATTTGACGGAGAAAAAACAACACAAATTTCAACGAAAAAACTAATAATAAGCTGTGGCGGAAAATACGATGTAAAACGCCAAATTGAAGAAATCGGATACAAAACGGCAAAAAAATTCGGACACGCGGTAATTGAGCCAAGAGGAAGCCTATATTCACTAATTAGCGAACAAACAAAAAACTTTGCAGGAATAAGTTTTAAAGACAAACACCTTACCTTAAAAACACAAAACACCTACGAAAAAACTGGAGATTTTCTTTTCACACACAAAGGAGTAAGCGGACCCGCAGTTTTCGCATTAAGCGCAATGTCCGCATTCGACGAAATATCAAATGAAAAACCGGCAACTTTAAAAATCGACTTTTTTCCCGATAAAAAATTCGAAGAATTACAAAAAGAAATTTTACAAAAGTGCAAAGATAACAAAGCGGAATTTACAAGTATTCTAGCGGAATATTTACCAAAATCACTGGCAAAAAAACTTTCTCCATCACACAAAAAAGCCCTTGAAACAGGCAAAAAAGAAATAAACCGTAGCACTGAAATATTAAAAAATCTTAAATTACCCATTACAGACAGATTAACCGGTGAAGAATTCGTCACCGCGGGAGGCATAGACACGAAAGAAATTGATCCAAAGACCATGGAATCAAAACTCGTAAAAAACCTCTATTTCACAGGCGAAGTCTTAAATATCGACGGATTCACAGGCGGATTCAATCTTGAGGCCGCTTGGGCTACTGGATACATTGCAGGCAAAAGCATTTAAGAAATTTTTCAATCCCGCAGTCTTGCAAAGCAAATTAAAAAATGCCATTCTTTAAACATGAAAAAAATATTATTTTACACAGACACACCTCAAACAGGAGGAGCTGAAAATCAGCTCTATTTGCTTGTTAAATTCCTAAATAAAGAGCTTTTTACACCGATTGTCGTTCTTTCCGCATACAAAACTCTGGACAAAATCGCATCGAAAATAGAAAACGAAGGAATCAAAGTAATCAGGCAAAAAGTAATTCACAAACACGACTTAAGACACTATACAAACCTAAGAAAAATCATTAAAACGGAAAAGCCCGATCTGATTCACATACAGCTCTGGAACCCCGTAGCAGGACGCATGGCCTTTTCCGCAATCAAAGACATCCCGATTATCACAACCGAACACGATCCATTCAAGGTGTCCGCCTTAAAAAGAATAATCAAAAAAAGAAGTTTCAACAAAATCTCCAAAATTATTACCGTTTCAAACGAAAATAAACTTCTGATGCAAAAACTTTATCCAAGAATTTCAAAAAAACTCAGAGTAATTCACAACGGAATAGACACCACCCTTTGGAGATCTCAACTTCTAAGATTCATGGAGGAAGAACGGAACGAAATAAAAGAACAACTATTCAAGGCCAAAAAAGACACATTGATCGTACTTTGCGTCGCCGAGCTTCATGAAAGAAAAGGCCAAAAATATCTGATAAACGCAATCCCGGAAATCACAAAACGCTATCCGAATGTCAAATTCGTCTTCGCAGGAGAAGGAAAAGACAGAGAAAATCTGGAAAAACTGATAAAACAACTTCATCTCGAAAATCACACGATTTTGCTTGGGAAAATGCCAAACATATATAAAGTCTACAAATCATCAGATATCTTTGTTTTACCATCTTTAAGGGAAGCCTTCGGTCTGGTAAACGTGGAAGCAATGCTCACTCCACTGCCGGTAATCGGCACTATCGCAGGCGGAATTCCTGAAATAATCGTAGACAAAGAAACAGGAATTCTTGTCCCCTCTCAAAATGTCAAAGCACTTGAAAACGCACTGATTAAACTAATTAAATACCCGGAGATAAGAAACAAAATGGCGGGAAAAGGATTTCTTCGAGCCATCGAATTTTTCGACGCAAAAACAATGGCAAAGGCCCATGAAGAATTATACTTAAAAACGATCAAAAATGCTGAAAGAAAAAACTAAATACACTTGTAAAGAATGTGGAGCCGAGAGTCCAAAATGGGTCGGAAAATGCCCTTCCTGCGAAGCATGGAATTCGTTTGAACAGGAAACGATTTCAATAACACCGAGAAAACTCTCAACAAAAATATCCCCGAAATCTCCTCAAAAATTAAACTTCGTAAAAAGCGATTTCACAAGATATGAAACCAAAATTTCCGAATTCGATAGGGTACTCGGAGGCGGAATTGTACCTTCCACTCTTATACTTTTTTCCGGGGAACCTGGAATCGGCAAATCCACTCTCACACTGCAAATAGCCGGAAAAATCGCAAAGTCCCATAAAGTTTTGATGTTTTCAGGCGAAGAATCCTTGGAACAAATCGCAAACCGAGCGCAAAGACTTAATATAAACGAAGAAAATCTTCTGGCTCTTTCCGAATACAACCTTGAAACGATAATTGAAACGATGAAAACCGAGAAACCCAAACTTACCATCATCGATTCAATTCAAGTTATTTCATCACTCGACATTCAAGCAAATTCCGGCTCTATCACTCAAATAAAATATTGCACCGAGCGACTGCTTGAAACGGCAAAAACAGCAAACAGCGCAATCATTATAATCGGACACGTCACAAAAGACGGCAATTTGGCGGGGCCCAGGGTTCTCGAACACCTGGTAGACACCGTAATTTCACTCGAAGGTGACCGCTTTCAACAATTCAGGCTACTAAGGTCTTCAAAAAATCGCTTTGGATCATGCAATGAGGTGGGAATTTTCGAAATGAACGAAAAGGGACTTAAAGAAATAAAAAATCCATCGGAACAATTCCTCGAAGGCCGCAAAAAAAACGCACACGGAAGCGCAATAACAGTCGCAATGGAGGGAAACAGACCATTCACGGTGGAAGTTCAGGCACTTACAACAACCTCAAACTTCGGTTTTCCCAAAAGAACCGCCACAGGCTTTGACCTAAATCGCTTGCAAATACTTATAGCAATTCTTGAAAAACACGCAAAACTAAATCTTCAAAACCAAGATGTGTTTGTAAATGTGGTGGGCGGAATAAAACTCAAAGAACCGGCATCGGATCTTGCTGTCGCAAGTGCGATCACTTCATCTCTTCTAAAGAAACCAATCTCAAACGAAACGGTAATTTTCGGAGAAATGGGCCTTTCTGGAGAACTTCGAAAAATCCCGCATCTCGACAAAAGAATTAAAGAAGCGGAAAAAATGGGATTTTCAAAAATTCTAAGCCCCGAAAAACACAAAGAAATTCTTTCCGCTCTATCGGATTTATAAAGCCTATTTTAGTCCCTTAAAAAAAGTAAAAGCATTCTCCGTGGATATTTTTTCAATCTCAGAAATTGGCACACCCCGAACCTCCGCAATTTGCTTTGCAACAGCAAGCACATTCGCAGGTTCACACCTCTGACCTCGCACTTCCTGAGGCGCAAGCCAAGGACAATCCGTTTCAATCATAAAACGATTAAGTGGCACATTTTTTGCCACTTCCCGAATATTCTCCGCCTTCGGATAAGTAATATTGCCCGTAAAAGATGTGTAAAATCCGCGATCCCAAAGTTTTTTTGCAAATTCAAGGTTTGAACTGAAACAATGAAAAACAACTTTAAGCCCACTAAACTCATCGAGTACACTCAAAGTATCATCATCCGCATCCCTACTATGAACAATAATCGGTAGGGAAATCCTACTAGCAAGTTTTATCTGCTCCCGAAAAGCATTTTTTTGCAATTCTACGGGGACATCACACTTAAAATAATCCAACCCCACCTCTCCAATAGCCAAAATTTTCGAATTTTCGGAAATAAGCCTCTCAAACTCCCCCACCACATCGGAATTTAATTTTTCGCTATCATAAGGATGAACGCCAAGACTCGCAAAACACTCAGGATACTTCAAAGACAATTCCACCGCTTCCCTACTGCTTTTTGGATCAAATCCGATATTAATAATATTTTCAACCCCCGCATTTTTAGCCCTTTTAAGTATTTCATCCAATTCCCCCTTGAAATCCTCCGACATCAAATGTGCATGTGTATCGATAAACATATTTTTGAATTAACTTCCAACACAAAAAATGATACAATATCAAATCAAAGAAATAAACAAAGAAAAGTCCAAATTCTAAGCCGCAGCAAGTTTTTTTGTCTGATCCTCAATTTTCAGGCTCTGAATAATTTCATCGATATTTCCAAGCATTATTGAAGGGATATTACTGAAACTTTGATGTATTCTATGGTCAGTCACCCTATCCTGAGGAAAATTATAAGTCCGAATTTTTTCGCTTCTATCACCCGTTCCAATCTGCAAATGACGCTCATCCCCTCTTTCCTTTCTAAGTTTTTCGTTTTCCAAATCGTAAACTCGCGCGCGAAGAATCGAAAGCGCCTTAGCCCTATTCTTAATCTGCGATTTTTCATCCTGACAAACCACCACAAGACCGGTCGGAATATGGGTCATTCTCACAGCTGATTCAGTTTTATTCACATTTTGGCCACCGGAACCTCCCGACCTATACACATCCACCTTTAAATCCTCGTCTTTTATATCCACATCCACTTCTTCAGCCTCAGGAAGCACCGCAACAGAAGCCGTAGAAGTATGAATTCTACCCTGACTTTCGGTAGAAGGAATTCTTTGAACACGATGCACACCGCTTTCATATTTCATAATAGAATAAGCCCCATCTCCATCAACGGAAAAAATTATTTCTTTTATAACCAACGGCGAGGTCTCACTTTTACTTATCAATTCAATTTTAAAGCCGTTTCTCTCCAAAAACTTTATATACATTGAAGCAAGCTCACCCGCAAAAAGTCCAGCCTCATCCCCTCCCGCTCCGGCACGAATTTCTATGATACAATTTTTATCGTCATCCGGATCTTTTGGAAGAAGTGCAATTTTCACTTCATCATCAAGCACTTCAAGTTTTGATTTCGAATCGTTTAATTGTTCTTTTGCCATTTCCTTAAGCTCCTCATCAGCATCAGCTTTAAGTATACTTTCAGCCTCTTCTATTTGTGCAACTACATTCAGATATCTATCCGCAAGCTCCACAATGGGCTTAAGCGACTTATATTTTCTATTTATTTCAATGGATTTTTTTTGATCGGAAAAAACCAAAGGATCAGCAAGCTGGGACTCCAAATGAGCAAATTCTTCTTTTATTCTCAATAATTTATCTTTCATACCCTTTTATTAAAAATATTCTCTCAATTCCAGCCAAATCCTTTACTATCTTATATTGCTTTTCAAAATATTTATCAAGAAGCTCTCTCACGATTTCACCCTGAGAAAAACCAAACTCCCCAATCATTAAGTCAAAAGTAATATTTTTTTCTAAAAGCCCCAAAAAAAGATCTTCATACAATTCAAGTCCGGTTTCTCCGGCAAAAAGAGCATTATTCGGTTCAAATTTTTTCACATTTTCTTCAACAAAATTATGTTCCTTTGTTCCGATATAAGGTAAATTCGCCAAAATGACATCATAATGCTTATCGCCGGGAACATTCGACAACAAATTGCTCTCGTATACATCCACCTTATCCTCCAAATTATGTTGAGCCACATTAAGCCTCGCCACTTCCACAGCATCATCTGAAATGTCCACGGCATCGAAAAAAACAGGCATATCATCAAGAGTCTTTGCTACAGCAATTGCTATATTTCCACTTCCAGTACCTACATCAAGCACTTTATAAACTTTTTTCCCTCTTGTATTGGCTCTAAAAAAAGCGACAGCTCTATCTACAATTTCTTCAGTTTCCTGCCTTGGCACAAGCACTCTTTTATCAACAAAAAAATCAAAACCGTAAAATTCCCTTTGATTGGTAATATATGAAATTGGTTCACCCTCAACAAGTCTTTGCAAATATGATCTAAAAACAGAAACTTCACCTTCGGAAACATCCAGATCTTTATTCACAATCAAAAAGACCTTATCCACCCCGAGTGCGTGTGTTAAGGCCAATTCTGCTTCAAGCATTTTGTCGTTTCCCAATAAAGAAAACGCTTCATTTAATAATTGACTAACAGTCATTAGAGAATCTTAATAGAATTTTGTTTTTTCTCTAAGTGATCGATATTTAGCTCTCATCACAGCAGCATCTCGTACTTGCCATTTTTTCTTTGCTCTTGTGTGAAATCTTTTTGCACGAAGACCTACAAGTTTTCGGCTTGCCTGAACAAGTTTGTTAAACCTTGTAATGCATCTTTCGTTTGATTCTTTGTCGTTTTTTATTACGGTTACTCTCATAATTTTTTTAAATAAATCGTGGGTAAAATATAATTAGTGGCTTTGCAAAAGTAAAGGGAATTATTAAATATCCAAATTTTCCACTTTTTTAGCATAAGCCTGAATAAATTTCTTTCTAGGAAGTACCTCAGACCCCATCAAGGTATCGAAAACTTGATCGGCTTTTTCAGCATCTTCAATTGTCACTTTCAAAAGAACTCTGTTGTCCGGATTCATAGTAGTCTCCCAAAGTTGCTCTGGATTCATTTCTCCAAGACCTTTATATCTTTGAACATATGGCTGAAATTGCCCATCATTTTCAAACTCTTTCAAAGCCTGATCCCGCTCTTCGTCCGAAAAAGCATATCTCAATTTTTTTCCCTTACTTATTTTAAAAAGTGGTGGTTGAGCTATATAAACTTTTCCAGTTTCAATCAAATTCCTAAAAAATCTATACAAAAGAGTAAGAAGTAGTGTCCTAATGTGCGCTCCATCGACATCGGCATCAGTCATTATCACAATTTTATGATAACGAAGCTTTTCCAAATCATAAGTATCTCCGATAGAAGTACCAAGAGCTATCACAAAATTTTTAATTTCATTATTAGCCAAAATTTTATCAAGTCGCGCTTGCTCCACATTCAAAACCTTACCTCTTAACGGTAATATCGCTTGAGTTTCTCTATTCCTTCCCTGTTTAGCGCTTCCACCAGCAGAATCTCCCTCTACGATGAAAAGTTCACTGTCTTCGGGATTTTTGCTGGAACAATCGGCAAGCTTTCCTGGGAGGGTAAGACCTTCAAACACACCTTTTCGAATAACGGTATCTCTAGCAGCCCTTGCAGCAAGCCTTGCCCTAGCCGCCAATGTACATTTTCCAATTATAGCCTTTGCTTCCGAAGGATTTTCATCCAAAAATTGCTGGAAAGCCTCGTTAAAAACCGTTTCAACAGCAGTTCTCATTTCGGCGTTTCCAAGTTTGGCTTTTGTCTGTCCTTCATATTGCGGATCTGAAAGCTTGACAGAAATAATTGCAGTAAGGCCTTCACGCACATCCTCAGCAATTAAATTATCATCTTTTTCTTTCAAAAGTTCAGAGGAACGGGCATAACTGTTTACGGTTCTCGTCAACGCACTTTTAAAACCGGTAAGATGAGATCCTCCTTCTGGTGTAAGAATATTGTTTGCAAAAGAATAAATTGTCTCCTGAAAAGTGTTGGTATATTGCAAAGAAATCTCCACAATTCCCTCATCCACCTTTTTCTCAACATAAAACACCTCGGAGTGAATTTTATCCCTACTCTTATTTAAATGGCTTACATAAGACTTCACACCTCCTTCAAAATAAAAACAACATCGATCATATGATCTCTGATCGAAAATATTAATTTTAATCCCTTTATTCAAATAAGCTTGTTGTCTAAGCCTGTTTACAATAATAGAATAATCAAAAATTACAGTATCAAAGATTTGATCATCAGGATAAAAAGTAATTTTTGTACCATTTTTTTCGGTTTTACCGATCACCTTAATTTCACCAGTGGGAACACCTCTTACATAAGATTGCTCATAAATTTTCCCATCGCGATAAACATTAGCCACCAATTTTTCAGAAAGCGCATTTACAACAGAAGCTCCAACACCATGAAGACCACCGGACATCGAATACCCGCCACCACCGAATTTACCTCCGGCATGAAGCACCGTCATTACAGTCTCCAGAGCGGACTTGCCGGTTTTCGGCATAATATCAATAGGAATACCTCTTCCATTATCTTCAACTTCAATTCCACCATCGTTTTGAATTACAACGGAAATATCAGAACAAAAACCAGCCATCGCCTCATCAATCGAATTATCCACAATTTCCCATACACAATGATGAAGCCCATTTATATCAGTGGAACCTATATACATACCCGGCCTTTTCCTAACGGCAGAAAGACCCTCAAGCACTTGAATCTGCTCAGCACCGTAATTTCCTTTATTTTCAGGCATATTAAATATTTAAAACGATAATAGCGCGAAAAAACTAGCACAAATTTTCCCAAAATGCAAAAGACAGTTTTTTTAAAACTATCTGGTCACACGAGTTGTAATATTTTCTTCGGTATTTTCACCGGTTTCTAAGTCACCAGCGGACTCTCCAAGAACTTCCTCGGTGAGTGCGCTAAAGTCAGTTTTATTTAAAACCAAATTAGCAAGGGTTTCCAAAGAATATGGACCATCCAAAACCACCGGTTTTCCCTCATAAATCACATATAAATTTCTTGCAGTTTCATCCGTTGACACATAATCAAAAGTCAAAACGACATCCAAATTGCCGGCAAGATAAACATCGGAAAGCCTAAAAACCGTAGAATCAGTGTTTGATATGGAAATATTTTCCAATTCCACTGAAAAATCGAATTTTGAAAGAGTTTCTTTTACAAAATTTTTTGCAACTCTCTGAGCATGAGACTCAATTTCAGCTTCCACATCTAAGTTTTCTGGAACTTCCACGGATTTTTCCACAAATTTTCTTTGAAAAAGTCCAAGAAGACTGGAAATTTTAACGGAAGAATCGGATACAAGCTCATCATACGCTTTAATATCTTTGAAAGAATAAGCATCTTGATCTAAAATCGCCTCAAAATCATACCCTGAAATATTTGCGGAAATTTTCAAGAACCTTTGATTCACATTTTCAAAATCAAAAAACTCAACCTTATTTATTCCGCTTTGTGATAGCACTTCGACAATTTCTGTTTTCAACTCATCCAAGGTTTTCACTTCTTCTTCAACGCCCAAAAAACCGTCCAAATCCGGAATGATAAGCCGATCCTTCAAATAAGTGGCGAATCTTTCCTCATGAGTACTTCCATAAAGCGCCGAAGAACTATATTGCACATTTTTTAAATAATCATATTGATCATAAATCGGCTCAAGCTGCTTTTTAAATAAACTTAAAACGGCCAAATCCGTCAATTTTTCATCGGAAAGACTATCCTTAATATCAGAAAGAAGAAGTTCATAAATCAAAGATGCATCTTCCACACCGATTTTTTCCGATTTCAAGAAAACCCAAGCTCTTGCCAAAAAATCAAGCTTCAAGCTGACAAAAGATTGCATATATTCATTTTTCAAATATTCATCCGAAATCGTGGAAAGAAGCATTTCCTCAAGCCCAGACTTAATCTTAAAAAATTCTGGAGAATAAAACACATAAGATCGAAGCAGTAAATTATCCAAAATTTGATTCTGAAAAGAAATAAATTTTGCATAAGAAATATTTTTTTTCAAAACGGAAATTACAAGGTCAAAATATTCGAAATAAGACTTCAGACTTTCTCTGGCCATCTTATCCCCAAAATCCATTGAATTATAAACATTTCTTCGTAGCGCTCGAAGAGTAATGTATACCTTATTGAATTCTCCTCCGTTTGATAACAAAACAAAATGTTCCAAAACCAAGTATTCATTGTCCGAAGCCTTAAAAACAGAAAGCAAATCCAAATAAGCGTTGAAAATTTTTAAAAATTCTTGGTCGGCCATTAAATCATTTTCCGATACAAACAAATCAAAATCAAGAAGAGCTTCTTTCATTTCCGCATTTTTAAAGTTTACGGCAAAATAAATCGCAGAATTAAGGTTTGAAAGAGCGCTGTCATACTTAAACCTTAAAGATTTATCTTCCACAAAGGTCAAATTTGATTTAAGCAAATTAATAAAAGAACCGATTACCCTAGAAGATTTTGCATAATTTTCGGAAGAAAATTCCATCCTTACCTTTGAGATCACACTTTCTACAAAATTCAAATCTTTATTAAGATTTTCGGATACAAACTTTTCTTCTCTCATCGCAGAAGTTATCGCGGAATACAAATCCATAGACTTAGCCAATTTCAAAGGCAAAAGTTTTGAAAAATCTTCATTTACCTTGGAGACGGTAAGTTTGGCTTGAGTATCGCGTGCCACAAGTAGAACGTTCATAAACCTATCGGAAAACTGATCCGCAAAACCCATTTCGGAAACACCAGGATTTAAAAATCCCAAATAAGTTTCACCATTGTAAGTAGCAATTTCCATTTTCCCATCGAAAAATTTCAAATCAAAGGTAGAATTATCCGGAACAATTACAGTATTTCCTACAATAATATTCACTTTAGCATTGGATAATTCAAAATTCCCCCACAACCTACCTTCATTCATTCTAATAACATATTCGCGCTTATCGGTATTCAAAAAAACTTCCTCAAAATCATTGTTCACGCCTTCTTCACTTGAAAACCGAAGCACGCCGTTTATCGGCAACTCTAAATCTTTACTATAATCAAAGACAAAATCTGTCTCGGAAATCTCAACATCTGTACTTTTAAGAACATTTGCATCTAAATAAAAATTCGCGGAAAAAAGCAAAAATCCGACAAACAAATAAATAAGCGCCCTGGAAATTCCCTCTTTAAGTTGTTGTTTTTCGAATATTTCCATTTTACTTTTTTAAACTTGATTCTCAGTATTTCTTTTCAAAATCTCCTCGGGATTCGAAGTCACGACTTTATCCTCAGAAAAAGAAGCGATTATTTGAATCGCCACATGTTTATCACCCGCAAAGAAAAGTCCCTGCCCCACCCCACTATTCAAAAGCACATATTCCTCGCCTTTAGTCAAATTAAATACCTCTTTCAACACAGTCACCGAAGACGGCGCTTGTTTCAAAAGAAGCTGCATCGATGAGTTTGTCACAATCGGCTTTCCGAAACCGCTTTTCATAAAGTCCTCCACATCTTGAGTAATAGTAGTCACTCCCAAATAATATTTTCTAGCCCTTTTCACAAGACCGAAAAGAAATTTCGCACTGTCTTCGTGCTGCATAAGGCTCCAAGCCTCATCCACCACAAGAAGTCTCTTTTTAAGCTTACTGCGTACCTTATTCCAAATGTAATTGAGCACAATATACATAGCAACAGGCCTAAGCTCATCTTCCAAATCGCGAATAGAAAAAACCATAAGTCCAGTTTCCAAATCCACATTGGATCTCTTGTTAAAAAGTCCCGAAAAAGTACCCGAAGTATATTTTGAAAGTTTTTGAACAAGGCTTGTTGCCGAATCCATTGAATTAAGAACATCGAACAAATCCTGCATTAAAGGCGGTTCATAAATCGAAGGATCAACAAGATCCATTGTAATTCCCTTTAGCGCGTACACATCGACAAGCGCCTTATCCAAAATACCATCCTCCGCAGGAGTAAGCCCCCCAAGCATCAGTCGAAGAAGTCCGTGCAAATTTATAATGTTCGACCTAAGCAAATCTCCGGGAAGAACAGAACTTCCCTCAATCGGACTTGGTAGATCAAAAGGATTAATTCTTCTATCACTGTTCAAACTAAGTCTCAAATAAGATCCACCAACCGTGGAACAAAGGTTTTCATATTCATTTTCCGGATCGATTACGATTGTATCGGTACCCATCATAAGTTGCCTCAAAATTTCAAGCTTCACAGCATAAGATTTACCTGCACCGGACTTGGCAAACACAACACTATTCGCATTCTCAAGCGCAAATCTATCAAAAATAATCAAACTATCATTGTGCCTGTTTAATCCGTACAAAATACCCTTATTTGAAGTAAGATCGGCAGATGTAAACGGGAAGGTCGTGGAAAGCGGAGATGTGTTCATATTTCTTATCGTATAAAGCTCATCGAGACAAAACGGCATCGTGGAATTAAGAGCCTTTTCGGCTTCAAGCTGTGCCTTTTTCGTGATGATAAGTTTTCCCGCAAGAAGACTTTCAAGCTGTTTTGAGACTCGTTCGAGCTTCTTCTCATCATCCGAGTAGATCGTAAAATATAATGCAAACTGGAAAAACTTTTCCTGTCCGCGTTGGATTTCAGTACGAAGGGATTCAGCATCTTCAAGCGCTGTTTCCAAAGCGGGATCCCTAACTTTTCCCTTTTCCATATCCATTCGCATACTCGACTGCATCTGAGCAACTTTCTTTTTAAGCGTTTTCATAATCTGCTCACTGCCAATAGGATAAATAAATTGAGAAATATCCATTGTAACATCAAAATTCACAATCGGAGAAAGCCAATTTGTGTCAAGATATCTCGGATAAGAAAAAGCATAAAAACTCTTACAATACATTGAATCAAAACGAAGAGTATCATAACGAATTTCAAAAGATGCCGGAGAAATAAGATCTTTCACGGAAGCAAGCCCCTCTTGATATATTTTTTCAGCTTCCACGAAGTCCTTTTTTTCAGATTCACTCATCTTTTTCACATCGATTCCACCGGTATCCACATGTTCAAATTGTTCTTTTTTCGCATCCATAGCCTTTTTCTTCATAAAAAGACCAAAAAACTTATCGATTAAATCTTCTTTTTTCTTTTTATTATCACCGTTGTCAATTGATACACTCACCTTTTCCTGTTTTAAATCCACAGGACCTTTTTTGCCGGTTTTAGGATTTATACCAGCCTTTTCCATTTTTTGTGATGCCTCTTTTTCCACTTCCTCAACTGCCTCGATATCGGGTTTCACAACGCCAATTTCACTCGAAGGATCAAGTCCAAGCTCAGTTTCCGAAGGTTTTTTCACTCTGAGACCGGAAAATTTCGAAGACTCTTCCTTTTCGAATTTTACAGGTTTTTTAGGCGAAACGGTCAAATCGGATTCGTCCAAAGATTTCGGCACACCCACCTGCTTTGCACCAGCAACCCATTTTGGCAAAGATTCTGAATTAATAGCGCCATTTGCAGGATCTTCGTATTTTTTAGAAGAGCTTAGATCTTCATCCCCTATTGAAATTGTTTTATTTTTATTTTCGTCTGTCATTTTTCTATTTAAAATTCTTATTATTATACCAAAAACCAAGGCTTTTCTCAAGGCATAAAAAGAAAAAAAACTTCAAAAATCAAAACATTCTGCCACAAAAACTACCCTCTAAAAAAAATCGCTTACACAAAAATTTCCTTTGTGATATAGTCCCACCCGAATTTAAAAAATTTAACCGCTTTTACCTTGGCCGACACACAAAACACGCAAAACAACGAGGAAAACAACGAAAAAGACCCCTCAACCCAAAAACTCGACCTAAACAACGACGCAAACATTAAGAACACAGAAATTGTCTCCGAAATGGAGAAATCATACCTCACTTACGCCATGAGCGTGATAGTTCAAAGAGCCCTTCCCGATGTCCGCGACGGACTAAAACCCGTTCATCGAAGAATTCTTTACGCTATGCACACAATGGGCCTTAAATCCGGCTCAAAATTCAGAAAATCCGCAACTGTGGTAGGTGAAGTTATCGGTAAATATCACCCGCACGGAGACTCCGCCGTTTACGACTCAATGGTAAGAATGGCCCAGGAATTCTCAATGAGATACCCCCTCGTGAGAGGACAAGGAAACTTCGGCTCCATAGACGGAGATAGCGCAGCTGCTATGCGTTATACTGAAGCCAAAATGGAGAAAATCACCGACGAAATTCTCGCCGACATCGAAAAAGAAACCATCGATTGGAGAGACAATTACGACGGATCACTTAAAGAACCCTCCGTTCTTCCATCAAAAATACCAAATCTTCTTTTAAACGGATCATCCGGTATCGCAGTGGGTATGGCAACCCAAATCCCACCACACAACCTAAAGGAACTTATCGACGGATTAATGCATCTTTCAAATAATCCGGAAGCCACAATTGACGATCTTATGCAGTTTATCAAAGGCCCGGACTTCCCCACCTCGGGAATTATTTACTCGATAGCCGACATCAAAAAAGCATATTCCACGGGAAGAGGCGGAATAGTTATGCGTGGCAAGACTGAAATAGTTGAAAGAAAAAACGGAAAATTCGACATCATAATCACGGAAATTCCATATATGGTGAATAAAGCAAATATGATTTCCAAAATCGCCGAACTTGTTCGCGACAAAAAAATCGTAGGCATCACGGACATCCGGGACGAATCCAACAAAGACGGAATTCGTGTTGTAATAGAGCTTAAAAAGGATTCTTACCCTAAGAAAATTTTAAACCAGCTTTTCAAATACACGCAATTGCAAGAACAATTCAATATGAACATGATTGCTCTTGTAGACGAAACTCAGCCACACCTTCTCGACTTAAAACAAGTACTTTACTACTTCATCGAACATAGAAAAATCGTAATCAGAAGAAGAACCGAATACGAACTCAAAATCGCTCTGGCAAGAGCACACATCCTTGAAGGACTTAAAATCGCCCTTGATTCCATCGACGCAGTAATCGAAACCATCAAAAAATCCGACACAAAAGAAGACGCTCTCGAAGCCCTTATGAGCAAATTCAAGCTCACAGAAATTCAAGGAAAAGCGATTTTGGAAATGCGCCTTCAAACACTTGCCGGTCTTGAAAGACAAAAAATCGAAGATGAATTGGCCGAAAAATTGGCACTTATCGAAGAACTAAAAGGAATACTCGAAAGTCCGGCCAAGATTCTAAAAATCATGCAAGACGAACTTGCAGAAATTAAAGAAAAATACGGAGACGAAAGACGAACACAAATCATTGCGCACGCCGTAAATCAAATCTCGGCAAAAGACACAATCCCAAACGAAGCCATGATTGTAATGCTCACCAGAGAAAACTACATAAAATCTCTTCAAGAAAACACTTTCCGCACGCAAAAAAGAGGCGGAAAAGGAGTAATCGGCACACAGACAAAAGAAGAAGACGAAATTAAAATCATCAGATTCGCAAATAATCTCGACGAACTCTTATATTTCACAAACAAAGGAAGAGTATTCAAACTCCCCGTTTACGAAATACCAAGAGCATCGAAAAACGCCAAAGGCCAACCGATCGTAAACCTCTTACAACTTCAAAAAGAAGAATTTGTCACATCGATTTTAAATATTGGAGAAAAATTCTCGGGAAAATTCCTAATGATGGCCACAAAAGGCGGAGTAATCAAAAAAACCGCAATCGAAGACTTCAAAAATGTAAGGAAAACGGGTCTTATAGCCATAAAACTCAAAGACAACGACTCTCTTGAATGGGTAAAAGAAACCAATGGAGAAGATGAAATAATGATTATCACAAAAAACGGTATGTCGATAAGATTCAACGAAAAAGATGTTCGTTCTATGGGAAGATCTGCAACTGGAGTTCGAGGTATCAAACTAAAAAAAGAAGACACCGTTGTTGAAATGGATTGCATCAAAACTCCGAAAACAGCACAGCTCTTTGTAGTAATGGAAAACGGCAAAGGGAAAATGAGCCTTGTCGAAGATTACAGAAGCCAAACAAGAGGAGGCTCCGGTGTAAAAACGGCTAAATTAAACGAAAAAACAGGAAAACTCGTGGGCGCAAAAATAATGACGGAAGGAGAAAAATCCGACCTGATAATGATTTCAAAACACGGACAAGTGATAAGAATGAACTCGACAAGCATTCCGGTCCAAGGCAGAACGACTCAAGGTGTTACACTTATGAGATTTGTGGATAAAGAAGACAAAGTTGCATCCATATCTTTCATAGACAGTGTTGATGAAGTGGAAAACACAAGCCCTGTAGCCGAAGAAACAAAACAACAAGCCATTGAAGCTTAAAGATAAATGAAAAAAATCGCTTTCCTATTGGCATTTCTCCTCATTTCCGGAAATGCCTACGCCTACTCGGGAGACTTAAGTATCTCGGGAAACGGCATAAAGACGAACAAAACGACCATTCTTGAAGGTCAAAGTTTTCGAATTTACTCACAAATTTCAAACAATTCAAACAAAGACTTGCTCGGTGTTGCAAGGTTTTACCTAAACAACAAGCAAGTGGGTTCAGATAGACAAATTTCCGTGCTTGCAGGTAAAATCGACGATGTATTTGTTGATACAAAAGCCGAAAGCTTTGGCACTCAAAAAATCAAAGTACAGATTTTCCCTTGGGAATCGGAAAACGATAACCCTTCTAACAACACGGCCGAACTCGAAATAAAAATTCTAAGAGATACCGACAGGGACGGCACACAAAACGAAATGGATGACGATGATGACAACGACGGCGTACCCGATGAAAAAGACGCTTTCCCATTGGACAAATCGGAAGCGTACGACACGGATGGCGACAACAAAGGAAATAATTCCGACGAGGACGATGACAACGACGGAGTACCGGATGAGTTTGACGAGATGCCACTTGATCCAAACGAAACAATGGACACGGATAAAGATGGCATAGGAAATGTAAAAGACGAAGACGATGACAACGATGGACTTACAGACGCACAGGAGGAAAACATAAAGACCAATCCCCTTGTTTTCGACACGGATGGAGATGGATCTAACGATTTGGAAGACAAATTTCCACTGAATCCGAAAGAACAATTCGACCAGGACGACGACAAAATCGGAAACAACGAAGACACAGACGATGACAATGACGGCATTCCGGATGAAAAAGACGATTTTCCTTTAAACAAAGGCCCTGTAATTATACTTTCAGATGAAAATCCGAAAGCATATTTTAATAAAGATTTTCATTTGGATGCAAAAAAATCCTTTGATCCGGATGGGAAAATCGGCCAAATAAAATGGAAAATCGATGGAAAAACCTACTTTGGAGAAAAATTAAAAATGAAATTCATTGAAAAAGGATTAAAAAACATTGAAATTGAAATCACAGACAACACAGGAGAAAAACGAAATAAAAAATTTCAAATTTCAGTTGTAAGCGTGCAGAAATATTATTTAATATTAAGCCTGTTTTTGACAATTTCGCTTGCAATGGCACTTTTTTTAAAGTATATTTCGACCGCTAAAAAAGGATTAAAATAACACCTAACGACATGAAAAAAAATATTCATCCTGAATATGTTGACACAAAATTTATTTGTAGCTGTGGGGCACAATGTTCCGCAGGATCCACAATAAAAGGAGGCGAATTCAAAGTTGAAATTTGCTCAAACTGCCATCCTTTCTACACCGGTCAACAAAAACTTGTAGATACAGCCGGAAGAGTTGAAAAATTCAGAGAAAAAATGGAAAGAGCAAAAAAAGCTCAAACAAAAGCTGAAAAAGAAGTACAAGAAGTTCCCGCAAAAAAAATTACAAAAACCTTAAAAGGAGAAAAAACCAAGAAAGTGAAAGTGGTAAGCAAGAAAAAATCTGCAAAATCGAAAGAATAGAAAAAACTAAATAAAATCAAAAGACCGACTCAAATCGGTCTTTTTTTAACCCTAATTCTCCGTCAATAAAAGAAGTTGAATTCTAAAAAATAAAAAAAGATTTAATTAGAAAAAATTGTAAACAGAAATCGTGTTGACAAAGCTTGCAAAGATTGTATAAATGCAAGCTATACAATAATCAAAAAACATGAACAAAACACTACCAACATTAGCTTTTATTACAGCTATAACAGCTACAGGATGCGATACAATAAACTGGTTTGAAAAAACCACTGTTTTTACAAATTGTGCAGAAGAAGCAACTGAGCAGGCAGGTAAAAAAGAAGATTGCGACAAACTAAGTAGCAAAGCAGACGATTTATGTAAAGAATTGAGAAACGAAATTGCAGAAAGATCAATGTCACTATGCATGACAAAAGAAACAAACATGCCAACTAAATGCAGAATAGATGGCAAGTCATTTTCTTGCGAAGTAAACAAATAAAATATTACAAAAAACCGAATAAATTTCGTTTTTTTGTTTATTATAGGACACTTTTTTAATAAAGTGTCCTATTTATATGGATTTAAATAACAAATAAACAGTTGTTATTTACAAAACGCTAGAAAAATAGTAAAATAATATGATTAAGAAAAAAAATGGAAACAAAAAAAACAAAAGAAAAAATAAGAAAAGTTCGATTAAACCATACTACGGAAACAGGAATTGAAAGGGAAATTGAATTAAACGTAGAAAAAATTCGAAGTGAAATAAAACTACTAATTGAAGAAGTATACAAAGAAACTTCCACAACTAAAAGATTAAGAATCTTTAGTAAAGAAATCATCGAAGCCGCAAAAAGCGCTCTAGAAATAGAAGAAACAGAGGCTTTTGAAAATGACGAGCCGCCGAAACTGAAAGAAAAAGTAGAAAAAGCCACAATTGAAGTTGTTGCAAATAATCTTATAACCAAAATTCGAAATTCAGCAAATAAAGCGATAAAAACTGAAGACAATTCCGCAAATTCGACAAAAACAGTAAAACGAAAAACCCCAAAAAAGTCTGCAAAAGAACGAACAGAAACGCCGATAAACCTAGAAAATATCGAGGCCTCTATTCAAGAAATAGTTAAAAAGGCTGAGCAAAAGGCACAAAAAGATAAACAGATAGCAGAAGAAAGAGATAGAATTCTTCAAGATCAATTGGAAAACTTGGGTAAAAGTATCAACCATCCAAGTAAAGACGCATCTGAAGAAACCCAAAGAGCCCTCTCAAATATCGAGGCCTCTATTCAAGAAACAGTTAAAAAGGCACAAAAAGACAAACAGATAGCAGAAGAAAGAGATAGAATTCTTCAAGATCAATTGGAAAACTTGGGTAAAAGTATCAACCATCCAAGTAAAGACGCATCTGAAGAAACCCAAAGAGCCCTCGCAAATATCGAAGCCTCTATTAAAGAAATAGTTAAAAAGGCTGAGCAAAAGACACAAAAAGACAAACAGATAGCAGAAGAAAGATATAGAATTCTTCAAGATCAATTGGAAAACTTGGGTAAAAGTATCAACCATCCAAGTAAAGACGCATCTGAAGAAACCCAAAGAGCCCTCGCAAATATCGAAGCCTCTATTAAAGAAATAGCTAAAAAGGCTGAGCAAAAGGCACAAAAAGATAAACAGAAAACAGAAGAAAGAGATAGAATTCTTCAAGAACAATTGGAAAAAATAAACCAAATCATTAATACTCCAAATCAAACACCACAAAGACCCGACACACCACCAACACAAGCGCCATCCCCAACACCCTCACAACCCCAACCCACCGAAACTGGGACTCAACCACCCCCACCCCTAACCCGAACTCCTGAAACTCCAGAAACCTCCACCCGAACTTCTGAAACTCCAGAAACCTCCACCCGAACTCCTGAAACTCCAGAAACCTCCACCCGAACTCCTGAAACTCCAGAAACCTCCACCCGAACTTCTGAAACTCCTGATACCTCCACCCGAACTCCCGAAACTCCTGACACCTCCACCCGAACTTCTGAAACTCCTGACACCTCCGACCAATCACCCACACCAACGCGGGCACAAACAACGCAACCAACAAAACAAAAATTCGAAGAAGAAAAATCAATTCTTGAACTCCTCGCTCCAACGACACCACCTCTTACAGATCTCGGAGAAGCAGTTGTTTTCGGCGTAAAAGAATCCGCAAAAGGGATTGGAAGAGTAGGATACGGAGTCATCACGCCCACTCTAGGTATTCTAAATTCAGGAAGAAAATTACTTACTGACTTTTTTAAACCAAAAAGACTTTTCAAAAAACCAGGCACATATTTTTCAAATTTTGCCAGAATGGGTACTTCCGCATTTAAAGGCATCTTCAACATCGCAACATCCCCTTTCACAATCGCCGGAGGAATTTACAGAGGTTTTCACAAAACTCTTGAAGTTTTTGACAAAAAAATCATGAAGGAAGTGCCATTTATAAGGCACATTTCCAAAAACATCATAGTTCCATTTTCCGGATTTATAAATTCTATTATAAGCGGCCTCGACGAAGTCTCATACAAAGGTTATGTGGGTCTCGATAAGTTGGATAAAAAGGTGAAAGCAAAACAATTCGAAAAATTGGAAGAATCTTCATAAGGCCTCTTTCTAAAATCAAAAATCCGTGTTAATAATTTAAACACTTAAACAAATTAAAGTGTTTGAATTCAACTTGGAAAAAACGCAGAACACGGCAAGAGCGGGCACACTGACAACTCCTCACGGAAATATCCCGACCCCGATTTTTATGCCCGTTGGCACAAGAGCTACGGTAAAAACGCTTGCCACCAACGATCTCGAAGACCTAAACGCGAAAATAATTCTCGCAAATACCTACCACCTATACCTTCGCCCGGGCCACAAATTAATAAAAGAAATGGGCGGACTTCACAAATGGATGAACTGGACACACCCGATTCTCACGGATTCAGGCGGTTTTCAAGTGTTTTCTCTTGCGAAAGAAAAAAGACCAATCAAGGAAAACGCGGTGAAAGCCAAGGTAAAAATCACAGAAAACGGAGTTGAATTTTCCTCTCACAAAGACGGTTCAAAACACTTTTTCTCCCCAAAATCGGTAATGGAAATCGAACACGACATCGGTGCTGACATAATCATGGCTTTCGACGAATGCGCGGACGCAGATTCAAGTAAATCATATTTTATCGATGCGATGAAGCGCACACACGATTGGGCGAAAATCTGTAAAATCGAGCATGAAAAATTGAATCAAAATCAAGACATAAAACAAGCCCTTTTTCCGATCGTTCAAGGAGGAATCCACAAAGACCTACGAATTGAGTCGGCAAAATTCATAAACGAATTAAATTGTCCGGGGAATGCCATCGGTGGGCTTTCCGTAGGAGAAAGCAAAGAAAT
>JAVEWJ010000004.1:0-55329 GCA_034004605.1 Candidatus Altimarinota bacterium | reverse complement strand
GCATATTTGAGGGCGCAAAAGTGAAAATCGATTTTTCGGCTTTTGATAAAAACGGAAACATCGCAAACAATTCACTTACAAAATTTGGAATATTAAACGGAGACAAAATCGAGTATATCGAAACACTTAGCGGTGAGGCTACGATGACTCTCGAAAATGCGAATGAAAGCGTTTATGTGTTTATGGTGGACTTTGTTCTTGATAATTTGATCACGGAAAACGAAGGCTTTTCGAAAGTGGATATCATTCGCGGTGAATTTATGGGAAGGAAATTTTTGAGTAAGTCTTTGTCGTTTAAAAATGCAGGTAAAATTAAAATCGAGGCGACTAGAAATGGTGATATGCTTTCTTTCAGCATAATTTCCGAGAATGGTGATTTGGTGAATTACAATGGTGTGGCACAAGTGGAGTCCAACTCTCCCGATATGATTCTTTTTGAAAACAAAGGCAGCAATGTGGCTGTTGTTCGTCCCGGAATAAGCGAGGGCGAAGTTGCTGCACCTATAAAAATCGTTTCAAGCGGAAAGTCGGGAAGTGCGAAGATAAATATTATTGTCGACGGGGTGGCTTCTCTTGTTTATGAACTTATTGTCGCACCCGATAAGGCAAATCAAATCGAGATTAAGACTTCCTCCGATGTGCTTTATGATTCTCTTTTACTTAGCGCTGTCCTTAAAGATAAATACGGAAATATCGCCACAAACGACAGTAACAGTGTTGTTGATTTTTCATTTACTGATGCAACAAAAGATTTGGCTGAGTTTGATGGAGCTTCCACGGTGAAGGCAAAAAATGGTGTTGCTTCAGTTCTAATTAAAAGTATCGGAAAAACCGGAACGCTAAATATCGTCGCCAAAAGCGGTGAAATTGAAAGCGTTATTTCCGTTGAAATAAAATCAAGAATTTTCGCTTCGGATTTCGCAAAAACCGGAATAAATGCGCCTTTCGTTTCTCTAAATGGTGGCAGCTTCGGAAATCCTAAAGTGTCCGACAACTTGGCTCGCGAACTTATTTTCTCGGATTCAAATGTGATGAGTGTAAGCGCGCTTAGCTTCGGAGAGGAAAAGGATCTTGGATATGGTTTTCAGGATGCGAACAAACATATGCTTTACTATGCGGCTGGAAATAATGCCGGAATATCAACGATAAGTCTTGGAAGCGTGAAAAATATCGTATGGGGTGACCCGATGATAAAGATAAAAGACGACTTCAAGTCATTAAACAGCTTTGATTCGACTGTGGGAAAAAGAGTTTCGTTCTCAAATAAAATCGTGAAGGAACTTGTGGAAATGGACTTTGACGGAGACGGACAAAAAGATATTTTGGCGATTTATGAAGACGGATATGTGAGATGGTTTCAAAAGCAGAATTCGTTTACGAAATTTTTAGACCGCGGAAATGTGCTTTTCGTGGCAAATGAAATATACAGCGCAAGCGCTCTCGATATAGACAATGACGGACTTGAGGATTTGATTGTGGGCACAAAGGAAGTGTGCGAAGTGGGCGAAGACTGTCTTTCGCTTTTCAAAAATATCGGAGGAGGATTTGAGAGAAGTCGCCTTGATTTGAATATTTCGGGCAGGGCTTTCAAAATGAAAAGTGTTGATCTTAATATTGATTCTTGTACTGATCTTGTAGTGAGCGATAGCGCAGGCAATATCAGGACTTTTTACAACGACTGCGCTACGGGCTTAGCAAAAGAATTTTCAAATTCATATAATTTCGGGTTCAGTATAAATCCGGAAGTCGATATGGGAACAAGTCTTTTTGCGAATATTTCCGGTAGTGATCAAAACAAAGCAATTGATATTGTGACCGCCGGAAAAAAAGACACCTTCTTCCCTATTTCCGATATCTCCGTTTTAAAAAATTCAAAAAAATTCGCGCAGGATTTAAACGGTGAGACTCTTAACCTAAACGATAAAATCAAGTACACGATAACGCTCGAAAACACGGGAAGTTCGCCTATTTCGGATTTATCGATTTCGGACAGCTTTAATCCGGGCATGGACCTTGATATTTTAAGTCTTAATTTAGAAGGTGTTTCGTTTGAAAAGACGGGAACAAGCGGAAGAGAATATATTATCAAGGGCATAAATATTCCGGCTAATTCAAATACCACAATCACTTATGAAATGACCATTTCGAGCATGCCGGAAACGGATTTCGATGTGGGAAGATCGCTTTTCGATTATCCTTTCAAAGACGACGCATACCCGGATATTATCGTTCGTCCGAAAATAAATAAAAATGGAAAACTTAAATTCATATATTCCAAAGACGCTCTTAATGCCGATGGTACGGTATCCTACGGATATATCGAGAAGGATCCGATTTCATCGGAGGAGGCTCAAAATTTTGAAACGGAACGAGGCGAAGAGGACTTGGAAGAACTTTACAATTCGATTCAAACGGATAGCGATTTCGATGGTATCTATGATTATTACGACTCGGACGACAATGAAAAAAATGCTGTGGATAGCGTGCTTAATGTGGTCGCCGATGTGGCCGGATTTATGCAGGATATGAGATGCGGTGGTGCTGGTTGTATTCCGACACCTTATAATTATGCGCTTTTTGCGCCGGATCACGCGACAGCAAACGGTGGGATGGCCTTATTTTCCCTTACTTCAGTTATTCCATTTATTACTACGGGATATAATGCATCCTATGATCCAACTTCTTATTTTCGACCTTACCTCTCACCTACTTTAAGCGGTGGTCTTGGAGCTGCAGCTTGTTTCGGGCCCGGACCTACGGGTGTTTGTTTCGCTTATGCTCTGCCTGTCGAATCGCTCGGACTTTGTCCGGATATTTTCAATGATGCGATGGAAGCGTTTTCGAGTGCGGCAAAATCGATTGTGTCCGAGGCGGGACTTACCACTTTGGTAATGGACGGCTCCATGGAAGACGCACCAGATGATCTTTCCACAAGCGGAAATTATATTAATCCAGACCTTGAATTTTCTGCCGCTTATGATGTTAATGTAAAAATTCCTGGATTCCCGAGTGTGATTACCGATTGGCTTGATGCTCAGACAGAAGAGATTTTCAACAAACTCCTCGACCTTCCGGATCTTTATTTCATTTATCCGGATATTTCTACCATGTTCTCTGATTCGATCACTTCGGGCACGGACTATTCGAATATTAGTTCTCTTCATGATCTACTTCGAGCTATAAATTCTATTCCTCTTATCGATATCCAAAGCAAAGATGTCGTTCTTAAAATTCCGGCGATTTCTGAGGCGGAAATAATAAAATGGCAAAGGCAAGCATATCTATGGCTTGAATATGAAAAGAAACAACTTGAAAAAATAAAGAACAATTGGGCTTGCGATATGGATGATGTTCGAAAAAATATGTGCGATACTATCACGGTCAAACTTGGTGATATTACAGCTTCAATCGAAGCAACACTTAAAAAACTCGATCTTCTTCTTAATCTTCCGGCTCAAATACTCACCTGGAAAACAATGGAAGCGAAATATGCTACTCAGATAATTTGTTATCTGGATGCGATAATGAGCTATACCGGCGGATATTTGAAGAAGCAATCTCGAATAATTGAAAGTTGGATGTCCGCTATTGAAGATCTGATTCGTACAATAAAAGACTGGAAAGTTATTCTTGATTTAAGTGTGGATTATCAGGCGAGTTGTGATGAGTGTAAGAATGATAGATTTAGTGAAATAGGACTTCTACTTGGCCTTTTTGCTGTAATACCCGAACCTCCAATAGTTCAGTTTCCAAAATGGCCCGATATTATTTTCGATATGTCGCAGGTACGCGCGGGAGTAGAAATAGTTTGGCCGAATCTGATTTTTAAACCGGAAAAAATTTCACTTCCAGATATACCAACAATTACTCTTCCGGATGTGTTCCCAATTGTGCCTCCGAGTATTAATATCAATCTTGAAGATTTCGGACTCGGTGATATTTCTGAACTTAAACTTCCCGATTGGATTGAAAATTTCCCTGACTTCGGTATTACTGGAATTTTAGAACTTCCTGATTTGCCACCGCTTCCTCTACCAAATCTCCCGGACCTACCTCGTCCTCCAAAAATTCCGAGTCTTAATAATGCGGTTGCTGATTTTGTGACTAGTATAAAACCGATATTCACAATTTTGTGTCTTCTTAAAACTGGGCTTATTCCCGTTCCGGAAGGCGCTCTTAAAAAAGAAATCGAGACTCTTACTCAACCGAGTGTGACCGCGACTCTGCCGTTTATGATGGATCTTGGTATAAATACGCCTTCAATCGAATACAATTTTGTCGAACAAATTCGTCTTATCGCAAAAATAGATTTCGGAATTGAGACTGATTTTATTTATAATTTGGTGAATAACAGTGCGGGAATTTACAACGGAGTCGTGGAGAGGTTTGTTGAGGGACTAAATAAATTTACAGGAATTCCGCTTCAATCGCTTGTGGATAATTTGGTGAAAGAAGTGACTGAGGAAAGTATCAAGGAACTCAACAAACAGGCGAATTCCATAGTGAGAGATGCCGAAAAAAGCGCTCAGGGAGCCGTGGACAGTACAGTTGACAGTGCGACTGAGAAAGTGGAAACAGGTCTTGATGACGCCGTAAGTGCGGATCTTAAAAAATATTTAAAAGAAAATAGCGAAAAGTTAAATTTGGCGCTTTCGGAAATAAAAGATGAAATTGAAAATACCGAGATTCCCGAGAAATATGAACTTACCGCAAGCAGTCAGTATTTGGACAGTTCGCATCCTCTGCTTAATCGTCCGATTGATGATGTTCGTAAAAATGAATACAGCGAACAGTTTAAAAATTATGAAAATCTAAAAGATTCGCTTATCGCATTTGTTGATAATGTGAATTTGATGGAAAATTCTTTCAACTATACAAGCCTTGTGGCGAGCGCGGAAAAAAGTTCCAAACTTGTTGCCGAGACTTTGAGCGACATAAGTGTGGCTCAAAAAATCGCTTCCGGAAAAATGATTCTTTCGCTTGAAACGGAAAGTGTTTCGTCGACTTCGAGCAATTCTTCTGGTGCAAGTTCGGGCAATACAAAGGGCGTATTTGTCGTTGAAAACGGTAGCGCTTATAATATTTTCAATTATACAAAGGGCATTGATAAAAATTTGTTCCTTGCTTACAGCGACTCGGATATTTTGATTCACAGCAAGGGCGAGATTTTGCTTAAAGAAAATCACAGCGAAAGTGTGGAAAAACAAAAGGGCGAGGTACTTGATTCCTCTGCTTTAACCGAGCTTGCGGGGAAAAATACCGTAGCTGGTTTTATAAATCTTGAAACCGACAACAAGCTTTCAAGAATTGGATTTTTGCCTTATGAAAACGCCGAATCTTATATTGTGGAACTTCGAAAAAAATATTTCGGTGAAGCGGATGAAATTATCAATCTTGACGGCGATGCGACAAACGCGAACTTGATTCTTGAAAACGGAAACTTTTTCGCAAAGATTTTCGCAATTTCAAATGGAGAAAAAATAAGTTTGAACGGAGAAAGCAATGTAGTTTCTCCGCAAACATGTGCCGATAAGGAGGCTCCGTTCTCAAGCATCACAAGTACCGATTACACTTTGAATATTTTTGATACTTTGGAAATAGACGCTAGCGGTTCTTTCGATCCAAACGGTGAAATTCGCGAAGTTTACATCGAGGTGATGCCTTATTACAGCGATAAAGAAACCACAAGTTTGCCGATAAAAATGTATCCGGAAGATCTTGAAATTCCTCTAATAAAAGTCGGGCCTTTCGAGAAGGCAGGAGATATCGGAAATCATAATTTCGTACTTCATGTTGTTGACCAAAGCGGAAACAGTTCGGAAATTGATTTTAGGGTAAATGTTGTATCGCCTGAAATTAGTCTTGATGAAAAAGTATCCGAAACAAAACGAGTTATTGGAAAAATAATGGACATAGATTTTGCTGTTCCGTTTAGCTTGTATCGAAAACGCCTAAACTATCGAAGCGATGAAGATACTCTTGTAGCTTATGAAAATATCGAAAAAATCACTACAGAGACCGCCAATGAAAACGGAAAATACTTCAGTGAAACCGATGGCACATATTCGATTTCGGACTTTAATCTTGAAAACTTGATTCTTGTGAAAAATGCCGCAGGAGAAACCGTGGCTGTGATAAATCCGAAAACAGGTGCTGTAAGTGAACTTATGAGTGGATATTTTATTATAGTAAGTCCGGCTAATTCCGAGAGAGGCACTAAAATCGAAATAAAAGACTCGCTTGGAAAAGTATACGCCGAAATTTATCCAGTGGCCGATTCAAATATCGATGTGACGCTATATTACTTGAATTCGCCCGGAGTTCATGCCGTTGATTTGATTTCCGATGATAATTATGAATATGAGAAATTCCCGAGTAACGATCCGATGTACTTCGGTTCGGCAAGGCTTATAAATACAGATACCGACAAAGACGCTCTTATCGTAGACAGCGGAGCGAATATTTATCTTCTTGAAGATGGTCTTTCTCTTCGAATGAAAGAAAATGAAATAAATACCGAGGATCTTCGAATCGAAGTGGTGAAGGCGGATACCGTGATAAGCGAAATTTCTATTATTGTTAGAGAGGGTGCTTCAAAGATTGTTGGACGGAAAGACGTACCGTTTAAAACGCCTTACGATATCGACGAAGAGGCTTTTGCCTTAAGCAATCGAATATATAAAGATGTGCCTTCCGAGCTTCAAAATATTCTCGACTATCTCTATGACAAAGATATTATTTTGGGTCGTGAGATAAATGGCGAACTTGTCTTTAATCCGCAAGAAATCGTGGGAAGAGCGGAATTTGTGAGAACCGTTTTAAAAATGCTTTGTATCACTCCCCGTCCTGAGGCTTATCTTGCGCCTTCGGTTTTCAGTGATATTCCTCATAGTGAAAGCGACTTGCCTTGGTACTACGCATTTGTGAAAGAAGGATTTCTCAGAGAAATCATCGAAGGATACGGCGGAGAAAAAGACCAAGTGTCCGGACTTTCTCCGTTTAAACCGATGCAAGCGATTTCCAGAATAGAAAGCGCAAAGATCGTTCTTGAAACACTTGATATGCTTAAGATTTTGAATCTCGGAAATGTGAAAAAAACGCAACCGGGTTGGTGGGGAAATTACATTAGAATCGCGCAAAATTTCTCTTCCTATTTGTCGGACAGTGAGACTCTTAAGAATTCTTATGTGATGACTGCCGAGGAATCAAAAACACCTGAACAATCAATGACTCGCGCGGATTTAATGCTCATGGCAAATCGTGTGCTTAATACTTATAATTGTTTTGAAAGCGATAATGACGGTGATGGTGTGCTCGATTATTGCAAAGAAAAATACGGATTTAGCGATAATGATGCGGACGCGGATAAAGACGGTCTTACAAATGCGCAGGAGTGTAAATATGGCACCGATCCTTACAATGCCGATAGCGACTTCGATGGGTATAAAGATGGTGATGAAGTGGAAAACGGTACCGATCCTCTCAATCCTTCAAGCTATCCGATGCCTGAATTTGAAGGACTTCCCGGTATCGAAGGAATATATATTGTGCCGGGCGAATGCGATACTTGTCCTTGCCACTCGAATTTGGTTCAGAGCGCGGACATACTTGATGGAGATAATTTCTTTACGGTAATTTCAACAAATAACGAAAATCATATATTTAGCAAAAGCAATGAAAACTAATACACTTAAAATATTGGCTTTGGTTCTCACGATATTCTTCACTCTTTCGAGTGTGTCTTTTGGAGAAGAGCCGAATAAGTATGATGAACTGAAAGAAAAAATTTCTCCGCTCATAGAGGATATTTCGGGCAAAGTACCAGAGATTGCTCTTTCGGATTGCCTTTCGGTAATGGATCCTCTTTTCCAAATGGAAACGATTGAGTTTTTGCAATTTTTGGACACGCACTATTCAAATAAGGCTGCGACAAGTACGCTTAATGACATCGCTCTTATGAGATATGTTGAATATAAAAGGAATATTAAAACCCATCTTTCGGGACTTACGCCCAAGGATAAAGACGAAACAAAAACATATAAGCTTATTGAAGAATACGAGAAATACAGAGTTTGCGACGGGCTTTCAAGCGCATATATCGAAGTGGCGAGGGCCAAGCTTCTTGAATATGTGAGGACGAATGTTTATGTAAAAAAAGCCACAATGGTGCAAGAAAGCCTTATTCCGATAAACGAAGAAATGCGCGAACTGTTATTTTCGTTCACAAAAATGTACAGCTATTTCTTAACATTTAAAGATAAACTGCCCGGATTCTTAAGCGATTGTATTACAAAATGAAAAACATAAAAAACCACATCATAGGATTTCTGCTAATTATAATCGGCTTTAGCGCCGTATACATCCCCTACCGCGTATTTGCGCAGGACTCTGTAGACAAGACTTATGAAAGTCCGGACTTCCCTTATGCACTTGTGAAATCGTCTTATCATGAAGCCATGAACGATCTTTTCAACGAGAAACTTTTTAAACTTTCGGAAATTTTGGAAAAAGAAAATTTCTATGAAGATAAGAATTTCAATGTTCCCGAGGGAGCGAATATGGACAATTATAAGGAGAAATGTGGAGATGAAAATGTGAGCACTTACTGTGTATCGATGGAAGGTCTTGATATTTATATGACTTATTTAAATACGCTTGCGCAAATGAAGAGTAAAGTACCGGCGCGTGAACAGGAGGAGGACGAACTTGATCTTAATTCCGTATACTTTGCGATAAACTCAAGGAATCTCGAAATCACAAATGAAATCGAAAATGCCAGAAAAGTATTTATGTCTACTCTTTCGGCGTACAACGAATACCGAATAGCCTATCCGGTTCACATAAAAAACCAGGAAATTATTAAAAGCCTTACAAAATATCGAAAGGCGCTTTCTTCTCTACGAAAAATCGTGGATATGTTGCCATCAAAATTTATCGATGCCACATCGGCATATTGTAAATAATATGAAAAAAATACTACAAATCATCACAGGAATGACTGCGGGACTAGTCCTTATACTTCTTACGCAAAGCGCGTCGGGAGCGATAAGTTCATCCGATTTTGATGATGAGCTGATGATTCGCGATATTAGATGGTCGGATATTTTCGGACCGCGAAAGGACGCGACGGATTTGTACAAACTCGTTTACAGCAATTTGTCGGTGAAACCTAAGGTAAATGCTCTTCGGGATAGTGCTCAGAAATTCGGACTTACCGTAGCGGAAGCTGAAAAAATCATAAACGGAAGTGTGAGTGGGCTAATCAATAATCCGAGTAAGGAGTACAGAGATATTTCGTTTGCCCAGCTTTACGATGAGTACGCTGCGATAAATGAATATTTCAATGACACGCTGGATTTATATTCTCTCCGTGAAGAGCTTAATGCAATCGCTTTGCCGAATGAGATTTTTTCAAACGGGGACCTAAGCGATTCGGGTTTTGATTTGATAGATGACTTTAGGCAAATGCAAAAGATATTATTTACTTCGGAGAGTAGTCTTTCAACGGGATATAATTTCGGGTCGGGCGTGTCTTCGCCAAATAAAGATATTCTTTCAGAAAGAGAGATAAACGAATTCGGAGGAGTAAGCGGTCAATCTTCAAATGCAGGAGAATCCACCGCTTCGGGCCTTTCGGGAAATACTGGAAGCGATACCTTGGACTTATCCGATGCTGTGGCAAGTGGAGAGAATTCTCCGGTTCAAGAAATTTCAGAACCTTTGATACTCGAAAGCGATATTTGTGAAACTGGTGAAGGCGCCAACGAAGTAGCTGATGCGCTCTTTGAGTTTGAAGAAAACGAATCGGCGAATGAAAATGCGGACAAAGAAAATGATGAGGATATGTCCGATTCAAACGGAACAACAGGACTCAAAACCGATAACGCTTCTAACTCTGAATATAGTCTTCTTTCCGATGATGGAGACATCAATCCTGCGAAAAGGTCGGGCTGGGGCGGAAGTTTTTGTCCGGATATTATTCCTTCCTCTTCAAAAAGCGGAGACGGATATTCTTATCTTGCAGGCCAAAACGGTTTTGAAAGTTTATCATATATCGGTGATTCACTTTTAAATGGCACATTATCGGCTGGAGCCGGCGCAATTCTTGGAGGAGACAACCTTTCACTTAAAATTGCCGTGTGTTTTTCGACAGAGCTCATTTACAAGACCTATTCTACATATATGCCAAGCCAAAGTTGTATCAAGTGCGAGGTGGACAGAATAAATGAAACATTAAATGAGGTGCTTTCACACAGTCTTATTCCAAATAAAGTGACCGGAAATTATATGGAATCGGCGAAATGCAAAGATGGATTTAGTCTTGTACCAAGTCTAAATATCATAGCTGTACCGGCACCTATATCAACTCCGATGAATATGGATATGATTTCAGAGAAAAATATATTTGAAGAATGGAACGATTTTGTGAGCGAGTATCATCCGTTTTTAAGTGATGCCGGAAAAATTCCGGGAGATTTCGAAAGCGATTTTATCCTTGAAAACGCTCCGGAAGACAGACAGCTTACGGAAGTCATGCTTGAGGCAAAAAAGACCATGGACGGAAACCTTGCAGATGCTCTTGAAAAGACCACCGCAATGGACTTCTCCAAAGATCTCGCCGATAAAAACATGTATGCGAAAGAGTTTTTCTTACAAATAAGGCAATTTGCGAATATGTTTAAAAGTATCGAACAAATAATCAAAGATATGGACACCGATGCTCTCAGTAAAATAAAAGACAAACCAAGTATATGATAAAAATAAAAATACAATCAGCTCTTATAATCGCCATGATATTTGTGGGTCTTTTGCCGTTTAGGGCTTCTTTGGCTGAATTTTCACTGGACAGTATTATGAGTCCTGAAGAACAAGCCGACACGGCAGCTACTATTTTGGATCAATATATTGATGATAATTTGTCGCTTGGAAGGTGTATTTATAAAGGAAACATCGATTTTATTCTATTTATGCAAACACTTATTTACAGTGACGGATTTGTGGAAGGTGTGCTGGAGCCGTTCCGTGATATTTTTTCCAGAAATCAATGCCAGTCTTCGGATGTAATGGGGCTTATTCTTCAAAGGGATAAAATCAGAGATAACATTCGTGATGCTTTCCTTAATTGCAGGAACGACAGAATCCCGCTTCTTAGACGCGCATATACTTTGGTAAATGCCGAGATTTATTATGTAAGACACGTCGTGGATGGTGCGATTTCGCTTTCACTTCCTTTCGGACTACTTGATACCATAAACCTGCAAAGTGAGGAGAGCCTTTACACCGATGACACGGAACTTTATGACACAATGAAAGAACGATATGTGGGAGAAGTTTTATCTGAAGATGAGTTTGAGGCTTTTTACAAGGGACTTCGTGCTCAATATAAAGAGAGAAAAAAGGAATATGTGAACTGTGAAAATGATAGCTTCGGTGCAGTGGTTGAAAAATTCAATGAGTTTATAGAGAATTTTGGAGGGCTCCTTCCCGCCTATCAGGATGCGGAAAAGAGACTTGGGGGTAGAGCGGAAAAAATTTATGAGGCAATCACCGATCCCGGACTTTTGGATTATGCCAAAAATTTGATAAATCTTAATATCAACGACCAAGATCCGGCTTTGGCTACGGAGGACTTCATCAAATATTTAGCCGAATACGGATCTTTTCCGGGATATAATAGAACGGATACAAGATCTCTTATTACGATGCTTGGCGATGAGGAGATGAAATATTTTATGAGTCTTGAAAAAGCCGAAATGGCTTCTTCTTTCGAATTTCTCTACCGCGAAAATACGGATAAGAGTGCTGAGCAATTTATAAACGAGCTTGAGGATTTGAATAAAACTTTGGCGAATTCTATGGATGCTTTGGATATTATTTATGATGGAGTGGTGATGATGAATTTGAGGCAGTGTACGAATAAGTAGGGGGGAATGACCATGCAGGGTTTTGCAAACTAATTGGGTTGTGGTTTTGCCTTGTGGCCTTATGGCCCCTTCGGGGCCATGTCTGCTAACGCAGACAGTCTCAATTTCGCAAAGCAAAATTGAGTGGCAGACGAAATTCATTTGGGAATGACCATGCATGGCTATTTCGAAATTCTTTGTTTGTTCGTTCCTTGAGTCTTTGTTGGCCCGGAGGGCCAATGTCGACGCGCGGGCGTCGACAGAATTTGATTTGCTTCGCAAATCAAATTGCGAAAAAGCCCATACTTTCGTATGAGGCTAGTTCGGAAGATTTTTCATTTTTACCTGTAGGGCTATACAAGTAAGGGCTATATTGAAGATTTTTGATTTTATGATTTTACGTATCCAAAGACCAAATTAACCATCTTATCCTTTAGCTTATCTCTTGTATCCACTCCGTTCATTTGAAGCGTGTCCTCGGAAATCTCAGAGCAACAATATGGGCATTTGTGCATATTTGTAGAAATTGTTTTCCCGCAGGAGAGGCAGTGGATAATCATTTTTATATTTAATTTTTATATTATATACACTTCTTTGTTTTCAGAAACCTCTTCGACCAGGAAAATCTCTTTGTCATCTTTCTTTTCCAACACGGGAGTAATTTTTTCCTCAATATTGGCTTCCTCGATTTTGATGCTTTTTTCTTTTTTTCTTGATCCGACTGTCATATTTTCCAAGAACTCTTTCACATCGTTTTCATTGATTCTATAGACTCTTCCAAGCTTTACGCCTCTTATTTTTCCGTTTTTTATGAACTTCAGAATGGTAAACGGGTGTACCTGTAGGATATTTGCGACTTGTTCAGTGGTGAGATATTTGTCCATCATCGGTTTGCTTTATTAAATTTAAGTCTAGGATTATATACACAATTTTACATCAATCAAGACAATTTAATCAAAACAAACCTTAATTTCTTAAACTGAATTATATTTATCATAATCGAAAATCAATTTCAATAGTTTTTATAAATTTTATGCAATTTTACTATATTTTATTAAATATTATACAATTTTATTTACCTATCTTTAATTGTTTTATATTTTACCAATCTTAGACAATGTTTATTAAATTTAATTATGTTTTATTAAACTTAATTAAACTATATTAAATATTAACACAAAATAAAACGAGTATTTACAATCGTTTTATTTCTAAATCACAAGCTAAAACCATTAAATCCTACACAATTTAATTATATTTAATTAAACTTTAACAAACTCTATTTAACTTCGAGTAATTTCTTCAACCATTTGCCGGTATAGGATTTCTCGTTCTTGATTAATTGTTCCGGGGTACCAGCTCCTACCAAAAAGCCGCCTTCATCTCCCCCATCAGGACCCAAATCTATTACATAGTCTACCGACTTTATCACATCAAGATTGTGCTCAATCACTAGTACAGTGTTTCCTTTTTCAACTAATTTTTGAAGCACTTCCAAAAGTTTATTCACATCTTCGAAATGAAGTCCGGTTGTGGGTTCATCGAGTACATACAAAGTTTTTCCGGTGGCTCTTTTTGAAAGTTCCGTTGCAAGCTTAATTCTTTGAGCCTCACCTCCAGAAAGAGTATTTGCCGGTTGACCGAGCCTGATATATCCCAATCCCACCTCAAACAATGTTTGTAATTTCGTACTTACCGCAGGGATGGATTTGAAGAAATCCAAAGCATCTTCCACCGTCATTTGCAAAACTTCATGAATATTCTTGCCTCGATATTTTATTTCAAGAGCTTCTAAGTTGTACCTTCGACCATTACATGTCTCACAAGGCACATATACATCAGGAAGAAAATGCATCTCTATCTTTTTAATTCCATCTCCCTTACAAATTTCGCACCTTCCACCTTTTACATTGAAGCTGAACCTTCCCGATTTATATCCGCGGAGGCGAGCTTCTGGTGTCTTTGCAAAAAGATCTCTTATATCGGTAAACACTCCGGTATATGTGGCGGGATTGCTTCTGGGAGTCCTGCCTATTGCCGATTGATCGATATTTATTATTTTATCCAAGTTATCTATTCCGTGTATTTCCTTGTGTGCTCCGGGCAGGCCTTTCGAACCGTATATTGCCCTTGATACGGATTTCACAAGAATAGAATTTATTAACGTGGATTTTCCGCTTCCTGATACTCCCGTAACCGACACAAAAGTGCCAAGAGGAATTTCCACATCGACATTTTTCAGATTGTGCTCTGTAGCTCCAATAATTTTTAACTTTGCGCCGTTGCCTTTTCTCCTCTTTTTAGGAATTTTTATTTCTTTTTCACCGCTTAAATAAAGCCCTGTTATAGAATTTCTATCCTTAATCACTTCAGCGGGTGTACCTTTAGAAACAACAGAACCTCCGTGCTTTCCTGCTCCGGGACCGATGTCTATCAAATAATCTGAAGCGAGCATAGTATCAATGTCGTGCTCCACAACAATTACGGTATTTCCAAGGTCTCTTAAATCGACAAGAGTTTTTATTAGTTTGTCATTGTCATTTTGATGAAGTCCAATAGAAGGCTCATCAAGAACATAAATTACGCCCGATAGTTTTGATCCGATTTGCGTGGCTAGACGAATTCTTTGAGCTTCTCCACCTGAAAGAGTATTTGCGGCACGGTTTAGTGTGAGATAAGAAAGCCCTACATTTTCCAAGAAATTCAAACGATTCAAAATCTCTTTCACTATTTGTTTCGCGATTTCGGCTTTCGTTTTATCCAACTTTATGTTTTGAAAAAAATCGATGGCTTTCTTTACGGATAATTCGCTTATGTCCATAATGGAATTTTCGTTTACTTTAACTGCAAGAATTTCAGGCTTAAGCCTTTTCCCATCACATGCGGGACAAATTAGAATTCGCATGTACCCTTCGATTTTTTTGCGAACATAGTCGGAATCGGTTTCAAGATATCGTCTTTCCAAATTCGGTATCACTCCTTCGAAAGAAGTCTCGTATTCACGGCTGAAAGAGCCTAAATCGTTGTCTTCGTCCTCAAAACTCACTTTTCCAATATCTATGGTGTATTTGTTTTCTTTATCTCCATATAATACGATTTCCATCGCTTCTTTTGAGAGTTTTTTTATTGGCACATTCATTGAAAAGCCGTGTTTTTTCGCGACGACGCTTAATATTCGTGTATACCAACCTAGATGAGAAGTGGTCGAAGACCAAGGAATAATCGCTCCCTCCGCCAGTGTAAGGTTTTTGTTTGGCATGATCAAATTCGGATCGATTTCAAGTTTTGTGCCAAGGCCGTGACATGTGGAGCAAGCCCCGTGAGGATTGTTGAAAGAAAAACTTCTGGGCTCTAGTTCGGGCATATTAATATCGTGCTCAGGACAAGCGAAATGTTCGCTATAAATTTTTTCTTTATTTTCATCGAAATCAAGTACGCTCATCATACCATTTCCGAATTTCAAACAAATTTCCACTGAGTCTGCAAGACGGGATCTGTTTGGATTAGGAAGGTCTATTTCCTGGCCGGATGAAAGCTTTTGTGACATCTTCTGTAAATCTTTTACGACAAGACGATCTACAACTATATCTATTGTGTGTTTTTTGTTTTCATCAAGACTTGGAACATCAGTAATCGGCATCACTTCCCCATCAACACGCACTCTTACAAAACCGTCTTTTTGAATTTTTTCAAAAACTTTTTGATGCTGACCTTTACGATCACGGACCACCGGTGCCATCAAAATGATTTTCTTACCCTCGGGCATATTAGCGATTTCCGAAATAATAAGCTCGGAACTTTGCCTTTCAATCGCCCTATCGCAAACCGGACAGTGAGGAGTACCTATTTTTGCAAACAAAAGACGCAAATAGTCGTAAATTTCAGTAACCGTGCCGACAGTGGAACGCGGATTTCTCGGGGCTGATTTCTGATCAATCGAAATTGCGGGAGAAAGGCCATCTATCGAGTCCACTTCAGGCTTGTCCATAAGTTGGAGAAAATTTCTCGCATAAGTGGAAAGGCTCTCCACATACCTTCGTTGACCTTCAGCGTAGATTGTATCGAATGCCAAAGAAGACTTACCGGAGCCGGAAAGTCCTGTAATGACTGTGAATTTATTTTTGGGAATTTCCACATCTATATTTTTCAAGTTGTGAATTTTGGCTCCCTTTACAATTATTTTATCGTTTGCCATTATAAAAATCGGGTTATTGACTGAATAAAGATTTTATCGAAATGAAAGGCAAAAGAAAAGAGAAAATGAAAATTTTATCTTTGGACTCAGTGTCGAATAAAGAATATTAGACTTTAAAAACCCCTTTCCCTTTAAGGACATCTGTTCCGGACTTTTCGTCCAACTTGCTATAATCGTCCTTTTTCGGCTCTGTTTCGAGTTTGCTTTCCTCAGGCGTGATCTCCGATGTATCAGCTCTACCGCCTAAATCTTCTTCGAAATCAAGTTCCGTTACTTTTTCTTCAAAGTCTTCCACTTTACTTAAGTATTTTTTCTCAAACCTATCAAAACTTCTTCCGGCAAACTTATCGATCGCACTTGGCGGAACTATTTTTTTAGTGCCGTTTTTATATTCGAACACCAAACTAGCGTTGTCTGTGTGTGGCTCAATTGAGGCAATCTTTCCCATTTTATTATGAGAAAGCTCCCAAAGCTGGCGAAGTAGACGAGGTGCATTTTCGGGCTCGTTGTCGCTATTTATTATCGCTAATTTTTCTGTAACCTGGTTTTGTTTTTGGGTTTCAAGGTCTTGCAATTTTTGAACCTCCTCTGCCTGCTTGAATTCAAGGCTTCTATCAACTTTTGTATCTGTCAGTTCATCTACGACATTCGGATTCTTAGCACTTTCATCTTCCAGAGTGAGATAATCAAGATCGCTTAATTTTTCGGGATCACGTGCTTTTGTACCCTCTGTGAGTCCCAAATCATCTTGAGGCTCCGGTTGTAAATTGGTTCTGTTAAACGCAACATCGATCCTCTTCTTTTCAATCGGATTATTTTCTTCAGATAAAAACTCGGCAACTCTACCGTTTAGAGCATTGAAATCCAAAACCAGTTGCTCAAGTTTTTCCATCTTTGCCCCCACCAGCTTGGCTCTTAATATTTGAACTTGTTTAAATAAATTCAAAGCTTTTACATCTTCATTATTTTCAGGAGTTTTTAAATTAAAGTTTCCACTTAATGCCTTTTCATAGGATTTCAAAGCTCTATCGATTTCGCGCTCGATTTTTACTCGTTCTTTTGTGGCCTCACTTAATTTACTTTTGGGACTTTCCTTTTTTTCTTCGTTTTCTTTAGGTGATGAATCGCTTTCAAGGATTTGTTCCGTATAATTTTTTGGGGTTTCCATATAATTTTAAGTTAAATTTTTTTGTAATTCGATTTCTTCAAGTTTGTCTTTAAGGGCTTGCTCGCCTTCGTTTTTCTTGTTTACGAGAAGTTTCACTTTGGACCCGAGCAAATCCACTTGCTCTTTTAGCTTTGTGAGCATCCTCGCTTTTTCCATTTCCTCTTCATAAAGTAGCCAGGTGTAGACTTCTTCCTGCTTTGCCTCATCCATTTCGAGAATCTTTTTTAAATAATCCTCTTTTTCCTGTTCAGTCAGGGTGTCAAAATGTCTGTAGGTTTTGAGATAATCACGAAGTTTTATGAGTTTTATTTGGCTTAAGCTATTCATTTATTTTTTCTTTAATTGATAAAGGTGTAAGTTTGAAAAATATTCCGCTTCTTCCCGGATTCGTACGCTTGCCTACCATCAGTTTTTGATAGTCTTTATGCGCGTTTTTCTTTGAAAAAAGATGATTTAGTGTGTGATATCCGCCTATTAAAAACGGAACCATCATAAAAATAAGATTAAGTTCGAGAAAAATATTGAATGATGCGTGCAAAAACACCGCCAAGAAAAAGCCTTCAAACATCTTTTGTTCGTGGAAAAGTCGCTCTTTTCGGATGGAGGTGAGCTTATGCAACCAAACGGTAAGCTTGCTTCTTTTCGCCAAAAGCTCTTCCTGAAGAATTGGTTTCGCAAATTGAGCAATGCCGTAATAGTAGCCGAAAATTCCGGAAAAAAGAATGTGTGCGAAAGTGGAAAATGAAGATCTGAACAAAAAAGGCAAAATCAAATTGTGCGCGCCTTCCTGAAGCCATATGTTGTAAAAATAAAGGATATTTTCCGTGAATGAAAAGCCGAGTGCCGCAACTATAAAAAATTCAATCGCATCGTCTATGCTTTGAAAATAGTCATCATCCACCATTTTTACCGAGAAAAATTTCATTGTTTCCTCGATCAAGCCGACGATCATAAATGTAATAAGGACGGAAATGGGAAGAGTAAGCGATGAAGTGATTGGTATTAAATTATCCTGGTATCTTTCAGCAAGGCGAAAAGCGTTAATCCAGGGGAAAAAGTTCCAGAAAAATTTATAGATAAGAATCGGAAAAACCGATAGAGCTCCGATAAAAAATGTCAAAAGGAGTAATTTTTTGTCTTCAGGGTTCTTTTTGTAAAAAAAGGCTCCCCACAAAATCGCCGGTACCAAAGCCAGAATTATGGAGACTAAGATTTGCAGAAGATCCGACATTTTTTGTTTTTATTTAATTATGTTATTTTAACACAAATTAAACATAAAAACAAGCCAGAAAGGGGCATTTTACCTGAAATCCGCTATTTTATTAGATTTGAAGGCCATCTTCTGAAAAAAAATTGCATCTTTTTGGCTTTCGATCTAACTATTGTGTGAATTTACAATAATCATTGTAAAAAATTACAAAAAAGCACTATTCAACATCCAAAACGCTTAAATCCATATTTTTCAGGTCGGGGTTTTCCAGGTCGGTGCCGGTGATAAACACCTGGCAATCTTTTATTGAAGTAAGAAAGTGCTTTTGGCGGTCGAAATCCAGCTCGGAAAGCACATCGTCGAGAAGAAGAACCGGGAGATTTTTTCGTTTATGAGAAATATATGAAATTTCGGATAATTTTAGCGCCAAAAGAAGGCTTCTAACCTCCCCTCTGGAAGCGCTTTTCAATATCACCCGTTGGTCGATATAAAAAAGAAGATCATCAAGATGAGGACCAAAAGTAGTCTTTCCGGAGTAGATGTCCTTTTGTCTTCTTGAAAGTAGTTCCAAACGGAGTATTTCCGCTACATTTTGCGGAGTAATATTTTGGTTTTTGCAAAAATATTTAATTTGGATTTGTTCGTTTCCTCCCGATATTTGGGTATAATTTTCCGCAAGAAGATTTTCAAGAAAAAGCGTGAATTTTTGGCGTTTTTCCAGTATTTCCGACGCGAATTCAATAAATTTTTCGTCCCAAATTTCCAAACTTGAAAGGTTTAGGTTTGAAAGACCTTTTTCAAACACTTTTTTTTGTAAATCCTTAAGCAGATTGTTCCTTTGTTTAAGGGCCTTGTTGAAATTCATGAGCGCGCTTAAGTAGTGCTTATCCGTTTGAGAAAGAATTAAATCCAAGTATTTTCGTCTGTATGAAGGGCTTAAATAAAGCATATTTAAATCTTCCGGATGAAAAAGCACCGTCAAAAGATTTGCAAAAAAATTCTTATGCGAAATCGAAACCGAATTTTTCTTGAAGTTTTTCATCTTTTTCGGAAAAGAAGAGTAAAACACTTCCAGAGAAGTGTTTTCATCGTCGAAGATTTCCCCTTTTATACGCGAAAAATCGGATTCCCATTTTATCATGTCGAAGACATCGTTTGTTCTGAAAGATTTACCTATGGATAATGCGTATACAGCTTCCAAAATATTTGTCTTTCCTATGCCGTTTTTACCCTTAAAAACGACCATTTTCTCCATTTTTGCAAAATCGATTTCTTTCTTTTCATAAGACCTGAAATTTTCGAGAATCAGTGAGTTTACTTGCATATTTGGAGTTATTTCGCCCTTATGCTAACGCCTAAGCCATGCAAAGTAAAGAGAGCGGTCTTGTAAAAGAAGCGCAAGCAGTATAAAATTCGCCCATATTAAGATTAACCACTAAAAATATGGCTAATGGAAAAGTAACTCTTGAGGAGATGAGACACTCCTGTTCACATGTGCTTGCACAAGCGGTTCTCGATATGTTTCCGGATGCAAAACTTGGAATCGGACCGGATATCGACAATGGTTTTTATTATGATTTCGATCTTCCGAGGACACTTATCCCCGAAGATCTTGAAATTTTGGAGAAAAAAATGCGTGAAATCGTGAAAGAGGGCCAGACTTTCAGAAAATATGAAATGCCGGCGGATGAGAGTTTTTCGTTTTTGGAGAAAACAGGACAAAAATACAAACTAGAGCTTGCCAAAGAATTTGCAGAGGCGGGAGAGACGATTTCGTTTTATGAAAATTTGGATAAAGATGGAAATGCTAAATTCGTGGATATGTGTGAAGGCCCTCATGTGGAAAACACAAGTCAAATAAAGGCTTTCAAACTTACGCATACGTCTTCCGCTTATTGGAGAGGTGATGAAAAGCGTCCACAGCTTCAAAGAATTTATGGGCTTTGTTTTGAGAGCGAAAAGGAACTTTCCGATTATGAGACAATGCTTGAGGAAGCGAAGAAAAGGGATCACAGAAAGCTTGGAGCGGAGCTTGATCTTTTTCATGTGGATGAGAAAGTTGGAGCTGGACTTGTACTTTGGCATCCGAATGGAGCTATTTTATGGAGAATGATTGAGGATTTTTGGTATAAAGAGCATTTGAAAAACGGTTATAAACTTGTAAGGTCGCCACATATCGGAAACCGCACGCTTTGGGAAACTTCCGGTCACTGGGGATTTTATAACGAAAGCATGTATCCTCCGATGGAGGCGGGACAAAGCCTTTCAGAGCTTCAGGCAGGGAAAAAGGCTGAAGTATCCGAGCAGTATTTGATTAAGCCGATGAATTGCCCTTTCCATGTGCAGATTTACAACAATAAAATGCACTCTTACCGAGAACTTCCATTCAGATGGGCCGAAACCGGTACTGTTTATCGCTTTGAAAAAACGGGACAACTCAACGGACTTACTCGTGTTCGAGGATTTACTCAAGATGATGCGCATATCATACTTCGAAAAGACCAAGTGGAAGTGGAGCTTAAAAGAGTGATTGATTTTATTTTGTTTATGTTTAAGTCTTTCGGGTTTGATGAATCGAAGGTGAATGTGTATTTGTCCCTTCGAGATCCGGAAAACAAGACAAAATATTCCGGTGGTGATGAAGGTTGGAATTTTACGGAGGAAGTACTTCGAAAGGTTGCAACGGAAAGTAAACTTAATTTCAAAGAAGAACTTGGAGAGGCGGCTTTTTACGGACCGAAACTCGACTTTAAATTAAAAGATGTTCTTGGCAGAGAATGGCAATGTTCAACTCTTCAATTTGATTTTAATCTTCCTGAAAGATTCAACATGACTTTTATCAATCAAGATGGAAAGGAAGAGCGACCTTATATGCTACACAGAGCGCTTTTTGGATCGTTTGAGAGATTTATCGGACTTCTTATCGAACACTATGCCGGTGCTTTTCCGGCTTGGCTCGCTCCCCTACAAGTGAAAATACTTCCGGTGAGTGAAAAATTCGAGGAATATGCGAAAGAAATCGAATCAAAACTTGCCGAAAAAGATTTTAGGGTAGAGGTGGATATGAGCGATGAGACACTCGGTAAAAAAATTAGAAACGCCGAAATGATGAAGATTCCTTATATGCTTGTTGTGGGTGAAAAAGAAGTAAACGAAGGCACCGTGGCTGTAAGAAGCTATGCCACCAAAAAGCAAGAAGTTATGAAATACGAAGAGTTCGAGAAATCGCTTATTGAAGAGGTGAAGAAGTATTTCGAATAACCGACCCGCTTTAAGAAATTCCCGTTAGATTTTTGGCTAGGATTGTGTCGAGAAGGCGGTTGTTATCATCTTTTATTAAATTGTCAAAACCTGAGCTAAAGTCCCTTAAAGCTTGGGTTTTTCTTTTCTGGTCAGTAATTGACTGAGTGTAAATGGGTGATATTTTTCTTGAATATTCACTATCGTTGTACTTTTGCACAATATTTTGAACAAGGCCGTTTAATTCATTTATGTAATGCATTGCGTTATGATTCGTGCCTGCCACTTTTCTGTTTCTAAGAGTATCGTGGTCCAAACGGATGAATGTTGTGGGTTTTTCCTCAAATTTATCAGTAAGAATTCCTTCGTACATAACATAAGATTTGATACCTTCTTTGATATTTCGCATGGCTTCGGCAAAGATTTTTTTCTGCATTTCTTTTTCATTTTGAGTATTGGCGTTGACGATTCCACTTCTCGCATTATCCGCCATCTGAGCCATGTTTTTGATGTATTGACTGAATCCGGCGAATCCGTTTGCAAAGCCGTCCATACCTATTTTAATACCTCCTTGAGTAATACAAGTTGTTTTTATGAGGTTTTCAGACGCTAATGGAATGTAGTATTGAGTTTCCGAAGGATCTATATTTTGCATATTTCTGACCTCCGTTGTCGCCAAGTCTTTATAAACCGGATTTGAAATAAGAGTATTCCAAATAAATTCTTTTACGGCGTTATTCGGCTTGAATTGATATTTTTCATCAAGATCTTTCGAGGATTTATCCAAAAATGACTCACCAAAGGCTTCAAGTTCTTTTCTTGTGATAGGATGTTCTTTTCCTTCGGGGGGACGAGGAATACTTGAATTTAAAAAAGCCAAGACCACATTTTTAGAATGAAGAGAACTATTGATTTGAGAAAGTCTTTCAAGTGTCAATACGGTGGCTCCTGATTTTTTGTCTTTAAGGGTAAGTCCCATAATAAGGTAATACAATCTTTCTTCGATCGAGCCTTTTCCGTTTTCAAGAGCGTAAAGAAGCATTGCTTCATACTCATGAGGATCAACCGGAGCGAATTTTTTCGGAGACATGTGTTCCTTTAGGAGAGATTCCATATGAGGCGCAAATCCAACCGAAGAAATAATTCTGTTTGCTCTGTCTTTTACTCCACTTACTTTAGATGCGCAATTTGTTAGATTCCTTCGTTCCCATGTGGAAAATTGATTTGGATCGTCCCAAATTTTGTTTACGGCATTGGCAAATTCATCATATAGCTTTTTGCATACTGCGGAATTCGGGTCTATAGACAAACCTTCCGGAACAAAAGATCTTTTTTTTGCTACTCGAAAAATGTTTGCCCAAATTTGAGGATCCCACATATTCAAAAAACCTTGTTCGGAAAGTACATTGAAGGCCACCTCAAGATCATATTTATTACCTGAAGTGCGAAGTACAGCTGTCAATTCTTCAGGAGGTTTACTTTTTAATTTTTTCTCGGCACCCTCTTTTATTGCGCTTTCCGCTTTTTTTCTTTTTCCCTGTTTGAAGTGTTCCTTTAAATCTCCGGTAAACATTGCTTCTCCCAATTTTCCTTGTCTGAACTCAGCCAAAACTTCGCTATTACCCTTATAATTGGCTCGAATGTGTTTGATGAATTCAATTATGTCTTTTATGGAATAAAATTTTGTATTTTCTTTTAGTTCTTTAAAATAACTCGTTTCTACAGGTATGTCGGTAAGGTTTTCTTCTGTAATAGCGCCGGAAGCTTCATCATAGGGTCTTATTCCTTCTTCGGTGATTGTTGCTTCCGCGTTTTTTCCTGTATCTTCGCGTATTTCCTGAACTTGAGAATTACTTATTTGAACCTCGGGCTTGAACTGATTTTTGTTTACAAAATTCGCAAACTGTCCAAAGAGTAGCTTTGTAGCGGAGTAATCGCTATTTGCAAAAGGTTTTACAGCTGTACTTAAGGTGATTCCATCGTTTTCGATATTTGTGACTGTAAATTCAGAGGGAGTATTATTTAGCTCTGTGGTAAATTTCATTCCGGTAGAAATATCGGGAATGATTTCGTTAGTGGTGAAAATTGAATTTTTCAGGTCGGTAAGCGTGGGAAGATGCGCATAAAGATTATTTGTCTCGATTTGCTGAAGAAGGCCGTGAACATTGAATTTACTGGCTTGGGTCGCTCCTTCTTCCTGTAAGCTGATTTCAAGGTTTTTCTTGTAGTCTCCCCTTTGATTTACAAACTGTTTCTGGGCAACAATTTGAGTGATATTATATTTTGTGCCGGAAGGATGAGAAATAAGTGTCCTTACCGAAGACAAATCGATGCCAATTTCTTTCGAAGCGCTGAGAATCTCGAATTTATCTTCGATTTGTTCAAGAATATGGTTGCATTTTCTTTTTAATTCTTTCTTCTTTTTTTCCCAATTAGTGAGCACTGCATTTATTTGCTCTTCGATGGCTGAATGATTACCGTTTCTTATGAATTCTTTCTTCTTCTTTTCCAATTTTTTCTGTAAAGCTTTCAGTTGTCTTTCTTTTGCTAAAAAAACGGGTGTTCCCGAAGGCTCTTCCGAATATTCCTGATAAAGAGTATTATATTGGTCTTCCAGCGCAGTGATTTCGGGAGGAAAGTCCATTGGCTCTTCTTCATAAGCTTCATACAAACTAAAATATTGAGTTTCCAGATTTGCCATTTCGGGAAGAAGCCTGTTGAAATCGGCATTTTCCTGCGAATTTAATGGCGTGATTTGAAGGCCACGCTCTTCAAGTGCAAGGTATTTATCCACAAAGGATGAAGAGTCTCCTATTTCACGAACGAAAATAAAAAGTCCGCTTTGGAAAAATGATTTTTTGCCGGATTTTAAGTGATACTTTTTCATTTTGGTTTTAGTAGGTAGTGAGTTGCTGGATCTTTCCATTATTCTTCATGGTTGCTAATTCTGTTTTGAGATTATTCCATTCAATCTCAAGGCCGTTTGTGGCAAAATTATTTAGCAAATCTTTATTGGTTGCATATTTTTTATATTCTTCTTCCATTGCACTAAATTCTGCTGTTCCCTTTTTTGCCTTTAATAAATCAAAAACTGTTTGTCTACTTTCTTGTGTTTCATACAAATAAGCAAGCCTCTGTTGCGGCCCATCGAATTGCGCCCAATATTTTGCTTCCGCCTTCAAAGTACCTCCCATTCTTCTGTTTAAGTCACCACTGGGTTGGCTCATTTGATTAAAGCGAGTTCTGCCCATTGATAAGATGTCGTTTATGTTTGTAGGTTTTGCTGTGGGTTCACCGGGGAGTTTTACAGGTATCAAGTTCGTATTTAAAGGTATGTTTGCAATCCAGTTTCCGGCTTGTTTAAGTCCTCCATATAATGTGTCGGTGATACTTTTTGCGATCGTTTTGCTCATAGCTGAAGTAATGGCCACCCAAGTGATTGCGATTACTCCAATTCCTACGATTACATCCTGCATTGTGGTAAGGCCCACGATGGGAAGTGCGCCGTCGGTGGAATTAAATACGGCGCTTAAATTTTCCGAACCTACTGAATCAATGCTTTTCATTGCTTTGAGCATTATCCAGCCTATTGTCATTGATACGCTTATAATAAGAGGCGCTATCGCATTTTGGATAAATGTATCCTTTGCAGAAGAAAGAGAAGAAATCTTGCTTCCTATTGCCGGAATTGCCGAACCGAGAATTATCACCGGTGACATCGCGATTATTATCCAAAGCACGATGAGACGCGCTAAAAGCACGATAAACAAAGCAATAAAAGTGACGGCATAAATCGCATATAAAATCAGAGAAATAATTATACTTACAAGCACCTTTTCCACATTTTCTACGGATATATCTACATCTTGATAGTACATAATCTGTCCAAGTTCAATAGCCATGGCAAGCGCCACATTTTGGCCACCGAAAGTGTCGAAAAACTTTTGTCCTTCACTGCTAAGAGTAAATCCATTACAAAGACCGTTATCAAAATATCTTTTTGCTTTATCTTCACAAGCCGGATTTTGAGTACATTGATCTTCTGTTTTAAGCCCGAATTCATACATGGCTTGTTTTTTTGCAACTTTTCTTTGGTATGCTTCCAGTGCAGCCGGATTGTCCCAATATGTGGTTTCGCTTGAAGCTTTTCCGGCTACCGCAAGGCAAAAAAGTCTGGACTGATTTGGGTCTTTTGTGATTTCAATTTCGGCCAGCCCCTCCGATACTTGATCGGGAAGGGCAAATACGGCTGATGTGGCTACATTTATCGCATCCAAAAACACTTTGATTCCTAAAAATGAAAAATTAATTGCGATTATTCCAATCACCATTTTGGGAAGAAGTCCTTTTATGCTTGCATTGTCATCGGCGAGACTTGTCATATTGTATATTGCTATACCCACAAGGCCCACCACAAAAACCAAATTCACAAGGTTTCGAACCGGAATCCAAATTTCTCTAAGACGAGCGTCCATTCCAGAACCAAAAAGAATCGAATTATCGAGAAGTCCTCCGATCATAATTAAAATCGGCCAAAGAAGCCTATTAAGAGCGCCGCTGATTCCAAGAATCACACTTGCCAAAGAGGCCTGTTCTTCAAGTCCCGGAATATCCACAGCGTAGGCCGTGAGTCCGTTTACAAAAAGGTGCAAAGAAAAAATCGCCAAACCGAAAACTACCATATATTTGAGAGAAAGCCCGGATTTTAGTCTTTTTAATATCATTATAGTTTGCTTTTAAAAGCTTCGAAATTTTTATCAGTACTCTTTATATCTTCTCCGCCGATTTCCAAAATGCTTAAGTTTATCACGAGTTCTGAAAATTCTTTATTACCGTAAGGGATATTTCTCATGTAGTTTTTAAGTTGCATAAGGGCATTTTTATCTTCAGGATTCCTTGTTTCGTCTATTAGGACATCCAAATACTGCATAAAATATTTTTTTGTGAGAGTTTGCTCCGGATTTTTGAGTTCGGAAATGTGTTTAAGCCCGTCTATTTCAATCTTGTTTTTAGCAAAAGAAGCCAGCGCGAAACGAGCTGAACTTGAAGTGGCCAACTGACAAAGAGGATGCCTATCGGAAATAAGCAGATTTTTCATCCTGTTTGTGGCTTTTTGTTTGAGTTCGGCGGCTTTTTCATCCTCCGGCCCCATAGATTCAAGGAAAGAATCAACGCCTCCGGTCACTAGCGCAAATCCAGAACCGGCTGCAACTCCACCTCCCCACACATATGGGTTTTTTATGGCGCTTTCAAGGGCTTTGGCTGGATCCTTTTTAAACTTTCCGCCTCCAAGCTCCACAAAAAGATTAAGACCCGCTGTAGCCGTACCCCAAAGCATTCCAAAAAGTCCCAAAACATTCTCTCCGCTTAGCATATCCATTGCGGTGTTTCTCGCACCGATAGATCTTCTTTCAAGCCTTTCGGCTTTATCCTGATAATCGGTAAGGCTTCGGTTTAAATTTACCAAATTAGTTTTTTGTTCGGGTGTAAGGCCTGAAATCCTTAAATACTCGGCTTCTCCGTATAGTGTGATATAGATCATCGAGGCGTATTCGTTTTTGCTTTGAACTATAGAGTCCACAAGTTTTGCCTTATTATTGCCGAAATATTTATCTCTGAATTCTTTAATTTCGTTTAGACTAAGCTTCTTTATTACCAAAGACCAAGCCCTAAGCTCATTTGGCTTTGAAATAATTTTATCCGCCAACATAGTGAAAATCTTGTCCTTTTTCTCAGTCCTTTGCGTGTCATCAAAATTGTAGGTGAAAGCCAAAGCCTCCTTCATATCCTTATCTCCATGAATCATATCGAGATAAATCTTTAATTCGTCTTCCGCTTTAAGAAGAGCTTCAAGCGAGTTTTTTCCGCCGTTTTCTTTTATATCCTTTGCGAAATTCTGTGCGTATTCGATAATATCCCGTATTTCCTGATCCTTTTCTTTTAGTGTTTCCAAATTGATTTTTGCGATTTTTTCTTCATCGGTTAAAGAGGAATCCTTTGCTACAAGCTTTCTTCTTTCGGTAAGGGCGCTGTCAATTTGTTTCAACTGCGAAAGGAACCCATGCATCAGGGATCCCACCGAACTTTTTGCTCTGGCATTTCCCAAATTGTATATATCATTAAAACTATCTTTTACTTTTTCTCCGGCTTCATCCATCATTTCTTTTTGCGCATCGTTTGTTTCGGCCATCACTTTTTGCTGGTCCAAGGAAAGCTCGTTTTGGAGCTCTATTCGAGCTACCCTGCTTTGATTTTGCAAAGATGCTCTTTCTCTTTCCGCTGAGTCTTGTGGCGTATTTTGGTATTCCGGATTTGTATTTTGGTTTTCTGACATTCTTAAATTTTTAACAATTTATTAAGCATCTCCACAAGTGTGTCGCTTTTTTTCTCGACTTCGGGGATTTTTTTGATTAGATAGGCTTTTACGATTGCCGGATCCGTTTCGAAAAGATAAAGATTTCTTTCCCCCAACAAGTCGTTTTTTAGGTAAAAAATCACTTTTCTCGATGGACCGGATAGATCGAGCGAAAAAGCACTAATCTGTGCATAAGGAAAATATTTGTTTCCGATTTTCACTCCGATTTCGGATATTTCCACAGGCAGATCCGTGGACGAAGACTTGTGAATCAAATAGTAAACGATAGCAAAAACCACTATAGCAAGCGAAAATGTCCATGAATTTAAGATAATTCCACCAATCGCAAGAATTATCACAAGCAAAATCATCCCGAAATTCCAATATTTACCCCTTGAAAACTCCTCATAATCCTTGGATATCCAAGAAATAACGTTTTTATCTCCGCCCGGGGTTTCAAATCCGGCTTTTTGATCATCTCCGTGTTGTATACTTTTTAGTTCCAATTACTTTTTTTAAATCTATATATTATAGCAAAAAGATAAGGAAAATTAAAGGTAAAAGTGTTTATAAAGTGGAATGGATTTAAAGGGGTGGATTATTTTATTGATTTTACGACGCGAATTGTTTATACTTATGATGTACCTTAAATTACAACCATGAAAACAAAACTTGTAGGACTTAAAGAGTACAGACTGAATCTTACAGCCCTCACTAAAGAAATGGCGTGCAATAAATACAGGATAATTGTTTTAAACAAAAACAAACCGATTTTTGAGGTGTCTCCGATATCGGAAAATCTCTTTGAGATGGAAAAACTCAAAAAAGAAGTATCCAAGGCAAGAAAGGAATATAAAAAAGGAAATTTCGTTTCCGAGGAAGAAGTACTTAAAAGTTCAACTGATGAGCTATAAGATTGTCTATTCGAATTATGCAATCAAGTGTTTGAAAGGCTTGCCATAATCCCTTGCCAAAAGAATTGTGAATAAAATAAATTTCTTCGTAAGGGCGGAAAATCCTTTATTTTTTGCGAAGAAATTAACAAACTCAACATTCGGTGAATATAGATTTCGTGTCGGAAATTATCGGGTACTATTTGATTACAATCGTGAAGGAGAGATAGTTGTATTGTTTGTTTTGAGTGTCAGGCACAGAAAAGACGCTTATGTCGACTGACCTTACACTAAAAAAGGCCGCAAGCTAATGCGACCTTTTTCAAATTGGTCTTTTAGTCTACAGTAAACGGAATAAGTGCCATGAATCTTGCGTTTTTGATTGCTCTTGCAAGGTTTTTCTGATGGCTTAGGCATGTTCCAGAATAGTATTTCGGAACGATTTTTTTGTACTTTGTAACGTATTTTCTGAGAAGTTTTACATTTTTGTAATCAATGTATTTGATTTTCTTCTCGCAAAAATGACATTTTCTACCTTTGTAAGTTGACATTTGTTAGTGATTAAAAAATATTTTCGCCAATATCATCGGAAAGTGGCTCCGACGACTCATAAACCGGCAAATCCACATCCTCCTCATTTGGCTTTCTGGAGAGGATAATCATATCTTCCAATACGATTTCGGTTTTAAACTTTTTTTCTCCGTTTTCAGCATCCCAACTTCTTCTTTTGAGATAACCTTCGAGATACACAAGTTTTCCTTTTTTCAAAAATTTTGAACAAATATCGGCAAGTCTTGACCAAGCCACAATTTCGTGAAACTCGGTGGATTTTTTCTTTTCACCACCACCTGTCACCCATTCTCTATTTGTGGCTACACCAAAAGTACAAATATTTTGCCCATTTTGAGTGGCTTTCATTTCGGGATCTCTCGTAAGATTTCCAATTATGATTACTTTATTAACTGATCTCATTTTCAACAAAAATTAAATTATATTAAAGAGAAATATCCGGGTCGTCGATAAGGCTTTTTAATTTCTTGTCCACCTCTGAGAGACTCTTTTTAGAATCGGATTCTTCTTTCTTTGCCTTCGGTTTTTCCTCTACGACTTCCTCTTTTTCCTCTTTTCGAACGGTCTTTTTTGGAGCAGTTTTTTCCGAAGATTTTACTTCTGTTCTTCTTTCGGGTCTCCTGTTTCCCGCTTGTCTTTTTTGATTCTCTTTCTCTTTTTCTTCCTTGATTTTCTTTTCCTCAGCTTCTTCAATTTCAGCTTCCTTTGAATATTCATCATGAGTTTTAATCACATGATGCTTTGAGATTTTGATTATCAGAGAGCGAAGAACCGTGTTTTGGATAGTCAAAGCTTTTTCGAGTTCTTTTACTTTCTCGTTTACATCAAAATCCATGTAATAAACGGCGTAATAGCCTTTATCACATTGCTTGATGGTATAAGCAAGCTCGCGGATTCCCCAAATGTCCTCGGAGAAAACATTTCCCCCAAGTTCAGAGACGAGCTGCTTGATATTGTTCAATTCGTCCTGAGTTTCAGCCTCCGACAAGTTCGGACTTAAGATGAGCATAAGCTCATAGCCTCGGGCTTCCCCGTTTGTTTTTTTAGCCATATTTCTTTGGTTTAAGATCTATATATATAAAATTTTTTTGATCTTTTTAGCACGGTACATGAGAGAACCGAGCAGAAAATTTTTCGTGCGCCGATATTAACAAAGGATATTTTTTTATGCAAGTTAAAAGCAAAAAAACGGAATCGGTTAGTCGGAAAAATATTACTAAAATAAGGAGGCAAATGTATATTCGTCAGAATTGCGTTAATAAAACTGCAGAAGTTGTAATGTTGCAATTGCCCCATTTCCATGGCTTAAAAAGCCATTTTGTTTTTAAAGCAGTATTAATACGCAATTTTTTAGACAAAAAGTAAAGGGTTTTTAAAAGGGGTGTTTTTTACCAGGCATTTTGTCAATAGCCTCAAATGGCCTTAATAAAGAGCATAAAACACCCCCTCTTGACAATTTTAATATTCTGATGTAATAATTATATGCTTTTGTCAAGTACCCTGTCTTGAAGGAAAAAGCGAAATAAGACATAATAGATAATGTGTTAATAACTAATTCGGCTACGTATGCCGCATGCCAACTGATAGAAACGTTACGAAAAAGCATGTTAATAATTAAGGAGACACTACCATAAACAACATTAAAATCGAAACATTGGAGGTAAACAAGTTTGCCAGAAGAATGAGGCAACTTAAAAACTTTTCAAGAAGCGAGCTTTTGAAGTCCAGTATCGGTACAATAGTTGAGAACACTAAAAAAGGCTTTGGAGTATTCACAAGGCTTCCTATCACCGGTCATGCTATCAAAGGTTTTTTATTTATAAGACAGTTTGCGACTACTCTTGCTCCGACTTCACACAACAAGAAGCTCTTTATGCAATCTATCGCTCTTTCAGCGGTATTCGTAATGATTACTTCCTTTACTCCCGGAGGCACTTTTATGTCTACGGCTAAGGGATATTCGGATGATTATATGAACAATTATCTTGTGGATGGCGATATATTAGTGACGGACGAGGAAGGTTATTTGGTGAAGACCAATCCCCTTACAAGCGATTCAAACCGAGTTGGGCTTACGGATTTCGCAGTTCACACGGTTGAAAGTGGTGAAACTTTATCTACTATAGCAAAACAATACGGAGTCTCAATGGACACAATCCAATGGGAAAATAATATAAGAAACAGCAACTCAATAAGAGCCGGTCAAAAACTTTCAATTCCTCCTGTAAACGGAGTGAGTTATAAGGTTCAAAGCGGTGACACCATTGATAAAGTGGCAAAAAAATATTCGATTAGTACAGAATCGATTTTGGCTCAAAACAATCTAAAAGAGGATGCATCACTTGTAAAAGGTGCCTCAATATTCCTTCCAAATGCAAAACCGATTGTTTCCGAAATTACATTAATAGCACAAAACGGTTCAAGGAATGTGACTTACTCAAAAGAAAGCAGAGCCGTTGATTATTCTAATATTCCCGCAAACACGACAACTCCAAGTGGAGGAAAAGTATTTATCTATCCTACAAGAGGAACTATTACAAACGGATACAAAGCGGGACACTATGCCATTGATATCGCAGACAGATCAAAACCACCTATTTGGGCACCTGCAGGTGGCAATATTATCAAGGTAAGTACTGGCACATGGGGTGGAGGTTACGGAAATCACATCATTATCGACCACGGAAACGGCCTTCAATCACTTTACGCGCACTTGGACAGTGTAAATGTAGTAAATGGACAATGGGTAAACCAAGGAGATGTAATAGGTATTATGGGAAATACAGGTCGTGTATATGGTGTTACTGGAATTCACTTACATTGGGAAGTAATCGACAATGGTGTTAAGAGAAATCCGACACTATACTATTAAGAATGAAATTCGATTTAAAATCATCAACTTTAAAAGCCTTAAAATTTCTTTGGAATTTTCCGAGAAATTTTTTGGTTTTACTTATTTCAATTTACCAAAAGACACTTTCCCCCGATCACGGACCACTTAAAAAACTTTATCCTTTGGGATATTGCCGGTTTTCACCGACTTGTTCGGAATACGGAAAGGCAGTAATAAAAAAACACGGATCGATTATCGGTGGAGCTAAGGCATTTTACCGCGTTGTAAGGTGCAATCCTTTCAATGAAGGCGGATACGATCCCCCTAAATAATATTGTTTGAAGTGGTGGCCTTTGATAGTATTTCGGCATGAATATTTTCGAATCTGTCATTTTGGGTGCTGTACAGGGTGTGACTGAATTTTTGCCCATTTCATCGAGCGGTCACTTAGTGATTGTTGAAAAACTTATGGGTCTTAATGCTCAGTCTTTGCTTGAATTTGACATAATTATGCACCTTGGCACGCTTTTTTCGATTTTGGTGTTTTTCAGAAAAGAAATTTTTGAGCTTATAAAATTATTGCCAAAATGGTTTTTGGCTGTGTTTTTGTTCTTCAGAAGCGGATTTAAAGATAAAACTTTTTTGGATGACCAACTTCACACAATAACTGCACTTTTTATAGCCACAATTCCTGCTGGAGTTTTTGGGGTGTTTTTCGGTGACTTCATTGAAACCGCATTCAGATCATATAAAACGGTGGGGCTAATGATGCTTTCTACCTCATTGGTTTTTGTATTGGCAGAAAGGATTTACAAGAGAAAAAGCCTTTTTCAGGAGGAAGCAATCGACTCGTTTTGCCATAATGGGATTTGTAGAATTGTTTTCATTGGTTTGATGCAAGCGCTTGCACTAATCCCGGGAGTTTCGCGAAGCGGATCTACTATTTCCGCAGGTCTTATCACAGGAATGAAAAGGGATGAAGCCGCAAAATTCTCGTTTTTTCTAGGATCTATCGCTATCTTCGGTGCATTTGTTTTGACCATCAAGGATTTTTCGACGACAAGCGAAAATTTTCCGGGGACCTTAACTCTTCTTGCTGGTTTTATTTCTTCGTTTCTTTTTGGAATTCTTGCTATCGGTTTTTTAATGAAATTTTTAAAGAAGCATCCACTCTCCTATTTCTCAATATACTTGGTGGTCGTTTCAGGAATTTTGCTCTTTGTTTTGTAAGATGTTGATTAGCTCGAGGATGTTTATAAAAAGTACAAGAACCATTACCTGAAAAAACAAATCATAGGAAAAGAGTAAAAGTAAAAGCGAAAATCTATCAAAATAAAGGATTTGAATTTTGCTTGAATATTTTTGTTTTAAAATAATGTGAAGCGATTTGATAAGAATGTAGGCCAAGGAGATCAAAAGAACCGGGACAGAAGAAAGGATATAAGCCATCTTAATAATAAGAAGGAAGAAAACTGCTCTATCCGAAAGATCATCGAGGAGCATTCCCCTTTTTTTCTCCTTATCGGCCTTATTTTCAACGGATGCAAATGCGCCGTCGAGAAGATCGAAGATAATAGAAAGAGTTATTAGAATAATGAAAATATTGATGTTTTGTGCGAAAAAATAGACCGAGGTTATTCCCGTGAAAAAAGAAAGAAGAGTAAGATGGTCACTTAAAACACCTTTTTTTGATAAATACAACACCGGACTTTTTAGAAGACCGTTTTTTAAAGCTTTGAATCTTGAGATTGTATTAAAAAGAATATTCATCTTATTAAGGAGTATATTGGAGAAATAAAAAAAATAAAACCAATTATTCTCTCCTCCATTCTAAGCCAAAAAGGGAGCCCATTTTTAAGCTTTAAAATGTTTCTTATTTTGTCTACCCGGTATTCTTGCGGAATTTCGTTTCATTTATTATGATTATATGATTTTAGAAAAAATCTAAAACGAAAATTGAAATAAAGGCGGGACCAAGAATGTAAATAAAATCAATTACTCACACTCACGCGGTGCTAAAAATTTAAACACCCGAAGTTGAAAAAACGAATAATAAAATATTTTAGATTCTGTCCACTTCTAAAAGTTGCACGATTTTAAATGATAAGATAAGATGATTTGATTTACAAAAAATCAAAAAAGAAAATTGACAACTAGGAACAGTAAAAGCTTGAAGATTGTCTTAAGTAAGAATTATTTAACTGCGGAACAATTAAATTTTAAGACTTTGTCATGGGTCTTATAAGGATTCTTAATTTAAGACAGCCTTCAGGCTTTGCGATGGTATACTAGACCAGTAATACCACCCACTCATTTCGCTCGTCGAAATGGTCCGGCACCTTTATCGGAATAATATCTATTCGATTAAAAGGGGCACAAAACGGACGGCCCTGGAGAGGCAAAAACAACTTTCCAAAGCACAGCTTGATAAAAACAAGGAATTGGTCAACCCGAAAACAAAAACAAAAATCAAAAAATATCTCGGTTAAACGAAATTTTTAGCCGCAAGATCGATTTTTTTCCTCCCGCCTAAGGCGGGTTTTTTTGTTTAATACGGAATAAATCATATTTAAAATTTGCCTTATGAAGTTATAAAACAAACAAAGGACTTTTAGATTATGAAAAACTATCCGAATTAACTTTTTATTCGTTTAAAAAAATGAATTATTGACTGATGTTTTGGGGAGGAATATTCGTTTGTGGGTATGCTTCCGGAGTTTGTACTGTGACAGGGACATTCGCCATTTGAGGCAATGGAGCAACCCCCATAAGGGACGCATCAACATTTTGAATCGGACCGGAAGTACTTGGCACAACCGATTGAATAGGTATTACCGGTGGCTCTTCCGTAAATTCTTTTTCCTCTATCACAATGTCTTTATATTGATTTACGTTGTATGTGGTATAAGGAATTTCTATTCCATATTTATCAAATTCTTCAACGAGAGCTTTTGCGAGTTTTGTTCTCACTTTCACCCATCCGGAGCTCGACTCGCACCAAGCCTTTACTTTTACAGTAAAGCCATCATCACCATAGGATACAAAAGCGACGCTTGGTTTTGGATTTGCGAGTACGCCCTTTGTTTTCATAGCTGTATTTAGCATCACCTTTATGGCATTGTCGAGATTGTTTCTATAATCGATGGGTACGGAAATATCAAAGCGTCTGAGCGGATTTCCGGTAAAACTTGTGATATTGTTTTTGAAAAGCACGGAATTCGGAACAATCATCTTTGTACCGTTCACAGCTTTCATTATTGTCACACGCCCTTGAATAGCTTCAATTCTACCTGTTTGACCGTTTACTTTGATAAAATCCCCTATTGTAAAATCTCTGCCCAAAAGAATCATAATTCCGGCAATAAAATTCACAATCAAATCCCTTAGAGCAAAACCAATACCGAAAGCGGCTGCGGCGATAATTGATGTGAGGTCGATTCCTGCAATATTTAGACCCGCTGTAATTCCGATGATAAGAACACCGGCATATACCAAACGACCAGCTAAAACCTGCACCTCCTTGTGCTCTTCATCAAGCCCTTTTTCCGCAAGTTTTCGCTCCACTATGCTTTTTGCGATTTTTGCGATAAAAAAAGCGAAAATAAGAAGCATAATTCCAGCAAAGAAGAATGGGAGCTTTTGAAGAAGCCAAGTTAGAAGTTTTGCGAGTTGAGAAACGGATTCAATATTTTCCCCACCTGCCGTAGCTGCGTAAGCGATTAACATTTTTTGTTTTTATTATCGTAGTATTTTACCATTTTTTACTCGATTTTTCAATACACAATCAGCATATTCAGGGATTTTTCGGTTTAAAAAGCGATAAATTTATCGGATGATTGATTCAGTTATTCTTTAACCTAAAATCTATGCCCGAAATATTGGCAGGTTTGGCGGTACCGTTTATTGTTGGCCTCATCGTAGTTTTACTTATCAGTATTCGTGTCGTGAACGAATACGAGAGAGGGGTGAAATTCACTTTCGGAAAATTCACAAGCATAGCACCAGCTGGGTGGAGGCTTGTGATTCCGGTTTTTCAAAGAATGGTAAAAATCGATATGAGAGTTAAGGCCGTTGATGTGCCTGATCAAGACGCAATCACAAGAGATAATATCTCCGTACGCGTTAATGCGGTGATTTATTATAAAGTCTCAGATGCGGCAAAGGCAATTATCGCAGTGGAAAATTTTTATTATGCGGTGATTCAGCTTGCACAAACTACAATGAGAAACGCCGTGGGCGAGGTGGATCTTGATACTTTACTTAAAAATCGAGATGAAATCGCTGTGAATATTAAAAGTATAGTTGAAAAATCTGCTTTTAATTGGGGTGTTGAAATTGATGCAGTGGAGCTAAAAGATATCGTAATCCCCCCGGATTTAACCCGAACAATTGCAAAAGTGGCCGAGGCTGAGAGAGAAAAGAAAGCAGTAATCATCAAGGCGGAAGGAGAACTTGCGGCTTCGGAAAACTTAAGCAAGGCGGCAAAAATGCTTGCAGAATCTCCTGGTGCGTTACACTTAAGGACCCTTTCGACTATTAATGATTTATCTTCAGATCAGTCAAATACAACTATTTGGATGGTTCCTGTAGAGGCTCTTAGGGCATTTGAAGGTATAAAAAATATGGCTGATACAATGGCGAACAAAAAATAGATATTAAAAAACAAGGGCTTCGAAATTTTCGGAGCCTTTTTATTTTCTTAAAAAAGATGCGCCTTCCTCTTCTTCGAGTTTTTGTTCAACAGGTTCTTCCACTTCTTCTTCCACCTCTTTTCCGTAATCATCTCCATACATTGTTTGTGTGGAGAGAAAATCTTTATCGTAAAGGCGCGCCAACGATGCATAAACCATCGATGTAAAGCCTTGAATTACACCCATTGTGCCCCAAATAACGGGAAGCGCTATAAAAAGAAGAATTGTGACATTTGAAACGATTCTTGAAAATAAGAATAAGGCAGCTGAGGAAATAATGATCGAAAGAGTGACGCCATAAAGTCCTACAAGCGAATATCTGTAATTCGAAACGATTTCGAGCGTAAGAGCACTGGTAAGTACAGTCAGAATCATATGGAGTGCAACCGCAAAAATCACAAGTTGGACATTAATTGTGGCTGAAATGAAATATACGGGAAGCATAAAAATCACGACTATTATGCTCATTACCGCGATTTGAGTAAGGGCGGTAGAACGCCTTTTGTATTTTTCACGATCCGTGAGAGATGTAAAAAAAGTGGCTGTAATATTGCCGATAAGGGTAGAAAGGAAGACCATAATCATCACAATAAAAACGAAAACAGGGCCGATTCTCACCTCATCCGCACCTTGTAGTACGGGAGCAAGCATTGTATCGGCTAAAACAATGAATAAGACTAGTACAACGGAACCCAGAATTCCACCTGTAACCGTCGCAATAATTCTGAATAAAAAGGATGCAACCGACATTCCGGCATCCGTAATATTATTTTGAATAGTTTGTTCTGTCATTTTTTTATTTTTGATATTCTTGATATTTTAGCATAAAACACAAGAAGAAACAAGACCCCGAGCGAAATAAATATGTCGGCTAGGTTGAAGGTTGGATAGGATAGAATGGAAATAAAATCCACTACAAAGCCATTGTATGCCCTGTCGACTAGGTTTGCCACTCCACCCCCGATTATCATTGCGCAAGGAATTTGAGCTATTATTTTGTCGAATTTGATTTCTTTTTTTATAAAAAAATAGAAGGCTGTTAAAATTGCAAAATTCAAAATGAAAATCATGTAAAAAGGCACTTCCAAAGAAAACGCTATTCCGTAGTTTTCGGCATAAGAAAGTCTTACACTATTTTCGATTATCACAAAGTCCGAACTTAAAAAAGAGACCACTAGATATTTTGAAAAAAGATCCAAAATAATGAACAAAAGACTGAAAAGAGCGATTTTTTTCATTTTTAAAATTATATTCCCGCATAAATTTAACATTTTTAACACGGGATTTTAAGGTGAAATAGCGAAAATCTTTTGCCTAAAAAGTTGGCTTTCTGTAGTATTTTTATAAATTAAAACAACTATGACGGCGACACCGAAATACGATTATTTATTGGCTCTCACTGTGCTCGGACTGCTTGTTTTCGGGCTTGTAATGATTACTTCAATCGGAGTACCCAAGTCCATTTCGCTTTCCGCGCCGGGAATTTTGTATCCGAATTGTAGCGATACCGGAGTGGATTGCTATCTTCTTTTTAAAAAGCATCTTTTTAGACTTGGTGCAGGTCTAATCGCGCTTCTTTTCGCGTTTAAAATGCCGATTCGATTTTGGAGCAGGACTTCAAAAATTCTTTATATGGCAACGGTTATTTTGCTTCTTGTTGTAGTGTTTTTCGGAAAAAGTTTTAATACGATTGCGACAAATTGGCTAAACATCTTCAACACTTCGATTCAACCTTCGGAATTTGCAAAATTATCGTTGGCGATTTATCTTTCTTATTGGTTTTCAAAGCAGGGAGTATTTGTAAAAAGCTTAAAAGACGGATTTGCGCCATTTATTGTAGTGTCGGGTTTTGTGCTTGTACCGGTGATGATGCAAAATGATTTCGGAAACACTTTGGTGCTTTCGATGGTGGCAGGTGCAATATATATAGTGGCTGGAGCTAGAATAAGGCATCTTTTGATTGGATTTTTGTGTGCAATTTTGCTTATTGCTGTGATTGTGAGTACCGTGGACCATGTGAGAGAGAGATTTACAGGGTATACGAAAATCGATCAGAGCTGCACGGAAGATTATTGTTGGCAATCGCAGCAAGCGAATATCGCCGTGGGAAGCGGTGGATTTTTTGGAAAAGGACTTACCCAAGGTGTGCAAAAATCTTATTGGCTTCCGCAGGCTTCCGATGATTTTATTTTTGCAGCAAGTGCGGAGGAGCTCGGGTTTTCCAGGATCATTCTTGTAGTACTGGCGTATTTCTATATTGCTTACCGTGGTCTTCTAATAGCCTCCAGAGCTGAGAATCAGTTTGAAAAATATCTTGCCACGGGAATTACCGTATTTATAGCCGGACAAGCATTTATAAATATAGCGGTAAACTTGGCTTTAATGCCCGTGACAGGACTTACTCTTCCATTTGTGAGTTATGGAGGAAGCTCACTTGTGACGAGCCTTCTTGGGGTTGGGATTTTACTTAATATATCTAAAAATTCCGTTTATGCGAATTCTTCTAACAGGAGGGGGTACAGGAGGACATATCATCCCCAACCTGGCCGTTATAAAAGAGCTTAAAAAAAGAGATAAAAATATTGAGGTCTTTTATGTCGGTGGAAAAAACAGTATTGAGGAAAAGATGGTGAAAGATGCGGGAGTGAAATTTTACCCTATTTATTGCGGAAAACTTCGAAGGTATTTTTCGTTTCAAAATTTTTTGGATTTCTTTAAGGTCTTGGCGGGAATTTTTCAAAGTTTTTTTATTATTGGAAAGATTTCGCCGGATATTGTCTTCAGTAAGGGAGGATTTGTGAGTCTTCCGGTTGTTGTGGGAGCTTACTTGAGAGGTGTTCCTTCATATATTCATGAATCGGATTTAAGCCCCGGACTTGCAAACAGAATTTCGGTTCGAATGTGTAAGAAGGTGTTTTTGAGCTTTGAGGAAAGCCGAAACTATCTGCGCAAATTTAAGGGTGAAATAATTGTGAGCGGAAGCCCGGTGAGAGATGAAATATTAAACGGCAACAGAGAGAGGGCTTTAAAAAGCCTTAAACTCGAAGAGAAAAAGCCGGTGATATTTGTAATAGGCGGAAGTACAGGCGCAAAACAAATAAACGATCTGATTTTTGAGAGCGCAGATGAGATTTTAAAAACATTCAATATTATTCATCAATGCGGAAGCGGAAAAATGCTTGAAATTAAGAATAAAGGATATAGGGCTTTTGGGTTTATAAAAGAAGAATATTTCGATTTTATCGCGCTTGCCGATTTGGTGGTGACCAGAGCGGGCGCAAATGCCCTTTTTGAGCTTGCAATCGCAAAAAAGAAGGCTTTGGTAATTCCGATGGAAAGTGGCCGGGGTGACCAGGCGGAAAATGCAAAATTGTTTTCAAAAAAAATCGGATGGAAGGTTTTGCGAGGAAATATTTCGGTGAAAGATTTTGTGAATTCGATTAAAATAGTTTCGGAAAACAAAAATCTTACATTTAAAGATTTTGAGAACGGTACAACAATAATAGCTGATAAACTACTTAAAAATGAAAATAGCCATTAACGGCAGAGGTCTTATTAAAAAATATACGGGAATTTCCGTGGTGACGAAAAATCTTACGCTTGAAATGGCGAAGGCTTATCCGGAAATCAGTTTTTTACTTGTATTAAGCGATAAAGTCAAAGATGACTACTCAAAAGTTTTTCCGAAAAATGTGGAAATAAAAGTGGTAAAGGAGATGGGAAAAAAGGCGTCGGGTCTTTCGAAACTGATTTTTGAACAAATTTCGTTTGTAAAAGTGTGCAAAAAAGAGAAAGCGGATATTATGTTTTTCCCTTATCCTTCAAATCCTTGGCTAAAAAGCCGGATTTTTACAGCTGTGATTGTTCATGATGCCATACCGTGGAAAATGTCATATAACAATGGACTACTTTCGTCTTTGTATAATTTTGCCGCGAAGAAAGCGCTTAAAAAAGCGGATTTGATTTTTACTGTTTCAAAGTTTTCAAAGAAGGATATTTCTAAATATGCGAATATTCCGGAAGAATCGATAAAAGTGGTGTACAACGATGCTGCAGAGGCTTATAAAAAGCCTATCGATGAAGACAGCGCCGAGAAGTTGATGCAAAAAATCGGAGTTAAAAAGCATAAATATTTTATTTACGCAGGTGGCTACGATGAGCGAAAAAATGTAAAAACTCTTGTAGGAGAATTTTTGAAATTTTCAAAGAATTATTCGGATATAAAGCTTGTTTTGGTTGGTGAGAAAATTTTTAACAATCCTATGTATTCAAGTTTTGACGAGGTAAAAGGTAATGAAAATATTGTTTTTACAGGGAATATTTCAGATGAAAAGCTTGCGTGTTTATATTTTGGGGCCTTAGCCCTTGTTCATTTGTCAAAAGAGGAGGGATACAATTTGCCTATTGTTGAAGCCGGAAATATGGGCACGCCCCTTATTATTTCGGATATCGAAGTAAACCATGAAATTGCAGGAAAGAGCGCTTTATATGTGGACCTTGAAAATCCTTCCTGTGTGAGCGACTTGATGGAGAAGATGTTGGATGAAGATTTTCAAAAGGAAGCAGGTGAGAATGCTAAAGCCATGGCCGATCAATATCTTTGGGAGAGATCGGCGCTTAGATATATGGATATATTATTAACAAGCGTGAAAAATGAGAGATAGTATTTTTGTGATATTTGGGTTTGCAATCTTCAGCTATGTTTTATGGCTTTTAATAAGTGTTCGTGGCCTATCGATTCTAAAAAACAGGGCGAGAAAACAAAGAGAATATGTGAAAAAATTGCTAAGGAAAAGACAAAGTCTTGTACCACTTCTTGTGGTTGCAATTGAGAAAATTACGGTAATTGATGAGGGGCTTAAACGGGAACTTCTTTTGGCAAGAGAGGCCAGCATGGAATTGAAAGGGCTTGATCAAGAAAAGGTGTTTACCGAAAAAATAAACGAGGTTACTGAACTTGCTCTAAATCACAGTGAAATTAAGAAAAGCGGATATTTTTTGGAAATAAGCACCGAACTGAAAAAGAACTTTGATGCGTCTAAATCGGCTATTTTAGTACTTGAAAAAGATGTAAACGAAATAAACGGAAAAATGAAAAACAAAATATTTTTGGTGAGTGGTTTTTTGGCGGGAATAAATGATTTCGATAAAAGAGTTTTGTAGAATAAAGCCTTTTTTGTTTTATGTACTTGCTTTTGAGATTTTTGACTTGTAAAATAAAACCTTTTTCAAGTCAAATCATTTTGGTGTTGTTGGTATTGACGGTGAAGATGCACTCACCTATAATTTTGGTGTAAATTTGATAACCCTAAATGTATGGCTAAATTTTTAACGGAAAGACAGAAGCAGGTTCTCAAGTATATAGAGAAATACCAAATGACAAACGGCAGATCCCCCACAATCAAGGAAATCAGAATGCACTTCAAATTGAGTTCGGACAACGGTGTAATCAAACACATCCACTCGCTTACGAAAAAAGGAGCTCTTGAAAAAGACAAGACCCCAAGAGGAATCAGACTACTTAGCACCGTGAAGAACAGACTCAAAGCCGCAAACAATATCTTCTCAGTACCGATTCTCGGATTTATCCCGGCCGGTGGGCCTGTAGATACTTCAGAACATGTGGAAGGCTATATGACACTAGGAGACGAGCTGGTGAAAAATAGCAGAGATTTTTTCCTTCTAAATGTAAAAGGTGAAAGTATGATAGATGCGGGAATTTTTGAAGGAGATTTGGTTCTTGTAAACACAGTGAAACAACCGAAAAACGGAGACATTGTTGTCGCGCTTGTTGATCATGGAAACACGCTGAAAAGATTTATCAAAGAAGGAAATAAAGCTTATCTCAGAGCTGAAAACAAGAATTACAGAGACATTCATCCGACGGACGAACTGATAATCCAAGGAGTAGTTGAGTCGTTAATCAGACAATATAAATAGAATTTCGGACTTCGAAAGGACTTAATTAAAAATACGAAATTAAGAAAAGTAAAAATTTTCACGCTTTTAATGTTGCTCAAAATATTAATCTATTTTAACCCACACAAATATGTTTCTCACAATCACAATCGATACAACACAAAAAACTAAAAAGACAGTTGCGTTCAACAAAAGCAAAATTCAAGCACAGAAGGGATTTATTAAAGCTCGAAACGGCAAGAAAATCAGCATCTTTCGTAAGATGAAAATTTTCCTTAAATCCCTAAAAGCATCCAGATACAGATTGGGAAGAGCGGTTATCGGTTATTAAAAATGTTTTTCATTTGTATCAATAATCGTTTACAATGACTTTCCAAAGAAAAGTAAAAGTAAGAAAAAATGACGAAAATCACGCCTATGGTGGCGCAATATTTGGAAATAAAAAAGCAATACAAAGATGCTATTTTACTTTTTCGACTCGGAGATTTTTACGAGATGTTTTATGAAGATGCTATTGAAGCTTCAAAAATTCTACAAATTACACTTACTCGTCGCAACAAAACAGACCCCGATCAGATAATGTGTGGAATCCCCTTTCATGCAGCAGACAATTATATAGCAAAGCTTACTCGTGCCGGGAAAAAAGTGGCTATTTGCGAACAATTGACAAAGCCTGATGGTAAAGGAATTGTGAAACGAGATGTGGTTCGGGTGATTACTCCCGGTACCACCTTTGATGAAAATGTTCTTGATAGTAAGTCAAATAATTATGTTTGTGCAGTTGTTTGTTTTAAGGATAAATTCGGTTTTGCTTATGCGGATATCACTACTGGAGATTTCTTTTGCAATGATTTTTCGGACATAAAAAGCCTTCGGGAATCTTTTTTTAGACTTTGCCCGAAAGAAACGATTATCTATGAAACCGACAAAGCCAATTTGAATATTTTTTCCGACTACTCAGGAAGCCTTTTTTTACATTACTTCGCTGAAAACCCGGATGACTATTTAAAAAGTAATTTTAATGTTTTTTCACTTAATGTTTTTGGAATCGAAGAAAGTGAGGCTATGAAAAAGGCTTCCGCTTTTTTATACAATTACTTGAAAGAAACGCAAAAAAGCGATCTTGTTCATATCAGTAAAATCCAAAAAGAAACAAGACAAGATCGTCTTCAAATAAGCCACCACTCAATTTTAAATCTGGAAATATTTTCAAGTGGTTTGGGTGATAAAAATTTTTCCCTATTTTCAGTAATGGATAATCTATGCACGGCAATGGGATCAAGAAGACTTCGAAGCATTCTTCTTTCTCCCTTTTCAAAATCTATGGAAATCTCAGAAAGGCTTAATTTTGTGGATTTGTTTTTCAACGATTCGGATCTTACCCGGGATACTCTAAATGCTCTTTCACAGATTTCCGATATTGAAAGACTTCTTTCGAAAATCGGTATTGGTACCGCTAATGCAAGGGACATATTGGCATTAAAAAATTCGATGAAAGTTTTTCCCGTTTTAAATTCTTTGAATAAACTTGGAGATAAGTTCACGCTTTTTGAACTTATGGAACTTTCCGAATTTTTGGATAAAGCGATTATGGAAGAAGCTCCTTTGAGCCTTAGGGAGGGAGGTTTTATAAAAAAAGGGTTTAATGAGGAACTGGATGAGCTTCGGTCTATTTTGTACGAGGGAAAAGATTTCATCTCCAAAATGCAGGAAAGAGAAATTTCTCGCACGGGAATTCATAATCTCAAGGTGCGATACAACAAGGTTTTTGGCTATTATATAGAGATAAGCAAAGGGAATCTTAAAAATGTGCCCGATGATTTTATAAGGAAACAAACACTTGTAAATGCTGAGAGATTCATCACCCCGGAATTAAAAAAATACGAAGAAAAGGTTCTAAAAGCTTCGGAGCGAATAAACGAACTTGAATTTGAGCTCTTTCACGAGGTAAGAATGCGAATTCTTGAAAACATGAAAGAACTTCAAAGCAATGCTAAAATAATTGCGGAAATTGATTTGTTTTCGTGTTTTGCTTTAAGTGCTCGAAAATACAATTATGTGAAACCGGAAATAAACGACTCTTTCGATTTGGAAATTTCCGAAGGAAGGCATCCTGTTCTGGAAGTTCATAAAGGACAAAACGATTTTGTGGCAAATGATATTTCCTTGAATACGAAGACAGGTTTTATGCTTATCACGGGACCTAATATGGGAGGTAAGTCTACTTTTTTAAGGCAAAACGCTCTTATCGTTCTAATGGCTCAGGTTGGTTCTTTTGTTCCTGCAAAAAAGGCTTTAATCGGAGTTGTAAATAAAATTTTCACGAGGGTCGGGGCTTTCGATAATATGGCTAAAGGTGAAAGTACTTTTATGGTTGAAATGCAGGAAGCGAGCTATATTTTAAATAATGCGGACGAAAGAAGCCTTATTATTCTCGATGAAATAGGTCGAGGCACTTCCACTTACGATGGTCTTTCGATTGCCTGGGCTATTACCGAATATATTTGCGAAAGAATAAAGGCCAAGACACTTTTTGCCACTCACTACCACGAACTTACTGATCTTATCGACTCAATCGATTTTGCAAAAAATTTCAGTGTGAAAGTTGTGGAGAAAGAAGACTTAAAAATTGTATTTTTATTTAAAATTGTGGAAGGTGCCGTAAACAGAAGCTATGGAATTGAGGTGGCAAAACTTTCGGGACTTCCCACCGAGGTTATTTCAAAGGCATTAACCGTTTTAAAAGATTTGGAAAAGAAAAAAATCAAAACCAGTCCTAAAAATCCGGAACTTGAAAATCAGCTTTCGATGTTTAATGAAGAAAGAGAAAAAAATAATTTATTAAGCGAAAAACTCAAAGAAATTGATGTTAACTCTCTTACACCGATTCAGGCTCTAAACAAACTCTCGGAAATAAAAGATTTGGGGGGCAAATAATCTTTAATTTTTGTTGTAAGAAAAGACTTTTTTTTGTATTGTGTAGATATGAAAAAAATATTTTTATTTGCGACAGTAGCTTTGGTTTTAAACTCCTGTTCTTCGGGAACGGTTTCAGATAGGCATATAAAGGAGCTGGAAGATAGAATTTCGAAGCTTGAGGCCAATGTTCTGACTATGCAATTCAACGAGGGCAAAGTTGTTCAAAAGCCGAAAGTGGAAGAAAAAAAAGTGGAGGAGGTAAAGGTGGTAGAAGGAAATATTTCGGAAAGCAGTGAGGAAAAAGAGGAAGTGGTGGTGAAAGTACCGGATCCAAAACTTTTTGAAATTACGGATCCGAAAGAAGGAGCCAATTTAAACACTGAGCCTATTACTTTTGTGGGAAAGGTTGATAAGAGAGCCACGAAAATCACGGTAAAATATGTGGGTGTGGACAGTAAAGATGAATATGTTCTTAAAAACTTCAAAGAAGGCGATGAAAGTTTTTGGTATAAGGCTTCAAGCGCTTTCGGAAATCTTTCAAAAGGCAAAAACACTTATGAATTCATCGCCGATTTTAGCGATGGAGACAAGGTGGCTCTTTCGCCTATCGTAATTAATTACAAATGAAATTAAAAAAGAAAACAAAAAAGAAAATTTTTCGGTTTATTCTTGGATTTGTGGTTTTTATTTTGGTGGCTTGTGTTTTGGGGCTTTCGATTTTCGCTTATGTCACTATTCCAAAACTAAACAGAATAGAGACATATAAGCCAGATGATAAGTTTTTTTGGGCGGACTATTTTTATTTGAACGGGAAATTGAAAATCAAAGATGGGATTAAGGGAGTTCTTGTTTCCGATGACATTTCGGAATTCGAACAAAGCGCAACGATGCTAAAAGCGATTTCAGAAAAACAAAGTCCCGAATATGTATTTTTAATTTCCGAAATTGAGAATTTGAGTGCGCTTTCGGATATATATGTTTGTAAAAAGTGCAAATTTTACGGTGTGGATGGAAGAATCGATGTGGATAAGGATTTTTTGAATGAGCTTTCATCTTCGGGGGTGGTAAATGAAAACGATAAAGTATTTATGAATTATGACAGCTTGGATTTGTATTTGCCCTTGATAAGTAAATATTTTGAAAATGCCAAAATCGTACCGATTCTAATAAGTCAGGATGCCAAACAGGAAAATTTAATTAGGCTTAAAAATGTGATTAAGAGTAAAGCTGTGGATAATTCGCTTTTTGTTTCTACGGTGTCGTTTTCCAAGGATAGCGATAAGGTGACGAAGGAACTTGATGACATTTCCACTTTTCGCAGCATCAGAAATTTCGAGTTTGATAATATTCAATATTTGGATGTGAGCGCAAAGGATTCGCTTTTTATGTTTTTGAATTTGATGGATGTGTTTGGATATAAAACGATTTCCGAGGTGGAAAATACCATTTTGTTTTTTGAGGGTGAGGGTGTGAAAGAGAAAGGCGCTTCTATGCTTATTTTTGGAAATTTATTTAATGATTTTGAATACTCGCTGATTCAAGATTACAAATATGATAAAAACTACAATCCGAAGAACGATCAAAGCGATTTTAGGCTTTTTAGAGATATCAGAGGAAACAAAGATTCGTTTTTGGTCGGACCGGACTTTTTGGTTTTCGATGGTTTTAACGGAGAATGTATAAAGACGGAAAGGAATGATTTTAAAGTGTCTGTGTGTAAATTTTTACAAGGTGATGAAAATGCAATGTCCATAATTTCAAAAGAAAAATCTGAACGGGATTTTGTGGTAACTTTTTTGAAATTTAATGAAGAGACTCTAAGTGACGAAATGAAAAACTATGCGAAAAGTCTGGCTGAGGCCGGAAGTGACATAGTGGTAGGCAAAGGCATTTCGGAAATTCTTCCGGCCGAACAAATAAAATCTTCCATAATTTTTTATTCCTTGGGAGATTTTTTACCTGATGCGAAACTATTTTCAGAGCTAAACTCCAATCTAAAGGGTGTTGTTTTGGCTGTGAATGCGGATGAAAAAAATATTACAAGCAGTATTATTTCCGTATCGGTTGTAGCTGGATATCCCGAAATGTCCGGAAACGAGACAAGAATTGAAGATTTTAAAAAGATAATTTCAAATATGATAATCGGCGGAAGAAAACTTGATTTTGATCTTAAAAACGCCGAGATAACAATACCCAGAAAATAACGAAAAGAGATGTCCGAAATAAAACTTTTAAATGATGTTCTGATAAGTCAGATTGCAGCAGGTGAAGTGGTCGAGAGGCCTTCAAACGCCATTAAAGAGCTCGTTGAAAACAGTATTGATGCGGGAGCAAAAAATATTTCTGTTGAAGTCGAAGAGGGAGGAAAAAAACTAATTCGTGTTATTGATGATGGAAAAGGTATTTTCAAAGAAGACCTTGAGCTTGCGGTAATGAGGCATGCTACAAGCAAAATTCACGAAGAGAAAGATCTTTTTGAACTTTTCACACTTGGTTTTAGAGGAGAGGCGCTTTCGTCAATTGCTTCCGTTTCAAAATTGAATATCAAATCCCGAAAGGAAGGTGAAATGTCGGGATTTTCTCTTAATGTGAACGGCGGTGAGCTTGAAAATAAAATGGAAGTCGCGATGAATACAGGAACAACCGTGACCGCAAGAGAACTTTTTTTCAACACTCCGGCAAGGAGAAAGTTTTTAAAAAGCGATTCAAGCGAAATTGCGAATATCTCTTTAGCTCTTTATGGTATCGCGTTATCCTACCCGGGAATTTCTTTTAAACTCACTCACAACGCAAAAAAAGTTTTCAATTTGAGTAGTGTAAGCAGCTTTAAATCGAGAATTATTGATGTGTTCGGAGAAAGCCTAAACGAGGCACTTCTTCCCGTATTTTTCGATGGTGTGGAATTTAAAATGGATGGATTTATCGGTAAGCCCACGGTTTCAAGGTCAAATACCAAGCAACAATTTCTTTTTGTAAACGGAAGATCCGTGAAGCATGCGGGTATTTCAGCTCTAATAAAGCAGGCCTATCATTCGATGCTAATGGAACACAAGAATCCTGCTTTCTTTATAAATTTACGAATAGACCCAAAGCTAATAGATGTGAATGTTCACCCTAAAAAAAGCGAGATTCGGTTTTTGAATCAACAGGAAATTCTTTCCGTGGTTTACAAGATGGTGAAAAAAGCCTTGGAGCAAAACAATTTGATGCCCAAGGGACTTATTTCCGATATGTCCGGAGAAGATTTTTTCAAGACTTCATTTGAAAGAAATCCGATACCGGAACAGTCTTCCTCTACTTTTAAAATGCCTTCGATTTCTTACAGCGGAAACACAAAAAAAGATTCATTGAATTTTACAAGGGATTTTCTAAAGCCGGCTACTCTTCCGGATCTTGATGAAAGGAATCATAGCGGTCTTTTTCAAAATACAATTAAAGTGTTTACGCAGATAAACAATTCATACATTATCGCCGAAGATAATGGTGAAATTGTGCTTATAGATCAGCACGCGGGGCATGAACGAGTGCTTTTCGAAAAGTTTATGGATCAATTTGAAAATGCAGAGAAACAAACGCAAAATCTACTTATTCCACAACTTATCGAGCTTGCTCCTGATGAAAAGATCATTATGGAAGAAAATTTGGAGATATTTACAAATCTTGGCTTTGATATTGAGTCCTTTGGAGGAAACAGCGTGAACATATCCGGTGTGCCGAAATTTTTGGCAAATGAAAATCTTGAAGAAATAATAAAAGGCGTTGTTGATGATTTGATTAATAATTTCAAGGCAAGCAAGTTTCAGGGAAAATCCGAAGCGATTATCACTTATATGTCTTGCAGAGGGGCAATTAAATTCGGACAAAAACTGTCCGAGCCCGAGATGACCGCTCTTATCACCCAGATGAAAGATTTAAAAAGGCCTTACACTTGCCCACACGGAAGACCTACAATGATTTCTCTAAACATGGATTCACTTGAAAAAATGTTTGGGCGAAGCTGATTTATTTAATTTCCTTTTTTAGCAGGGCCGAGAAATATCTGTCGTAGACCAAGTCTTTTGCGTAGATCAAATTATCGAAATTGTCTTTTTTGAAGGATTCCGGATAGTAAATCACGGGAGTGATACTTTCCGTTTTCTCAATGGTTTTTGTGAATAATTGTCCCGGGTGGCCGGGCATTTTTTCGGCTATCAATTTGTATACAGAGAGGTTTTCGTTTGAAAAATCGAGTCTAAAAGGCAATTTGTAGCTTAATTTTAGGTCTTTGCTTTGGCCTGCAAAAATTTCGATAGTTGCGGTGAAATAAGTTTTATTTAATTCGGCATCATAATTTGTTTTCATTTCCGGATCAGTTGAGGAAACAAGAATTGATCCCTTTGGAACATATATTCTTATTGTGGTTCTGTTTCTTCCTCTTCCTAAAATATCCAATACATAGCTTTCGGGTTTACTTATTCCGTACACTTGCAAGATTTCTTTCCATTTTTTAAGTATTTGATCGTTGAAAAGATGCGTTCTTTTGATTGAAACCGTGTCGATGACTTCCCCGTTTTCTGAAATTCTTGTATCGTGACTGATTTTTTCCTCGATGAGTTTGTCCGATTTCGTGCCGCCGGAAGAGATGTTTATCACCTGGATATAATCCTCGTTTTCTTGTAGCTGATACTGCTTTCCTGAAACGCCGAATTTATCAAACAAAGCCTCAAGATTTTCATCTTTCGAGTAGAACATAATATGCTTTTGTTCAAGCGCTCGGAATATTTTTCCGGAAACGCGACTTAGGTATTTTTCGTTCATTATTTCTTTCGCAAAGGCAGGTACAAAAACTTTCAAGATATGTTTGGGATCCTCCGCTCCCCACATTTTTGACTCTATTACATAGCTTAAAACCGTGTCGTAATTATATGAATCGAGTTTTCCGAAATCTCCAACTTGAATAGGACCTGTAATCGCGAGCATATCTCTGAGAAGTCCCTGATTAATTGCAATCACAGTATCAACGGAAATGCCGGACTCAGCTTCTAAAAACCACAAAGCTTTCTGTGCGGAAAGCGAAAAATCCGGAGAATAATTTGAATCGCGAAAGCGCCAATTGCTTGTAAAAAGTCGGAAATCTTCCGGAGGATCGATTTGGGTATCTCCAAGCCCACGTAAATCGTATACATCGTGCGTTTCCATTTTTTCAAGATAGCCTTTGTTTATATCGATCAGCGCATAAGAACCGATAAAACCGCCCGTGGGCCTCATTTCTTGATTGTTTTGGAATAGTACCAGATATTTGTGTGGCTTTTCATCGCCAAGAAGTTTGAGGATTTCGGGATAATATGTTTTTATGTTGTTTAAAATTTCGGATATTTCTGCGATTTTTTCTTTTGCATAATTTACTTTTATTTGTAAATCCTCGGGTAGTATTTCCACATTTACATTTGCGATTTTTTCCGAGGCTGCATTGATTTCCGCTATCGCGAGATCAGTTTTTTCAAGGCCTTTTTTTAAGGTGTCCGTGAGAGATGGGAAATCTTTTTCGGGACTTTTATTTTTTGAAACGAAATATACGGGGATCAAATTGAAACTATCCATCGCTTCAAGAAAATATGATCCGGCGTTTGCGAAAGAGACGCCCCCATCCAGAAGACCGTTTAGAGCGATATTTACATCGCTTCTTTTCGCGTAGGAACTTTTATCCGATTTGATAAACCACGCTTTGGATTTCGCTGATGCGAAACTCTCCTGCGCTTGCAGAAATGCTTCTTTGGCTTTTTTCAGCTCTATTTGAGATGTCTTTTTTCCGCCTTCCAGTAGCATTGAAATTCCTTCAAAAGCTTTTTCCGAAATTTCTTTTTCCAGAGCTTTTCCTTTACTATAAGCGCTGAAAGAATTTATAAGAAGTAAGATCACAAGCCCTAAAAAACCAAGAAGTAGGATGTTTCCAAAAATTTTAGGAGTAAAGTTTTCGGCTTTTTCTTCAACTAAAATCGGGCTGGATTTTTTTAGATCCTTAATTATTTTGTCGGTTTTTGATTTTTTGAGGAATGTTCTCATTTAATTTTTAATTTTGATGAGCCTGCGATTCCGCCATTTTTAAACATCAATTCGAGTGTCATTTCGGAGAATGGATTTGTTGCGCTTTTAATTGCTTTTTCGAGATTCACTTTTAGAAGCGCGCTTTTTGTCGAAACTTTTGAAGTTGAATCGATTAAATCGGTTAAGTGTTTTTCGCTTGTTGACACCATGCTTTCACTTCCGTTTTGAAATAAAAATATCTTTCCGGAAAAGTCCAAATATTTTTTTCCCGAGTGGAATTTTTCCGTTGTCAGAATTTGTTTCGGCACTTTTACATATTCCTGATATTTTGTACCGTCCGGAAGGGTCTGTTCGCGAATATCCCTGTCGAAACCTTCGAAACTCTGTGCGAGTGAGAAAACTAAATCGGCAAGTGTTTTATTTTCGTTTTCATCCAGAGACTTTATCATGATTCCGATTTCGCCGTTTTCAGATAGAGAGAAAGCGAATTCGTTTTCGAGAAGAGATACGGCTCCGGGATAAAGAGTTTCGAGCCTGTTTGTGACTGAAAGGATGTCTGTAAGGAAATTCTTCGGATTTTTGAATGCAAAAAAAGCCAAAAGATTTTTATCGTATGGGAAAGAAAAGTTTTTTGATTCTACATTTTGAGATATGGGAGAAGGCTTTGAAAGAGTGGTGAAAGATGTGAGATAGAAATCGCCGGATTTTTCCCAAACGGAAAGGCCCTCCGAGGTGAAAACGTCCGACAATGAAAGTAAAAGGCCCGTGGGAAGAGAAAAGGCGCTTAAATCTAAGGCACTTATGTACTTAGAATTTACAAACAAGAACGCAAGCCTTTGAGAGGGAGAATTTTCTTTAATCTTTCTGAAATCGGGAGATTTGAAAAGTTTTTTATCGGTGTCGTTTTGCATTTGAAGAAGCTTTGTGAGAGCTGCTTGATTTGGGGAGAAAAACAAATACGAGTCGATCACTGTGAGGAAGAGAGGTTTTTCAAAATAATCATTTTTCGGGAAATAATACTCCGGAAGAGAAATGATTTGTGTTCCTTTTGCGTTGATATTCAAAATGGAGAACGCCTTTTTAACGGACTTTGTTTCAATAAAATATATTTGAGAAAGCCCCATGTTTTCGTTTCTAATCAAGGCAAAACCCGCTGATCTTCCGATCCAAGGGGAAATTTTCGTTTCGTAGTCCGTGGAAAAAAGTGAAGAAAGGTTGTTTTTCAAATCATTTTGAAAAAGTGCGGTGAGAGACTTTTCCGTGTTTATGTTTTTCAAATCCGAATTTATTTCAAAAGTCAAAATCGTATCTTTTTCGGAAAAATATTTTGCGATTTCGTTTGCGTGAAAGGAGGCAATAAGCATAAAAGCCGTGACGGAAGAGAAAAAAAGAAAAGAAAGAAAAGCCAGAATTTTTTTTAAGGGAATCTTTTTTTTTGGCTTTAAGGATTTTTCTACTTTTTTCGGGGCGGACTTGGTCTTTTTTTTGTCTTTTTTAAGCGCTTCCTTTATGATTTTCTTTGCTTTTTTTTTGCGACCCATTTTATTTTTTAAACTGCCGGAATTTTAACCGTTTCAGCTTGTAAATTAAAGGCTTTTTTGCAAAAATTCCCGATGTAATTCTAAATAAAAAATATGAAAGCAAATGAACTAAGACGAAAATTTATAGACTGGTTTGTTAAAAATTATAATCATAAAGAAATTCCCGGTGCTTCTCTTATCCCGGAAAATGATCCAACCGTGCTTTTTACCACGGCCGGTATGCATCCACTTGTGCCATTTTTGCTCGGGGAAAAGCATCCAGCCGGAACACGGCTTGTAGATGTGCAAAGGTGTATTCGTACAGGTGATATAGATAGTGTCGGAGACCGAACGCATCTCACATTTTTTGAAATGCTCGGAAACTGGTCGCTCGGGGATTATTTCAAAAATGAAGCGATTGAGATGAGTTTTTTATTTTTGACTTCTCCGCAAAGTGAAGGAGGGCTTGGAATTCCTATGGAAAGGCTAAGTGTAAGTTGTTTTGCAGGTGACAACGATGCTCCGAGAGATGAAGAGGCAGCGAGTATTTGGGAAAGTCATGGATTTAAAAAGCATGTCGATGGTGAAGCGCTTTCGGGAGGCGAGATTTATTTTTATTCCAAAAAAGAAAATTGGTGGGGACCCGCCGGTCAGACTGGCCCCTGTGGACCAGATACCGAAATATATTATATTACAGAGAAAGAAAAATGTCCGAACTGCGATAAAAACGGCATTTCATGCGATTGTCACAAGTGTGTGGAGATTTGGAATAATGTTTTTATGCAATATAATAAAAACGAGGACGGTAGTTTTGTGGAACTTGCGCAGAAAAATGTGGACACCGGAATGGGGCTTGAAAGAACGCTTTTTATTTTGAACGGTTTTCATTCAAATTATGACAGCGAGTTATTTTTGCCGATAACATCGGAACTTCGACTACTCGGCGGTTATGAACTTTCCGAGGAAAATATTCGAAACGAGAGAATTTGTGCCGATCATCTTCGCACTTCCACTTTTATTTTAGGTGATGAACTTGGTATTCCCCCATCAAATACGGATCAAGGATATATTCTTCGAAGGCTTATTCGTAGGGCCATTTGTGCTGGTATGAAGCTTGGAATTGAAAATGATTTCTGCCGAAAAATCGCGGGAATCGTTGTGAAGGAATACGGCACAGTTTATCCGACACTTTTGGATAAACAGGAATTTATTTTTGCGGAAATGGCCGGAGAAGAGGAAAAATTCAGAAGAACTCTTGTGAAAGGGCTTGATGTGCTGAAAAAAGCGATTTTAAAAAATGCGGGAAAAGAGGGTGGAAAAGTGTCTGAGGTTTTTGGCGTCGATTTTGTTTTTGATATGTTTCAAACTTTCGGATTTCCCGTGGAAATGACAATCGAGGAGCTAAAAAATGCCGGATATGCTGAGAGTGAAGCCGAGGTGGAGGCTTTAAAGGCTGATTTTGAACGGGACTTTTGTAAACATCAGGAACTTTCGAGAGCAGGTGCCGAGCAGAAATTCGCAGGAGGTCTTGCTGATCACAGCGAGGTGGTTACTCGTTATCACACCGCTACTCATTTACTTCACAAGGCGCTTAGAATGGTTCTTGGAGATCATGTTCAACAAAGAGGCAGTAATCTTACAGCTGAAAGGCTTAGATTCGATTTTTCGCATCCAAGTCCGATGACTCCCGAGCAAATCGCAGAGGTGGAAAAAATTGTGAATGATCAAATCGAAAAGGCGCTTCCCGTTTCATGCATGGAAATGAGTGTGGATGAGGCAAAATCGCTTGGAGCAATCGGTCTTTTTGAAAACAAATACGGGAACAGCGTGAAAGTGTATAAGGTGGGAGACGATGATAATTGGTTTAGCATGGAGATTTGCGGAGGACC
>JAVEWJ010000002.1:0-185283 GCA_034004605.1 Candidatus Altimarinota bacterium | reverse complement strand
GGAAACGGAGATGTCCGCGACTTTACGAGCAATCCAACTGCAACCGTTTCATATTCCACATCGGGAAGATATTCGGTGCGCCTTGAAGTAATGTCAAAACTCGGCGTTGTGGATAGAAAAATAATCACTCTTGATATTTCCGATCTATCGGCAAGAATTATTGATCCGAACAAAGGCAAAGGAATAATAAATACAGATACCGTCTTTGACGGAAGCGCATCCAGAAGCGACAGAGGCGGAATTAGGAGTTATCGTTGGGAAATTACACCAAGTGATGGCCAGAGAAAGCCTCAGGATTTAAATATAAAACCGATGGAGGGCTCTACGATGTCAAAGCTCACCTACAAATTCACTTATCCTTTGAAATACAACATTACGCTTACCGTTACCGATCAAAACGGCAATTCTTCAAGCGATACATTAATGGATTTCGAGGTCACATCTCAAAAACCGGTGGCCGTCTTTACAACGGAAATTAAAAACGAAAACAAGCCGGCAACCGTGAGTTTCGATGCCGAGAAAAGCTTTGATCCGGATGGCGATAAGAAATTTCTCACATATAAATGGACGGTTCATACGACCACGGATAAATACCGTTTTATAAACGATACAAGCGAAACATCAACAAATCCGGTGATTCAGTTTTTCCAAAAAGGAAAATATGAGGTGACCCTCAGAGTATCGGATACGCTTACAAGCGGTCAAAACGAAGAATACGGCGAAATGTCCAAAACTGTGGATATCGAAAGTGTTCTTGATCTCGAATGGGGCACTCAGACGCAGGTTTCCGAAATGATAAACGAAGACGGCTACGCGGAAATCTCGTTTGAAATGCTTTCATCAAATGCTGTCGCTTACGAAATCGATTTTGATGATGGCGATAGGGAGAGCGGTTCTTTCAATCAAAGTAAATTAATTACACACAGATATACCGAGAGTGGCGACTATAAGGTAAAAGCCACGGTTTTCAATATCGAAGAAGAAGACACCTCGATTACAAAGACCGTATATATAGGAGATGGAAATACCCCAATTGCGAAAATTTCCGTATATATAGACGAAGAACAAGTCTACGATTTGGAAGAAGCGGTGCCTGCTACGAAAAAAACGCAAATTAGATTTGATGCTTCGGAGTCCAAAAATGTGGATGGTACGGGCCGAATGCTAAATTATTCATGGGATTTCGGCGACACCACTCGTTCATCTCAAAAATCGGTGATACATACATTTAATGAATTAAGTCCGCAGGATCCCGGTTATTACACGGTCCGCCTTACTGTTTCCGATAAGGAAAATAGCAATATAAGCGCGACGGACGAGGTAAAAATCGACATAGACAATTTAAGTCCGAAATTCTCTTCTCTTCAAGGAATTCCGAGAACCGAAAGGGGTGCAAATACCACTCCAATCACGGTTTTGATGAAAGTATACGGAGCTGAGGATCCGGACGGAAGAATCACGCAATACAGATGGTGGTATTACGATATCGATGATCCGGATAATGAGCTTGGCTCGATGATTACCACTGTGGATAATGCGCAAATGACAATCGGTACAAACGGCCCCGAGGGCGAAGAGATCGAATACGGCCTTGGAGTTGAACTTACCGACAACGACAATCTTACATATTCATCTAAAGAGCTTTACGACACAAATACAGTTCCCAAAGTGAAAGTTGTAAACGGCCCAAACGCTCTTCCTGTAGCGAAGTTCTCTGTAAATGCAACGAAGGTTTTCCTTGGAGATCCAATTACATTTACAAGCACTTCAACAGATCCGGACGGCAATATAGTAGCTTATATTTGGGATTTGGAAGGAGATGGTTTTTTCAACAACGCACCTACGGACAAGCCAACAATCGAGTACACTTATGACGCAAAGAATTTGAAAGGGTTCGATGTAAGGCTTAAAGTTCGCGATGATAAGGGCGGAGAAGCGGTTTCACCGATAGTGAAAATCTATGTGGACGCCAAATCAAATCCTCCTGAGGCAGATTTCGAGTTCAATTTTCCGGATAAAAACAATAAATTAAAAGTTCAGTTTGTGGATAAATCAAAGGCAGATACGGAGGTAAACGCTAAAATCGCGCAGACTCTTTGGGATTTCGATTTAAACAAAGACACAAGCGGAGATATGATAAGGAATAACGATGTTGATGCCAGAGTAAGCGGTCCGCTTTGGACTTACGACACTTACGGCATATATAAGGTAAAACTTCAAGTCGTGGATTCGCTTGGTGAAAGATCGGAAATTACCAAAGATGTGGTAATAGGAGAGGTAAGCAGTATTTATGATCCCGAAGACACCACGGTTACGGAGGATGACGAAGAAAATGTAATTGATTTATTGCCTGTGAAAGCCGTTCTTGAAATGACTCCGGCTACTCTTTCAGGAGAGTCCGGTATAATCAAGCTGGATTTTTCCAAATCGGAGGGTCCGATTAAGTATTATCAAATCGATAAAAATATAAATTTCGATTCGGCTCCTACAAACGGAGTCAAAGACGATGATTTCGATTATATCACTGACAAACCGGGAACATGGCAGACCAATTTTCAAAAATCCTGGGGTGAAATAGTTGTAAAACTCACGGTGATTAGAGAGGATGGACAAAGCGATTCAATAACGAAAAAAATAATTTTCCAATAATACCGATTTCGTATAGAATATGACAAAGTTTTAAAACAAAATTATGCCAAACATAAATGACATAGAAATGGGAGATGATGACGAGCTTACACCTCAGCAAAATACTACAAACCCACCTCAGTCTCAAAATCCAACAAACCCTGCTCAGGTTCAGGTTCCAAACACTAATCAAACTAACAATCCTTCGGCAAATCCTCAAATAAATATTCCGACCCCACCAACGACATCAAGTTTTACAACTTATTCTGCCCCAAGTCCCAGGTCCACAGCACCAGAGGCAATTAATAGACCGCCCCAAGTGCAACCAAGAGTGACAGCCACTCCTCAAAAAGTTGTAAAACCGATTAACCTGAAGGCCAGAAAAAGAGCGATTTTGGGCTGTTTCGGAGCCTTTTTCGTTACTATGATTCTTCTTCTCGTTTTTTCATTTATTTTTATTGCAAACGCCAACGGCGCATCGGAAAACCCGATTGCGAGACTTCTTGGTGTTGATCCCACTTCCTTTGTAAACGGACTTATCACCTTTATTCACATAATATTCCTTCTTGCGGCCCTCGGAATTTTCCTTATCACGATGAGCGGTTTCGTGAAAATTCTCACGGCAAAAAAAGACGACAAAGACTTAAAAAAACAAGGCATCAAAGTGGCGATGGTTTCCGGAATAGTTCTGGTTTTCTTCCTTATAATCTGGCTTTTCGCCTTTGTATATCTTGATGGAAAACGAATAGTGGAAGAAGGTCCGATTTTAAAACCGATAATCACTACCCCCGAGGAGACAATCAATCTCGAGGCACCGGTTTTGATTAAATTCGACGCCACAAACATCCCTTACGATAGCAAAAATTGGCAAATAGTATCGTATAATTGGAATTTCGGCGACGAAGGCACCGCTACCGGAGTTATAGTGAGTCACACTTATACACAGAGTGGTGTTTTTGATGTTAATTTAGGCGTAAGACTTAGAAACAAGGACACAAACGAAGAGCGCCTTGTCGAATATCCCGCGCTTGTTTCAATAGCCGGAGCCAAGTTGGAATCTGTAATTGTGGCGGAGCCTCTATCAGGGGAAATTCCGCTTAAAGTCACCTTCGACGGTTCAAAATCCATGGATCAAGACAGCGAGATAGACACCTATGAATGGGATTTGGACGGCGACGGGGAATACGACGACGGAAACAAGGACAAAGTGGAATATACTTATGAAAAAATCGGAAAATACAATGTATCTTTGAGAGTCACAAATCTTGTAGGCGATTTTGATACTACGGAATTAGAAATAGAAGCTCTTGAATCGCTCATTCCGCAGGCCGTGATTGAGATAAACGGAAACCCGACACTCTTTGAAAAAGGCCGACAATATATTTTCAGCGCTGATAAATCCACTTCTCCAAGCGGAAAAATCGAAAGCTACGAATGGGATTTTGGAGATGGTACACCCCTTGTAAAGACAAGGACAGCCTCTCACTCTTTTGAAAAAGAAGGACTTTTCAATGTAAAACTTTTGGTAATCGATGAAAAAGGTAAAGAGGGTGAACTCACAAAAGAAATTCAAATCGGCTCGCCAAAAGGCGCACCAAGTGCCGAATTCCAGACAGACCTTCTTCAAGGCAAAGCGCCTCTCGAAATCACTTTCGACGGCTCTCTTTCCACGGATCCGGACAACAATATCGTTCAATATGAATGGGATTTCGATTCCGACGGAAAGACTGACGCATTTGATATGCGTGCCAAATACACATATAAAGAAGCTGGCACATATACGGCAACCCTAAGAGTGACAGATTCGGATGATAATGTATCCACCGCAACCCAAGTGATAAAAGTAACGGACCAGGGGATAGTGGTTGATCTAAAAGCCGATAGGATCGAAGGCACAGTTCCGGTTACAATTCAATTTGACGCCTCCGGCTCGGATTATCCAAAAGGACAAATTACAAGTTATCGATGGGATTTCGGCGACAACACAACACCCAAACTCGGTTCCGCAAAAATAAGCCACAAATACGATAAAGTGGGCACATATACGGCAAGCGTGGAAGTAATCGCCTCCGACAACACCACAGCGAAAAAAGAAATGCTTATCACGGTGCGTGAAGTAGCATTATTTTCCTGCTTCGTATCGGTATTCAAGGAAGGTCCCGCTCCTCTGACTACAGCTTTTGATCCAGCATGCTCCACGGGAACGATTTCCGGCTACTTCTGGGATTTCGGCGATGGTACGACCTCTTCCGAATTAAAACCGACACACACTTTTGAAAACCCCGGCGACTACACGGTATCTCTCGAAGTTAGCGACGCCGACAACACAGTGGACAGATCTGAAGTGGTAATCAAAGTGCTCGCACAATAAATTTTCAATTTGTAAAAGGCCCGCTTAGGGCCTTTTATTGTAAAAAAAAACAATATAAAGGTTGATATTTTAGCATAATTTTGATATAATATTATGATAAATTATCAAAAACAAACATGAAAAACACAAAAAAATTCCTGGTACTAATGGCTGTTTTAGCTATGGTTATGCTTCAAAGTTCGCTTGTTTATGCGGTTGATGCACCACCGACTTTACCAAATCCTTTTGGTGATGCTGCTGATGAAGTGGACGATACACCTCCGGCACTCGAGCTTGCGGATGAAGAGGATGAAGACCCAGCACCAACCGAAGCACCGACTCCAGCAGAAGTTACTGATGAACAACACAATGCGGCAACTCTGACAAAATCCGGCCCAGAGTCTTATTACTTGCTACTCCTTTTGGCATTTTCATTAGCAGGAGGTCACCTATACAGACTTAAAAAAGAAAGAAACTAAAAAAACTTTAAAAGCCCGATAAAAAGGGCTTTTTTATTTGTTTAAAAAATGGGCAAATCTTTTTTCGTCCGCTTTCAATAAGATTAAAAATGCTTTTAATGTCCTTGAATTTTGAATCTTTTTGTTTTCATCCACTCTTACAAGATGAGCTTCTTTGTTTGCAACTCTGAAATGATAGGTATTCCAAGAATCAAGCCCATTTGCTCCAAGTTGTGGTTCGTTCAAGGATATCAAGTTGTTAAAATGCCTTAAAATAAATCTCCGACCATCGGTACTTCGGTATTCTAAAGGCGTGCCATTTGTCTTAATTGAATCATCAGAAATTATGTTAAGCCTTTTGAGTTGAGTGATTTGACTATCGGACAAAAGAAATTTGTTTAAAGCTTCTAAGCTTGTGATTTCAAGCCTCATATTACCGAGTGTACTGGCACTTATCTTTGAGTCTTTAAACAACATAATCAAGTCTCCAATATCGTATTTAGTAAAAGGAGTTTTGGGATTATGAAAAAATCTTACAATATGAATCAAAGTGTTTATCCCTCCATTAATTTCACTTTCGATATATTGGTCAGTCGAAATTACGTCACTTTTTTCAGCCTTGTCTCTTATAGTTTGCATTGCCCTAGAGCGAAGATAGCTTTGTGCTCCTTCATTATCATCTTGAAAATCGGGAGCCCTTCTAAAGCCGAGCGGAAGACTTGACCTGTTTGCAGGTGGCTCGTTATCTTTTATTTTTTGGGGGCTTGTAAAAATTCCTGAAGATAAATTAAATTTTCTAGTTAAATCAGTCTCGGGTCTGGAACTAAAATCAGAATTGGGTCTGGAACTAAAACCCGAACTAAGTCTCCGATCAAAACCAGGTTTAGAGTCCTCAGAAACAGGTAATTCCAAAGCTCGATCAATCTCTTCATTAATTTTTTGTCCAAGACCCGTTAATTCACCGAAGGAACTCTCATTTCCTTTTTGTACTTCCAAATCAGGCAAAAGCGGCACGCCTAGCGAATCAATCTTAATATCTGCCATCCAAAAATATTAATAATCAGGTGGGGATATTATCAATAATTATTAACGGTTGCAACACCCTTCTTTTTCCGAAAGAATTTTGTCTATAATATAAAAATATTCAGGATCGGAAACGCTGTAAGACGAAAGCTCCTCGTTTGAAGAATCGATACAGCTTAAGTGGCCGATTTCACAGTTTATTATTGCATCATTTAAATCGGGATAAGAGAGAAAACTATTGTAAATGCATTTTGTATTTTCACAATAAAACGAACCGGGATCAACAGGATAAGGCGTCTCAATAATTGGCTCAGATGGTTCATCGCTTGTGTCTTCAAGCGAATAATCGGGAGTAAAGTGTTCGAAACGAGCCGGTTTACAAAGAAGATCACCTTGGAAGGAAAACAGTATCTCTGGTATGTATTTGCCTTCAACATCTTGCCTAAACCCGCTGGCAGTAAGTTCACAAATATTTTTGAAAAAGAGACCATTTACACTGCAAACCGGTTCATCTGAGCTGCATCCTTGCACCGGAGCAATAAGTTCACCACCGATTTGAACAGGCTCAATAAGATCATCACCTTCTATCTGTACAGGATCGATTAGCCCGTCTTCAATGAAAAATTGTTCAACACCGCTATCCACGACAACAGTAGCCGAAGAATTTCCGCTACCGGAATTATCGACAAAATCCACTACACCAGATGAATCGGTTACAGTTGAGCCCGAAGTAGTTTCACCTGGAATATATTCGAAATCAGTGCGACCATCCGACACTTCGGATTCAAGCGAAGTCCGAGTTTTATAGAAATTTGATTCAAAATCAAACTCAAAACCTTCTCTTTGCGGTCTTGAAAGATCTAAGTCCTTAAATTCACAATTTTCGGTTTCCTCGTTTGCCTCATAAATATCAGCTCTCACAAAATTCGGATTTTGCGCGTAAGCAAGACAAAGATTCGGATAATAAGTTTTATCTATTCCGCAAACCGGTGAAACAGCTAGGGGATTACACATCGAAGCCGGCATATTCCCGGTGTTTACCGTGGAATAATCTATGCAATTACCGCTTAAGTCCGCCAGATAAACGGAACTTGGGGATTTGTCCGAATCAAGAGCCTTACATGCATTTTCATACCACACTCCTTCACTGTCGCAGACGGGAGTGTCGCTCACGCATGGAGCCTCGTATTCTCCACCTGAAGAAGCCGAAAGATCAAAACATTCATCGCTGACACTACCGATATTGAACCAAACCAAGTGATAACCGGTAGAAAGTCTCGGATAGGATTTTTCGGTCTTTTCAAAGTCATTATTTGCTTTTTGAACCCAAATCGACCTTACACGGTTTTCGCATTTTTCAATAAGATTTTGAAAATCCGTATTGTTTTTAACTGAAAGAAGAGTCCACCCACGCTCAAGATCGTCGATCTCAAATAGTGTAGACCTTGGCTGCTCGGTGCCGTGTTTTAAATTAACGGTTTCAAAATTTCGCTCAGCTCCAATCACAAATGCATGCCCTGCGGGAATGATAAAATCGTCTATCTCGCTTTTTTTAAGCTCAAGAGTTTCTTTAAATGGCCCTCTCGGGTAAGTGTACCAATTTCTTACTTCCGGATCGTAGTAAGCGATCACAAATTTGTTGCTTCTTTGTGGAACGATTGATTCGACAATTTCTTCCACAGAAATATCGTTTTCGGAGTAAAAATATTGAATATCTCGACCAAGTCGACTTCGACCATTTTCGTAAATTTCAAGTTCCTCGCTCTCTTCAATTTCATTTTCCTCAAACATAAAGAATCTCTCATCATCCACCTTAAGTAGCCCTTGAAACATCGAAGGCGAAAATGGGAGTGAAGGCGGCAACTCGACAGAATCCCTAGAGTTTAGTACAAAAATTGTACCAACCGAAGCACCTGCTAGAATAAGTAGTGTAAGTAGGGAAAGTTTGTGTTTTGAGAGGAAAGTTTTCATAAAATTAGGGTTGATTAACGAATGTTGTCAAGAATAGTGTTTTTGTCAGGAAGGTTTTTAGGCGAAGTTATTGTCCCGTTTGACGGTGTGTTTGTTTCTATATCTTTACAAAAATCTGCCTCCTCAACAAAACAACATTTTATTTCATTTTCTTTACAAAAATAATCAAACCACCATGTTTCATTTTCAACGTCATTTTCTCCGGAAGTACAAGCTTGAATTAAACTATCGGTTACATTAAAATACTTAGGGTCAATAGGATTAGAAAAATCTTTAAATGAAAAATAATCTTTATTGTTTAAACCATCTTTCCACACTTCAATCGTATAACTTTCCTTGGGATCCACATTAAAAATACAGTTAATTCGATTTGGAGTACAGGAAGGTCTTTCTATAAAGTTGAAATCCTCACCCACTTTAATATCGTATGCAGTTAATTCTTCTTGTAAGCCCTCATCTCCATCAATACAATATTTTCCGTCAGCAGCTGGTACATCACCATAAATACTCCTAAAAGCGTTATAAATTGGAATTTCCTTGTCATCCTTAAGAATTTCAATGTCATAAGTTTTCGATACATCGAGATAATAACCATATTTTTCTATTGCCTCACGCATTGCTTCAGTGATTTGATTCGAAACTCTATTGAATTCACAATCAGGTCGTTCTACAAATTCGAAATCAGTTCCCACTAAAACTTCATAATTTAATAATTCTTCTTGTATACCTCTTCCACCCTCAATACAAAATTTCCCATCTTCATCGGGGATATCTCCATAAATAGCCTCAAAAGCTTCAAAAATCTCATCAGTTTTGTCAGTAACCAAAATTTCTATATCGTATTTTTTCGCTTCATCGAGATAATACCCATACATATCAATTCTTAATCTTTCTTCTTCAGAAACTTCACTAATTGAGATAATCTCTTCAACAGCTTCACTAGCATTTCCAGCAAGATCTATTACATCAACAGTCGCTTTTATTTCACTGATTGAATCAGGGTCAATCTGTTCACCTTCTATTTCCTCGAAATCTTCAATTTTGAAGCTTATTGAATAATTCTTTTGAGGTACTGCAGGTTTACTCTGTGAGCGTCGAATTTGGGAACCATTGACATTTAATGACAAGGCACCTCTTACCCAATTACCTTCAGTATAAGTTCCTTCCAATGTAAACTCAGTTTTTTCAGGATTAAAGCTCACCTCTAATGTCGGTTTTCCGGTGGGGGGCGTGGTATCAATTACGATTGCTTTTTGTCCGGCAAGCGAATTAGGATCGCTTAAAGCTGGAAGTTCAAGTATTGCATCCAAAGTGGAAACCGTTTCATCTTTAATCGTAGCACCGTTTAATGATAAAGCAGAAGGGGAAGAGTAATTTAAATCAGAAGTATTGTGACCGGCTAAAACCCTATAATTAAAAATCAAATATTTTGAACCAGTACCTGAAGTATATTCAACTTCATATGTTAAAGCGGTAGAACCTGTATCTTGTGTTTTGAGTATTAATTTTGGTTTTGTTGTACCCGAAACAGCAACATCTTTATCAAATTCAACTTTAATTGGAACATCAACACCGGCGCGGTAAGAACCATTTTCTTTGTCCGACGTCACTTTCACCACTCTTGGTGGACTTTGTTGAGCTCCGGATTGAGATTGATTCTGTTGATTTTGATTACCATTTGTGTTTTGTGTCGAAGCCACTCTACAAGCACCTCTGGCCACTTTCTTGTTCACCCACATCAAATAACTTGTAGGAGTAGAAGAAATAGAGGAAGGAGATACAGCACTGGTACCAAACATCTTTGAAGGATCATCTTCACTTGGATTATAAATCCACACCCCATCGATTCCGTTTGCACAAGCCTCTTTTGCCTCTGAGGCTTTTGCTTTAGTAAGAACGGATAAATGCCAACCGGGTTCTTTGTCGTTAATTTTATAATCATAAGTGGAAGGGGCCTCCATCACGGACTTAATTTGAAAAGTCTTCGTGGTTCCCGTTCCTGCAGTAGTGTTGAAAGTCTTGAAGTCCCCGTTTGTAAAAACGATAAACGGACTAAAAGCGGGGATTGTATAATCTTTTAACTCTTTATATTTATCCCCCGTATCTTTAAGTTTTAGCTCCGAAGTGCCGGGAGCACCCTTAAAAACACCACCCGGAAATAAATAGAAAAGATTATCCTGGGTGTTGTAATGAATCACTTGTGCCTTGAATGTGTTAAAATTATCTGCCTTAAGGTTCATTACTACATCGTAGACACTCATATCCCTTTCACTGTAAAAATATTCATCGGATTTTGATCTTTGAGTCGTCGCTCCGATTTTTGAATTAATCAAATTGGCATCTGCCGTTTCGTAAGAGAACCCAATATCACGAGCTCCGGCTATAAAACCGGTCCCCGTCACAGCTTCGAGTGACGGCGGAAGCTCTGCGGAATTCCGTAAAGTATAAATAAAATATCCGCTTGCCGATCCGGCAATCGCAAGAATTGCCACGATCATAGCAATGATTTTTCCGGATTTTTTCGAACTCGGAGTCTGTCCAAGTTCAGGCATATTAGCCATATTTTGCTCCGGACTCACCGGCTCAAAAGGATTTGTGTTTTGGTTTTGCATATTTTTGTTTTTAATTTATATATTTTTTTTAATCAAAATAACAATCCTACATTATACACTCATTAGTGACTATTCTTAAAATAATAACAATTTGATTGATCATTAATAAATTGATTCATAACATTTATTTCGCATATCTTCATCCGAAATATCGTCACACTCTTCATATTCATAATAACACTCATCTTGATAATTCTCGTCGTAATCAGCCAATGAAGCACAATCACCAATTTCAAAAAAACAAAATGCCTTATCATCTTGATCATCTATTGAATCACAATCACCATTTTCGAATGCACAATCATACTGCATGATAGGGTCTAGGATATCTTCACAATCACCAATTTCAAAAAAACATTCATCTTGAGAATCCTCGTCGAAACCCAATGAACTACAATCACCAATTTCAAGAAAACAATCTGCCTTATCATCTTGATCATCTATTGAATCACAATCATCATTTTCTACTGCACACTCATATTGCTTGGAAGGATCTGTAATATATCCACAATTTCCTTCATCATAAAAACAATTTTCCTTTTCCTCAGGATCCGAAATGTTTTCACAATCTCCATTTGCCCAAAAACACATATCCTTTTCATTTTCATCATTCAAAAGCTCACAATCCCCATTGTTGATAGTTAAATTGCAATTATCTTGATCGACTTCGTCCTCAATATTCTCACATCCATCGAAGCACTCCCATCTTGTTTCATCTTCATCAATTTCGTCGCAAGTACTTTGTTCTTGGTGACAAGCTATCAGATCATAAATGTCATCGATATCAGAACAGCTTTCGAAGCACTCCCATCTTGTTTCATCTTCATCAATTTCGTCGCAAGTACTTTGTTCTTGGTGACACTCGAAGTATAAAGCATCCCCATCATCGATTTGATCACAATCACCAGCGTAATAAAAACAAGCATTTTTATCTTCATCATCATCGATTTGATCACAATCTCCGAAACAATCCCAACGATCATAGTCATCATTAATAAGATGACAACTGTCAAAGCTTTCAAAACAATTAATAGCACCTTGTAACGATTGAGCTTCACAAGCTTCTTCGATTAAAAACTCATCATCTGACACATCTTGCCATATAGAACCATTACAATAAAAATCGCCGAAGATTTTTGTTTTGTTAGAAGTTTCCGAACAATATTTCCATTGTAGCAAAATATCATCCCATTTAATACAAAGCGAATTTTTTTCAGCAGATATTGGTGCATTTGTAGCTTTTCCAGTATTGCATTTTAATGTTAACAATGTTAAGTCAAAACATTGATAAATAAGTTCTTTCGATGCTTTTTCTGAGCAAGAATCAAGTGCATTTTCAAAAATATTCGAATACACATTGTACTCGTCAGAGGCTGAATCAATTAATGATTCGCAATCTGCCATATCTCCATTAGATAAATATAGACATTTAGTTATCGGATGCCATTTTTCATCAATTTTATCTGTATTACTCTGAGAAGAATTATTAGTATTATTATTTTCTTCTTCTTTTTCTATTAGAGTCAAAAGAGAGTTATACGAACTATTAAAGGATTCAACCATTTCACCGGCAGAGTTGAAATTTGCCAAGGCTCTTTTTCCGGAAAATCGCGCATTTTTTAAATTTTCAGATGCAATCTCCAAAGAAGTCGAACTTAATAAGTCAACTTTATATTGCTTGATTTTTGAGGACTCAAGCTTCGAGTCATCAAAATATTTGTCAAACCTAGCCTTTATTAGGCCTAATGTGAAATATTTTCTTTTAATTTCAGAATTAAATAAATTTTTTATTAATTGATTAACTGTTAAATCTAATTGCTGTAAGTTCGGGTTTGATAAAACTTGATTAATTGGTGAATTTTGCAGATTTGTATTTATAGGAGAGGTTATGTCATTGAGAGTGGGGTTGTCTATCACTGATACCAGTAAATGCTTCTTTAATTCATGCTTAATCTCAGGCACAATACTTAAATAAGAAGAATAATCAGTTTTTAAACTTTTATATTTTTCATCGACTTCTAAAGATAATGCATTAAGGTCTGAAATCAGTTTATCTGTAAATGTAATTATCGAATCTATCTCATCAATTTGACTTGAAAGGTCAAGTACAGGTTCTTCTTTTACCCACTTATCTTCATTACAAACAAAGATATTTGAACCAATTGACACCTTGCTTCCCTCATATTGATTGTTGCAATATCGAGGTTTTGAATTACTACAAATTACGCTGTTTCCATTTTTTAATTCCCCTTCAATACAATCATAAAGAGTCCATTTGTTATCGATACATATCATGAATTTATTTTCTGGTATGGAAACGATCCTTTCATTGTTTTTAGGGTCACAAATTAATGTAAATTTAGACATCCCGCACAATACAGAATCATTTTCAGTTAAAGTACCGGGGACACAAATCGTTGTGCCATTATCATCAACATTATTGCTCGCGCAACTTCCGCTATCACCTTGAAACTGAACCCAAAGTGCAAAACCTTCATTACTATCAGCAGGAAATTTAGCAAATTTTATTCCATTCGCATCGGGGACAACACTTCTAAAAATTGACTTAACTCTGCTTCCGCAAGCTTCAATAATATTCTCAGGGGAGCCCGCCATAAGCCTCCAATCATAATCGGGGACAGTTTCTCCCTTGTCATTGGTTTTTGTTCCAACGCTTGGATAAGAATTCATTAAGTTCTTCAAATATGTTTTAGCTCCGGCAGCATTACTCAAATATGTCGGACTAGTTGTATATAGCTTAATAGCAGAAGATACTTCAAAAGTCTTCGAAGCTATTAGGAAAAAACCCCTATTTGCAGGAATCTCGTATTGTTCAAGTTTGTCACCGTCTATCAAATTTGAATTACTATAAGGTCCTTTTGGAAACACATCGAACTTTTTTGTATCCTCGTTGTAATATGCAAACATAATCTTAAGACTCAAATCGGGTTTAATAGCGTCTAATACGGACTTAAGAGTTGTGTTTGTATTTGAATAAAGTGCTTGTACTCCGCCGGCTACAGTGGTTCCGAAAGTCTTATCGGAAGCCTCGGCCATATCGGAAGATTTAAATTCCAAATAATTTCCTGAAAATATAAATCCTTGTCCACCTTCAAATTCAAGCGATGGGGGAGTATCTATTTCTTCATTTTTATCGAGTGCGAAGAAATATATTCCCGTTCCCGCAAGACCGAGTAGTAAAATCGCAAGGGAAAGAATATACATTCCTTTTGATTTCTTATGAACTGGACTCGCTTCCTTAAGCCATTCATTGTTGTTTGTTTCCATATTTTTTGTATTTATTTTTGATAGAATATGTAAATTTATCAATATATTATACCAAAAAACAAACCCAACTTCAAGTCAAGAGACGTGACTTTCAAAAGAATAGTCAGTAAAAAATCAAAAAAGTCTAAATTACTAAAATCAGGTTAAAATCCTTTTAATATCTTCTTAAAATTAAGACACAATATGCGAAAAGATAGACTTAATCTCTACTATTTCTTCCATTTAAAATTTGAGCCATCCTGTGAACATTTATAAGTGTTTGTTTTCTTTTCATCAAAATTAGTCGCTAAGACATAATCCGTTCTTTCATAGGTGAAATAATTTATTTTTTCACCTACATTATCTGAATTACAAACATAAGTCGGTTTAAACGAAGTACATTGATAATTTGAATTCCAAGTACCGTTACCATCGCCGGCACAGAAAAATAGAGAATCCCAAAGTTCCTTGTATCTATCATAATTTGCCCCATTAACAGTAAAATAGTCTCGATCAATATCTTTATTATCAACGATATCCTGTCTAGTGTTTGTACTATCTCGATACTCTCTAAAGGCATAATTTATCATTACACCCGCCATTGAATAATCATAATGACTAGTCGTATCATCTGCCGGATTCCATTTATATTTATTGTCTTTTTTTATACAAGTATAATACGTCCAATTATCTTTATTCTTCTCTCTATACTTCAAATGTTCACCCAGATTATTTTCCCCACAAGTAAAAAATTCTTTATCGTATTTTCCTTGGTTAAAATTAATTCCGCCACCATACAATACTACATTTTCATTAAAAGTAGCTTTATCTTCTTCATAATACTCATTATACAAAACCCCATAATTACCTAAGTACACTTGAGGATCCATTGAGTTTAAAAAGGTATATTCATTATCCTTTGTCCAACAAATAAAATGTCCTCCCTCGGAATTCATGATATCCGATGGTCTCGAATAGTCCCTATTATTACAAATTTCTGAATAAAGCTTGTTGGACGAACTTGTAATTTCCCCACACAAAGAAGCTCCATCTTCCAAATCTTCGGGAGAACATTCTGCACGGAAAAAAGTTTCAAAATCGCCTTTGACACATTTAGTTCCGCTATATTTTGAATATATTTTTCCGGAAGTCGTAGAAACCTCCGATAATAAAGTGTCATTCGGACAATTAGCAGGTGCCCAAATCCAGTCCATGACATAATTGTCGGAGATTGAATACGAAATTAAAGAACAAACTTTGTCGGAAATTTCAATTCCCTCATTATTTAAAGAACATGTTACATCATTAGAACCGTCATATATTTTTTTGCCATCATCACTCAGTTTACCTATAATATTCTCGTTTATATCTTCGATTGGTAGTTGTTGATTGGACAAATTAGTTGCTACTTTTTGTGTTTGGTCCTCGGTAAAATTAGTACCCGTTAAAGAAATGTTCTTCCATTTTCCATCAACACAAACTAAATCACCGGAAACTTGATTAGGTTTAATGCAATCATTACCGACAGAAATGTTCTCCCATTCTCCATTAACACAATCGTACTCTCCCACAATTTCATTGTTTACAGAGCAAGCTCTCCAAACACCCGAATCACAAACGAAGTTGCCGATTTTTTCACCTTGTCTTGAATCTACGCATCCTTTCCATGCAAATTTAGATGGACTATCCTCGTAATCATCACAAATATTCTTATTGAATTCACTACGTTGGCCTTTCGATTCCTCATTACAAACTTTCCACTTATAATCACCACCACTGCAATAAAAAGAATAAGCATAAACATTATATGAATAACCCGACGTACCATCGCAAGAAATGGTCTTAAATTCGGTAGAACCATTGGATTTATAGTTGCAAATATCCTTTTCGTTATTTATCAATTGATATTGTTCCATACACACATTTGTTCCGGCAGTATTAACGGGTTTTATCAGCCCGGTCGTCACAGAAGCCTCATTTGAAATTCTCACACTTTCGCGATTATTTTCACCCACACCAACAACAGCGAAATAATATCTAGTTGAAGTATCAAGTCCACTTACTACATAAGTAGACACATTTGAGACCGAGATCTCATTAGTATATTTGCTTGGATTTAAAGCTCCAGACTCTTTTCCGTAATAAATCTTATACCCCTTGATTTTTAAGAATTCAGTATCAGTAAGTTTTGTCCAAGAAAGGGTTGCGTCTGTATTTTGAACACTTGCCCGAAGACCTTGCACCTGTCCTGGAATAGTAAAAATCGGCTTACTCATTGTCGGATCACTTGGACGAACATTCGAACCTTGATCCGTACCCGAAGTCACATTCGAACCTTGATCCGTACCCGAAGTCACATTCGAACCCTGATCCGTACCCGAAGTCACATTCGAACCCTGATCGCTACCAGAAGCCACGTCCGGGGTCTGAGGCATAACCACTCTCACTTCATCAGCAAAATTGCTGAAATATCCCGATTCGTTTAATGCGAAAACCGAAAGATAAATGGTGTCTCCCGGACGAATTACAAAAGGATTCACTACAAAATGTCTGTAAACTTGTTCCGGAGTAGTGGAAAATAACGTGGAAGATACAGTTGTGTTGACATCAACATAGTCCGAAAAGTTCGTATAATTGTCCATACTTCGGGCTAAAGCTTTTGATGTTTTTGCGTAAGCGATTCTATAAGAAACAATATCATTGAAATTTTCGTTCGGTTTTTTCCAAAATACTTGAAAACCGTCTCCCGTGGAAAGAGCCTCCGCTTTAATATTTTCAATCGACCCCGGATATACTTGCTCTTGGAGCTGAATAATTGAAGAACAAGTGCCAGTATCTCCGATAAGCTTTACCCAAGCCATCCATCCAATTTTTGTAAAGTTACTATTTCCTGAATCTTTCACGAAAGCTTCTTCAGTAAATAAATCGTCACTATCGAATTGTGAAGTTAAGGTTTTTGAAATTTCATCGCCTGTGGCTTTGTCAAAGTAGTTTAAATTCGAAAGCCAAATTGCAGACACTCTATTTCCACAGTAGTTTTTTATCATTTTCAAATCTCGGAAGGAAATCAGGTTCCATCCTTCTTGTAGATCGTTTAGATCGGGAAAACCTAAAATATTTCCTGAAGGTTCTTGAGTAAACGGCTTCAAGTCAACTACTTCAAACTCTATGGATCCTATAAGAAAAAAACCATGATTGGCTTTTACCGTGATTTCCGATATCTCATCATCACTCAAAATATCTGTCTTGATATAATCTCCTTTGGGATAAACCTGAAATTTTTTAATTTCAGGCTCATATCTTGCAAACATTATTTTAAGATTCCTATCGGGCTTGATCCTTTCCATAATTTCTTCCACCGTCAAATCTTCATCTGAATAAAAAGCGTGAACTCCGGCTGGACTTGTATAAGTAGTTGTAATGCCTTCAAATCTATCAAAATCCGAGTTTTTGAAGGTGAGATAAGTCCCGGTTCCGATAAAGGCTTTTGTTCCGTCGAGTTCGAGAGTAGGCGGCGTATCTTCCGTAAAAAATACGGTTGAAAGAACAGTGACAAGGCCGAGAATAATTATCGCACCGACACCGTAAGTTTTTAGTTTGAAATGATTTTTCATATTTTTGTTTTAATTTTATCTACGAATTATACCACAAAATCGGTACAAGTAAAACACGAAAATACATCAATTATTCGTATGAAAAATTATTCTTGAAAATCAATCTTCCAAAGATTTGATAAATTTAATAAGGTCCTCGACCAAAATTCCTTTTCCATTATTACCTCTATCGGCATCGAAAATAATATTCTGTTCAATTTCACTTTTTGTATTATTTCTCATTTGGGGCGATAAACGATTTTATTGAATAAACCCAAAACTTAAAAGCAAAAAAAGGCCGGAAACCTCCGACCTTTTTTTGCTATATTTAATATTAAGATTAAGGCAACTTTTCCAATACGGCGTCCAATAATTGCTTTTCTACATTACAATCCTCACATGTAACCCAGAAAATTTCCTTTGTAGTGGGGTTCAATGCACACAGAAAATTCTGAGCCGAATTAATTGTAGATAATGAATCCTCCGAACAAACTTCCCACTTACCATTTTTATTGCAAAAAGATTTATCATCATTAAATAATCCTTCTAATCGACATTCTTGATACCTCAAGCCATCACAATATAATGAATCTTCGGCTATCAAGCTGAAAAGATTTTCTGAATTACAAATACTCCAAGTTACACCATCACAATAAATCGAATCCTGATTAAAAAGTTGGCCGTTTACATTTTGGTCTGAAGAACAAGTAATCCAAGTATTTCCGTCACAATAAGCCGAAGGATTTAAAGGAGAAATACCTGCGGCAGAGCAGGCGCCTTTATATAAATTTTGAAAATCAAAATTTTGAATAACAGCTAATTGACTGGTATTTAGAGGAGTATACTCAGTGCTTAAAGGACGAAAAGAAAAATCATCATTTAAATTATTTGACTCGTTTTCCAATAAGCTGACAGGGCAAACATTACAAATTGGTGAAGTCAAGTCACCCCTGCAAGAAATTGAGTCGAGTACAGATCTTGTTACCACGGCATTTGTGATTGGAGACTTATATTCTTTATATAAAATATCAACCAACTCTTTTTGTTTGTCGTTTAAAAGCGAATAATTCGCCACACTTTTCAAACAAGTAAAATTATAATAATCGGTTCCAGATACTTCCAGTTTACATGAAGGGTATTCTTCTAGAAATCCTAAATAATCCGCAACGTATGTCGTTGAAAGTTCATTAAATATTACTCCTTCCGTCTTGAATAATCCTTCCGGCAAAGTGATTCTATATTCATTGCCATGTTTTGTATTTGCATATAATAAAAGCCAATTAATAGGAACAGTTGTTCCACTTGTTTGTGGCAAAAATTGTATGTTTGTAATAGCATTGCCTTCGCAATCTGTTGTGGCTAAATCGGAAACAAAAGCCCCGTTTTCCAAATGACCGAAGCTGATTTGTGATAATTTTGCAGAATCAAAATCATAGTTTTTTCCTGTTTCCAAAGGAGCTAGAGTGATGACCACTTTTTGTAAATTGCTCGGATCTTGAAAGACATTAAAAACAAGATCTTTTTTTTCAGGCGTTTCGTCGGAAAGGTTACTTTTATCGTTCGAAAACCTTGTTCTAATAATCCAATTATCATTTTCACACACATACCTCGCTCCCGTCATATTCGAATAAACTCCTCCCGATAAAGTCCAGCTACCGACTTTTTCGTACATTTCAGCGACTGCTTTCGAACACTCCAAATACTTTTCATTTACGCAAAGCGCCCCGTCTTTATTGATTTCACCGTTTACACTGCAAGTGTTTAAATTTTCGGGACACATAATCCTCGGACATGCCAAGGAACCGAATCTGCAAGTACAAGTGGCACATTCTTTTTGCACTGTATTTCCATTTAAAATATCGATTCCTCCGTTTGGATCGGTACAACTTGTTTTTCCAACATACGGCGGAGTAGCATTTCCTGAAGTCACAAATTCTGCAAACAAATCATCAACGTTTTCCACATCGTTTCTTTTCAAAGAACCGGCTGGAAATTCAATTTCATACTGAGTTAAAGGCTCCAGAAGTGAATATTTCACACTTACAAAACCTGCATTTTCATCAAAAGATACTTCAATTGCTTTATCTGTCCCCTTTGTGTCCTCAGCTTTTTTCAAAGTCACACTTTCAAGAGCATCCGAAGGTATTACATTTTCCTCATTGAAAAAAACTACAACCGAATTTTCGGCTTCATAGGGGGCTCCCAAGCTTGGAACTACTGTATTTACACTTATCGAAGTTTCCGAAGTCCTCACCCAAGCCGTTCCATTGCACACAAATTCCGAAGAGAAAGCGGAAAATCCGTCACTATCCGAATCACAAGGCACCCAGTTATTATTTATACAAATATGGCTGCTTGAGTCTCTAAGTTGTTTTTCCACACACCTGAAAGCTGATTCTGCTCTGAAATCAACACAAGTTCCTCTTTCTCCGGTCATAAAAAACCATGCCAAATATTTATCTTCACTAAATTCAGGAGCTTCTATTTCTAATTTTTTAAAATCTCCACTTGAATTATTTCGTAATTCCCACACCGAACCAACCCTATTTCTACAACTATCATATGTGTTCGCAAGATCATCTGAAACAATTAAATTCCAGCCTTGATCAAGACTGTTCATTCGGTTGAATGTGCGAAGCGGTAATTGTGAAGCCTGTTTTAAATTCCAAGTGCCGAAATTTTTTGAACCTGCTATTATTATTCCTTCATAGGCCTTCACTATATAATCCGATTCGTTGTCTTCATTGATTTCTTTTGAATTTCCATATCTTCCATAAGGAAAAGTATAAAACATCCTAGCATCTTCACCTGATTTCCGATCCAAATTCTCACCAAAATGCGCAATAATTACCCTTAAATCTTCATCCGGCGCAATAGAATTCGCTATTTCAAGCATTGTCATGTCTCTTTCGGCATAAAAATAACCAAGACCCCGGTTTCTCATCGTAGGAGTTGGTAAATTTATTGTCCTTTGAAAATCATCTTCATCGAAACGTAGATAAATTCCGGTTTTAATGAGGCCTTGCAAAAGTTCGGTGTCAAAGCTTAAGGAAGGAGGACTCGATTCATTACCAGCAAACTGATCCTTAAGCACTCCATAAGCCACTGCGGATACCACTACAAGTGCAATAAGTAAGCCAACAAAACTTTTGTTGACTATAAGCCCTTTTCGGGCATTGTTCTCTACATTTTTCATATTTGAGGGTAAAAAAATGTTTTCTAAATATTACACTAAAAAATTTTCCCACAAATCCGAAATCCGACAAGTGGGTTGACTAAAAAACAAAACAATGTTAAAATGAAATAAACCAAAAATAAAAATTAATTTATGGAAAACGAAAAAATAAATAAGACACTATCTTTCTTTCTTGGAAACAAAGCTCTTCTTTTTGCAGCCTTTGTAGCAATCATAGGGGTGGTATTCGGTTTAATTTCTTTGTTTTCGCTTTCCTCAACAAGTCAATATCAAGGCCTTATCAAGCAGGTGGAAAATACGACACAAACAATGTCGCAAAAATAAAAACTTCCTTAAAAAGACTCTTTGGACTAAATTAAGTTTAACAAAACATTAAACTTAAATTTTCCCATGTCCTTTGAAGAAAGATATAAAAGGTTAAACGATTCTCAGCGAAGCGCTGTCGATACGATTGATGGCCCCGTTCTCGTAATTGCAGGCCCCGGTTCCGGAAAGACGGAGCTTTTGTCTGTGCGTACAGCCAATATTTTGAAAAATACCGACACGCTCGCCTCAAATATTTTGTGCATCACATATACGGAAGCAGCCGCCGAAAATATGCGCGAAAGGCTGAAAAAACTCATCGGCAAAGACGCATACAAAGTTTTCATTTCCACTTTTCACAGCCTTGGAAGCTTTATAATTAATCACTATCCCGAGTATTTTTATTCCGGAGCGCATATGTCCCCGATGGACGACATCACTAGAGTGGAAATTATAAACAAAATTCTCGATGGCCTCGAATTAAAAAGCCAGCTTAAATCCTCGCATCCTAGCGAGGGATACACATATTATAGCGACATCAAAGACAAAATTTCGGAGCTCAAAGATTCCGGAATTTTTCCAAATGAATACAAAGAAATTTTGGAAAAGAATAAATCCTTTCTTGAAATGGCAAATCCGGTTTTTGAAAGCCTATTTGCAAACAGAATAAATAAAGAAACTATTACAAATTTCGAAAAAGTGTTAATCGAAATAAAAAATATTCCAAATGAAAAAACACTCCGGAATTTTCCGACAATGAAAGAAACACTTATAGATACGATGAATGAAGTTCTTCAAAGAATTCCTTTTGAAAAAACAAAGCCGATCACAGCTTTCAAAGAAGAATTTTTTGCAAAGGACGACGATAAAAACCTGAAATTTAAAGACCTCCTTAATATAAAGAAAAATTTTGAACTTTGCGATGTATATGAGAGTTACGAAAAAATTAGGGAAGAGCGCGCGCTTTACGACTATTCAGATATGATTCTTGAGACTATTTCCGTTATTGAAAAAAATCCCACTTTACACTACGAACTCGCCGAGAGGTTTCAATATATAATGGTGGACGAATTTCAGGACACAAACGGGGCGCAAATGAAACTTCTTGATTGCCTCATTGACGAAGAAGTCACGGAGGGTCGTCCGAATATCCTTGCGGTGGGGGATGATGACCAGTCGATTTTTAAATTTCAGGGAGCCAAAGTTCAAAATATTTTAAACTTCCATAAAAAATACCGCGACACGCAGATGATTGTTTTAAGCAAAAATTACAGATCTGAGCAGCAAATTTTGGATAAAATTAGAGACCTAATCATTCAGGGAGAAACACGGCTTGAAAACATGGAAGGAATTCAAATAGACAAAACTCTTTCCTCATTCAAAGAAACGAAATCTGGAGATTTTTCCTTTAGCGCATACCCATCGAAAGAATACGAGTTCGAGGAAATCGCAAAGAAAATCAATGAACTTATTGAAAAAAGCGTTCCACTCGGCGAAATCGCAGTACTAATGCGCAAACACAAAGACCTTGAGGAGTTGGCGAAATTTCTGGATATGAAAAATATTAAGCTAAGCTACGAAAAACAAAAAAACATACTCGAAGAAATTCATATAAAAGAGATTCTAAATATCTTGAAATTTGTAAATTCGTTGGCAAATAAGTCCATGTTTGAAGCGGACGAACTTCTTCCCGAAATTCTCTCTTCATCCTTTTTAAACCTACCTTCTCTCGAAATTTGGCGCCTTTCACTTGCCGTTTCTTATGGACAATATTGGCTCGAAAAAATGACCGAACACGAAAACATTGAAATTCAAAATTTCGCAAAATACCTGATAGAACTCGCAAAAATTTCGAAAATTGAATCCGCGGAAACCATGATCGATTTTGTGCTTGGCAATAAGGAAATTCAATTGGATGAAAATACATACACATCACCTTATAAAAATTTCTATTTCAGCGACAAAGAGTGGAACGAAAATAGAAGAACCTATTTGGAACGCCTCAAATCGATTCAACGCCTTGTCTCAAAGGTTCGTTCCTACAAACCCGAGCAAAATTTATCATTAAAAGACCTTGTGAAATTCATAGAAACACACGAAAATTATTCACTTCCAATATATGTCACGGATAAATTCATTGATGAGAGCGCGGTAAATTTAATTACTGTTCATTCCTCGAAAGGCCTTGAATTTGACACGGTTTTTATGGCTGGATTAAGCGAAAATGCCTGGTCGAAAAACAGATCGTCGAAAATAAAACTCCCAAAAAATTTACCCGTTTCAAAAGATATGGAGGACTCCGATGATACTCTCAGGCTCCTTTATGTTGGCATGTCGCGCGCAAAACGAAATTTGTTTTTGAGTTTTCATAAAAATCCATTGGCAAAAAAACAAGGGGAAGAGCTTTCCCATCTTTGCGTTTTCAAAATGGATGACTCTCGTCTTGCCGAGGAGACCCCCCAAGATTTGTCTCTTCTGGTTAACAAACTCAATTCCTACACAATTTTAAACGAAGACGAAAACGCATTTTTGAAAGATATTACAAAGAATTACAGGCTTTCGGTAACCCATCTCAAAAACTTTCTGGATCTTGTTCACGGCGGCCCCGAAGTCTTTTTAAAACGAAACCTGCTCCGTTTTCCGGAAAAGAAAAGCCCATACTCAGAGTTTGGTTCCGCTTGTCACGAAGCTCTTGAACTAACCCACAAAAATGGAAAGCTCTACGGTCAAATGCCGGAAAAACACTTTCTTATTGAAACTTTTGAAAAAAGAATCTCTACAAAAAGGATTCTTAGAACCGACTACGAAAAATATTTGGAAGCTGGAAGGGAGTATCTCTCGCAGTTTTACGATACAGTTTTTAAAAACATAAATCTTTCCGATTTTACGGAATTTGATTTCGGAAAAGAAGACATTTCCATTGATGGAATCAAAATAAAAGGAAAACTCGATAGAATTCACTTGATAGATGATTCATCACTTGAGGTTGTCGATTATAAAACCGGCCGTGCCTTTTCAACTTGGTATCAGATGAGAAATAAAAGCGGCGACAAGCTATGGCATTTCGAAATGCAACTTTATTTTTATAAAATTTTAGTGGAATCTTCGCGAAAATTCGGGGGAAAATTCAAGGTCGATTCCGGAAGATTCGAATTTATCGAGCCGGACAAAGCCACCGGAAAGACCTTCACACTTTCTCTAAACTACGAAGCTCAAAAAGAAGAACGTCTTAGAAGACTTATCAAAGCGGTTTCAAAACATATAAGCGAGCTTAAATTTCCAAATGTCGAACACTACCCGAAAACAATACAAGGAATAAGAGCTTTTGAAGATGACTTGCTTGCAAATGAAAACTAGTTAAAATTAAAAATAATTAACCCCTGGTCTATGAAAAAATTTCTCTCAAGTATAAGCGTATTTGCGATTATACTTCTTGGTTTCACCTCTTGTGGAGGCGAAAAGGTGGTGCCACGAACCCCTCAGGATGAAATCGTTCCGCCCAAAAATACGGAAATTATTCTTCCAACCGTAAAAGCTTCTTCTTTTGCAACTTACAGCGAGGATAAAATTTCATACACCCCGAGTGTGCCGAAGTACACAGTTAATATGGACGAAAATGTGGAAGAAAATCCGAATTTATACATAAGCCCTGAAGTGAAAGAAAGCCTTAATAAAAACTATTTCGCTATAAATGCTGATGATACTGCAGAAGAGTTTTACCAAGTTTACGAATCGAATCGTTATGATGTGGTGCCGAATTTTATCACTACCGATAGCGCCCTACACACATACCATCTTTTTTTCAATTACCTTCTGAAAGATCTCGAATCAAAAGAATTATATGAAGCGCTTGAGGAGTTCAGCGACTTGATGATTGTAGAGTCAAGAAAGCAAATGGAAGAAACCTCTGGAACATTTGCTCAGGACTTGGCAAAGAGAAATCTTGCATATTTCTCTGTTGCAAAAAAGATCTTGATGCCGAATTACGAAGTTCCCAAAGAGGTGAAAGATATGGTCGAAAACGAACTCGCCCTTATTGAAGCCGCAGAAGGTATTATCAGTTCATATATTTTGGGTTCGGAAGAAAATTCTTATGACGAAGATTACACCCAATATATTCCGCGAGGCCATTACACACAGACCGACGCACTCACAAGATATTTTAAAGCTATGATGTGGTATGGAAGAATGAATTTTCGACTCAAAGATTTGAGTGAAACCGGATCTGCTCTAATGATCACTTCCGCAATCGGCACTAATAAAGAAATCGAAAAAATTTGGAATAAAATTTTCGAACCGATAAATTTCTTCGTCGGCGAGCCGGACGACCTTTCTTTTTATGATTATTCCACGGTTGCAAATAATGTTTTTTCATCAATGAATTTAAACGAAGTACTTAAAAATGGCGAACAAGGTGTCGCCGATTTTTCATTACAGGCGCGGTTTTTGAAAGATCCAAAAATAAATTCAATGCCTATCTTGGCCCCTTTTGTCGTCCCGAATGATAGAAACGAAGAAACCAAAGGCTTTCGTGTTTTTGGTCAAAGATCCACGGTTGACGCTATGATTTTCCAAAAATTGATTTACAGAGATGTTGATAAAAATAAAAACGGAGACTTACGAATGCTCCCAAAAGCGCTGGACATCCCCGCAGTCTTCGGAAGCAATGAAGCCAAAGAAATTCTTATGGATCAAGGCGATTTCGAATATGAAAATTACACGAAAAATTTCGATATGATGTCCTCTTTAATTGCAAAATACACAGTCGAAGATTTTGGAAAAAATCTATATTGGGGCTGGATGTACGCATTAAAAGCTCTTGTTTCTCCATATGGTGAGGGCTATCCGAGCTTTATGACCAATACAAACTGGAAACTCAAAGAGCTCTTAACTTTTCTCGCAAGCTACACGGAACTCAAACACGACACGATTCTTTACGCAAAGCAGGTTTATGCAGAAATGGGCGGAGGACCTGAAATAAACGAATTCGACGACAGGGGATATGTAGAACCGAACCCCGAGCTTTACAACAGAATGAAATCCCTGGTTCGCCTCACAATTGAAGGCCTTGCACAAAGGGAACTTCTCTCGGAAAAGAACAAAGAAAATCTAAAACGCCTTGAAGAAATGATGAAAATTCTTCGCGATATTTCAATCAAAGAGCTTGAAAACAAAACACTCACAGACGAAGAATACGAATTTATCAGAACATACGGAGGATCTCTAGAACATTTGTTTACCGAAACCCTTTCCGAACTCGACAAATTAAAACCGAGAAACGAAGTGTTAAACGGACACCCAAGCTCCATTGTGGCCGATATCGCCACAGATCCGAACGGTACGGTTCTTGAAGTGGGAGTCGGTCCCGTAAATAAAATTTTCGTTGTGTATCCTATTGAAGGAAAACTAAGAGTTGGAGTTGGTGGAGTTTTCTCACACTACGAATTCCCTTGGCCAATGAACGACAGACTTACGGATGAGAAATGGAGAACGATTTTGTTTCCATGGGATCCTGAAAATACTGAGACATACGATTTCGTTCCGGAAATAGCTGATTGGAGAAAAGATTTTACGATTAAATACGATTACAATTGAACGAAGTAATTTCATTAATTCTAAGCCTAATCTCCCTTTCTACTTCCGCATCTTGCGATCTTGATTCGGATGGAAAGGGAGATTTTTCCCATATTGAAGACCACAAAGCGATTGTGGAGATAAACGGCCAAAAGATTTTTGAAAGCCCCCCCGAACTAAAAGTCGTAGAGATTTTTTGTGAAGATATTGATCTCGATGGGCAAAACGAGATTGCCCTTTCTCTTTGGAAACACGGCAGATTCGGAAATTCGCTTCCCTTTTGGATAAAAGAAAACGAAGACACCTACAAAATGCATTTATTTTTATATAAATATAAAAACGGGACCCTTAAGCCCTATTGGCACTCCTCCGACTTGGCCCGCCAAAATTTAAAACTAATCCCGATAAAAGGAGGCTTTATAGCAATCGAACGCCTTTACGACAGTTTAACATTTTCGATATCTTTTCCGGTTTGGAAAAACTTCGGATTTGAAATTTTGAAACAGTACAATTTGTTTTAATTGTCTTATTCCTCCTCTTCAAACTCCTCCGGCATCGAAAGTTCCTTTATTTCCGGAAGTCCGGCCCCGATTATTCCTTGCAAATCGCCATACATTCCAACCGTTCCGTTCATCACTCTTTCAATTTCTTTTTCACGCCTTGCCCAAATTTTTGTGTATGCGCGTTTTTCTTTTTCAAGCTCATCTTTAAGGCCTTTAAAAGCAAGAACAATATTTTCGATTCGATTTTTAAACTGAGAACTACCCAGATAATTATATAGGACTTCCATCTTTTCATCTCGATTCACAAGAGAACCTTTCACTTGGGCAAGTTCGATAAGCTGAGAACGAAGAGCAAAAGTAAGTCCAACTACGGAAGCGTAATTACAAACCCAAACTCCATCAATCAGCTTGAAATTTGTAATACCATCAGGAAGCGCCTTAGACACAAGTACACAAATATCAGCTCCGCTTAGGGCCTGATCTTCTTTAAGTTTTTTTAGCCATTTATCTTCCCAAGCTTTTGTGTTTTTGCTTTCCCAAATGATTTTGCCACAATTTGCGCCAAGGGAATTACGCACTAATTGGAGAAGATCCGCGCCTCGCACGCCTGTCGCCACATCTGAAATTGTATCAATCGGAAAACTCTCGGAAATAAGCCGTTTTAAATCGTTTTCTTGCACATCCCCTTGAATTTGCATTGATCCCTGCTCGCTTTTTCTTTTCAAATCTTCAATTTGCCTATGCATCTGCTCGAGTTGTTTTTCTTTCTCAAGCATTTTTAGTCGAGCGTTCTCTTCGGAATCTTTTAAAAGTTTTTCTGTTTGCAAATCTTTTTCAATAATTTTTTTCTTCATTTCCTCCTCGATTTTCTTTTTTTCAGCTTCGGCAAATTTGACTCTCTCCTCTTCCACCTTTTTAGCAACTTCAAAATCAAGATTCTTTTCGCGCTCTTCTAAAGTCCTCTTTTCACGCATCAGTTTAAGTTGTTCATCGCGAGCTTCTTTAAGAGCTTTGTCCTTTTCTGCATTGTCCTCTTTTAAATTTTTAAGTTCGACGTCCGCTTTTTCCTTAGCCTTTTCTTGAGCAATAGCCCAAATTTTCCGTTTTTCTTCCTCCATTTTAAGCCCGAATTCCGACTCAAATTTAAGCCTTAGCTCCGCGCTCAAAGCCTCATCAATCGAAATAATATTTCCACACTTATCGCATTTTATTGTTTGCTGATTCATTTCAAAAAAATTACATTGTTCGTTTCTTTTCCTCTTTGCCGTTTACAAAAAGTCTCATATCGGGCATTACTTGAATTTTAACCGGCATCTCATCAAGAGTCACCTCCATCGTAAAAGGCTTGGGTGGAAGTTCAGCGAGTTTTTTAAACAAATTTTCGTTTAGCTTTGCGATATCCTCTTCCTCGGCGATTTTAAGTTCGCGAAGCTTGTTGTAGTGTTCATCGCTGGAAAGCCCGGACAAATAATTATCCTCAAATTCTTTTACCTGTTCTTTCATTTGTTTATGCGCTCTTTTAAGTTCAAAATATTGCTCGTTTTCTATTTTTTCCTCGGCCTTGATGTCTTTTTTGATGTCCTTAAGCCTTTCTTTGTGTTTTGCCAAATCCTGGAGAAGTAGTGCTATTTGATCGTGAATCATGAAAAATTAAATTAAAAGTACTGCAAAAAAAATAACACATTTAAAAAAATTTCCGCCATCCTAATCCAAAACTCAAATTGCAAAATCACTTATTATATATCAAAATGCGAAGCGAAAATAAAAATAACAAATCTATATGAAAAAACCATTTCCACACGGATCCTATTATCCGTTACTTGCATTCTTGGTGTTCTCAGTATCCTTTTATTTAAGCCAAATATATCTTTCGCCGACAGGAGAAGAAATTACAAACTCGACCATACTCAATATCTTTGAAAAATATTCAGCATTTTTCGGTATCGGCTTAGCTCTTTTATCAATGTTATTGTCATATATTTTAATTCTTCTGAAAAAACTTTTTCGTCTCGGTCGCCTTGCCATTTTAAACCCCTTTGTTTTGATTTTGGCCTACATGTCGTGGCTAATATTTGCGATACAATTGAAATACTTTGAAAACAGATACACCGACATTGCAAAAGCGGTAATCGATTTTTCCGCAACCCCAATGCTCTACGCTTCAATCGCAGTAATTGCGTTGTGTATTGTTTGGATTTTTATAGAAATTGTAAAAATCTTCAAAGGAAAAGCATTTCTCCCCATCATTATGCTTCTTCCATTATTTTCTTTAAACGGATGCCTCGGCGAAATCCAATACATCCTATGCGGAACAGTAATTGATTCGGACCATTGCTTTCAAGGGGCAGCAGTGCAAGAAGGAAATCCGGACAAGTGTGAGAAAATATCCGGAAAAGACTTTGAAGGTATGGGATCAAATCCTCCAAAAGACAAATGTTATCTACTAATAGCAGAAAATACGGGAAATATGGATGCTTGTGACAAAATAGAAGGCGGTATGATGTCTTACACGAAGGAAGAATGTTTGCAAAATGTAGCTGAAAAGTTTGAAAACCCGCTTGCCTGTGAAAAAATGAACGATACAGACAAAGAAAATTGCAGAAAATCATTAAGTGGCAAAATTGATGCGGTTAAAGTAATTGAAGTCGAAAATCAAATTGATGTTCTAAAAAAGGCACTTGAAGATGACCCCGAAGACGCCGATTTAAAAAAACAATACGAAGACCTTAAGGCTAGAAAAAACGCTATGCTTGGAGTTCTCACCAAAGAAGAAAAGGATATCTACGAAAGAAACACTGACCCAATCAATAAGTTGATAATCGGTGATTTTGCAATGGGTGATCTTGATTCTGAATCAAAAGAATCTTTGATTAAATTAAACCAGAGCTTAAAAGAAAAGGGGATGCCCTTTGACAAAGAAAGCTACGAAAAATTTAGAGATTATTTGATTTTCGTAAAAGACCCAAAGAACGATATTGAAAATATGGATGACTCAGAACTTGCAAAAGACAAATGGAGGGATTCTTTAGGTAATGCAATTGATAAAATCAAATTTTGGAAATCTAAAAAAACCGATGAAGAAAAAAAGTACGATGAGCAATTAAGGTTTTACGAACGAATGCTAAACAGAAGCAAGGCTATATCAGAAAAATTAAGTGAATACGAACAAGAATTAAACGAAGACCTTGAAGTAATAGGAAAAGGACTCGGTGAATATGGAGCAGATAAAGCCAAAAGTTATGTTTTAGAAGAATTATTGGGCAAAGGAGCCTCCAAAGCGACCTCAATTACATCAGCCGTATTGGGTGAAGCACTCACTACAGTAAAACAAGAAGCAAAGAGTATGGAATTTAGAGGTCTTGTTCGCTCATATAATTTAGGTATGGAAGAAGAGCTATCAAAGCATGGCGGAGATGTCGAAAAGGCTCACGAAGCAGTTGTTAAAAAAATGACTGAAAATCCATATGAATATGAAACGGACAAATCTTTCGCAAAATACGGCAACATTTTGGAAAATAAAGATTGCAATGGTTCAAATCCGCATTGCATAGAGAAAGATGTTTTTTGGAAAGCCATGAAAAAATCTTATAAATATCAGAACAAATGAAAAAAATAATATATTTTGGTGAAACAGTAAAAGGCTATGAAATACCAGTCTTAAATGAAAGAGAGGCAAGAGCGGGCGCAGGAATCTTGTTTGTCCTGGCAATGATATCCTTTATGAATGCCTTTTTTCTTCAAAATTTCTATTTCCTAAAACTTTTTATAATCACATTTTTAATAGAATTTGCGATAAGAGTTTTAATAAACCCAAAATTTGCACCAAGCTTAATTCTCGGTAAAATTGCTTCCAGAAATCAAAAACCAGAATATGTGGGAGCACCGCAAAAAAAATTTGCATGGGCAATCGGCTTAATCCTCGCACTAACAATGTTTATTCTAGTAGTAATTTCGGATTTTAGAGGAATTTTCAACCTAATAGTCTGCTTAACTTGCTTAAGCTTTTTATTCTTTGAAACTTCATTTGGCATTTGCATCGGATGCAAACTCTACAATATGTTTCACAAGAATAAAGCAAAACTTTGCCCGGGAGGAGCTTGTGAGATTAAAAGAGTTGAGGAAATTCAAAAGGTATCACTCGTACAAGGCCTGATAGTAGTATTAATAATGTTAATTATAGCTGCATTACATCTATCAAAAATTGTTTATTAAGCCTAAACAAACAACTACACCAAACACATTTGTCAAAACACTATCATTTTTTAAATGTCAATTTCAGAAATTACTAAAAAAACACAAATCACTCATCCCTGCTAAAATTTTAAATAATTAAGTCACAAAAAAACCAAGGCTTCTATGCACACTACCTGCCTTGGTCTTTTCTATTTAAAGCAACTTAATTAAAAGTTGTCGTTTTTTGGTGGTCTAGCTTCATTTACAGTCAAAGCTCTTCCGTCAAATTCTTTTCCGTTTGTAGCTTCGATTGCTTTTTGAGCATCTTCTTCGTTTGTAAAGGTAACGAATCCAAAACCTTTTGATCTTCTTGTGACTTTATCTTTCATGATGAAAGCATCTTCCACAGCGCCGAATTGTTCGAAATATTCTTTTAAAGACTCGGAAGTTGAATTCCAAGAAATATTTCCAACATAGAGTTTCATTGACATAACATTGAATTTATAAGAGATATGCACGCATCTTAACCGCGAACACCCTCTTAAAACTGTGCACATTTCGGAGGATTCACTACGATACGCTATTAAATTATGGCAAGAAACGAGTAATAAGTCAATCAAATCTTTCAATTGATAATATTTTAAATTTTTGTTTATAATGACATCTAATTTTAAAAATATGACAAGACATAGATATAAAGATTTTAAGGTTGAAGAGGACAGAGTCGAAATGAGTAAAGATTTCGAAGACAGAGACTATACAAGAATTTCAAAAACAGCTGACCTGGCAAAAGACGAAAATGATTTTATTATCCCAACAGATTCAACACCAAAAGCTTTGTTCAAATCAGCTGGTGAAAGAGAAAGACCTGTGTCGGTTATTACTGAGGTTCAGACAAATGTTGAAAGAATTCATCGAAAACTTAGCACAAATGATTTTATTAAAAAAGAAATTTTTGGTGAAGAAAAAAGGCTAATACAAATAATTGCAGATTTTGAAGCCGGGAGGGTGGAATATGAGAAAATTTCTATTGAAGACCTTCTTTCAAACTTCCAATTTGCAAAAGTATCAGCGAGGGCCTTGAAAAAATTAAATCTTGAAATTTCCTTAAGTGAAGCAAGGTTTTATAAGATAAACGAAGGAGATATAAGAATACTTGCCGAATTGGGAATAATAAATACAGATCTGGTCAATTTATCAAAGTCCGAATTAATATACACCAGTACAGTAGGTGTAAAATTATTTGCAAGCCACTCAAATAATCTTTTGGTCATCCAAAAGCCAATTATAGTAAAGGGTAGAATTGTAAACACAATTTTTTATTATTTTAGAGTCTTTAATGGAAAGCCCAATCTTTTTAGGGTAGATAAAACATCTTTTGATTCAAAGGGCAAAAAAGTGGAAAAACACATAATTATTCCAAGCGATATTTTAAGTAAAACTTCAAGGCATTAAGAAAATATAAAAATTTTCTTTGAAAAAAGAGACCACGTGGTATCTTACAATTATAAATATTAATATAAAAATATGAAAAAGTATCTTGTCCTAATGCTCTTACCGGTTTTATTATTTACCGCATGTGCAAAAGAAGAATCTATGGAAATGAATGATACAGAAACAATCGACTCAAATGAAAATCTTACAAATGAAATAAAGTTTATGGGTAATTGGTTTGAAATTTATTATCCAAAAGATTTTTCAGCAAACCCAACAGAACCATTACAAGTTTGGGAAGACATTTCTTATGTAGAAACAGACGAAGCCTTCTTTTTGTCACCAGATCAATCAGTAGAATTCTTTGTATATTCTCCACAATGGGATGGTGAACCAAAGGATTATTTAATAGCTAAAGAAAACGAAGAGATTTTTTCAGAGGAAAAGACGGAAGAGGAAAATATTGTCAAAACAGAAACAATTTTTAAAGATAAAAATGACGAATATTTTCGAAAAGCCATTTCTAAAAGAGAAACTTTAGGCGACACAAAATTACATTCAGTATTTGGAATCAAATATGTAAACGAAGACGCTCTTTCAAAATACGAAGAAGATTTTAATAAGTTCAAAGAATCTTTAGTTCAATTTGCAGACTAAAATGCTTGACTTTAAAATTAAAATGTAATATATTTCTTACGGAACATATTTTTAACATTACAAAAATGATTGGAAAAAAAGAATGGTTTCGTAGAAGAAGATACGGTGGGTGGGGGATAGCTCCATCAAAATGGCAGGGTTGGGTTTATATTGCAGTAGTCATCGGAATATTCGTTCTTATTCAAAACCTTCCTCTTGGAGATACCAAAAACAATTTAATTGCTAATGCAATATTTGCAGTAGTAGTAATTGCGGATTGTCTTGAAATTATGTTTCGCCTTCCGATGGACGAAAGGGAGAAGCTCCATGAAGCAAAAGCTGAAAGGAATGCACTTTGGGTAATGCTCACAATCCTTATTGTAGGGGTGTTTTACGAGACTGGTATGGGCTTGAACACGGGAATAATCGAAATTGACCCGGTAATAATTATCGCAATAATCGGTGCTACTGTAGTCAAAGCGGCAACACACATTTATTTGGAGAAAAAAGAATAATATGAAAAACAATATAGCTGAAATTCGAAAATCATTGGGAATAACTCAAGAAAAACTAGCTTCTCTGACGGGCGTTGCAAGACAAACAATTCTTGCTTTAGAGCAAAACAGATACAACCCCTCGCTAAAACTTGCACATGATATTACAAAAAGTTTGAAAAAAAGCAGAATAGAGGAGGTCTTTGACTTGGAATAATTGCGAAATATTGTTTTAAGTATTATATTAGATGTGTTAATTAACACATCTACATGAAAGTCACAGTCGGCTTATCACTAACAGGAGATAAATATCTCGGTGAAACGATTCCCACGCTTATGGATCAGGATTATCCCGATATCGAATATATTTTTTGGGATTCCGAGGATGGAATTTGGAGAGCATATAATTTTATAGAGAAAAATCTTCCCGAGGTTTTAAAGAAGGTTAAATTCATCAAAGGTCAAAATCTTTGGCACAGCGGAAATAATAATAAAATGATCGAAATGATGACCGGCGACCTATACATCTGCGCTTCAAACGATATGCTGTACCTGAAAGATTTTGTAAGCAAAGTTGTAAAAGCTTTCAAAGAAAATCCGGACTACGATTTTGGAACGGTCAAAAGCATGAGATGGGACTATGAAAACGGAAAAAAGAAAACAAACATAATTGACAGTTTCGGTATTGCAATAGACGAATTCCATCACTTTTACGATATCGGCCAAACCGAGGAAGACCGCGGCCAATATGATAATTTAAAAGATGTTTTCGGCGTGTCGGGAGCGATGTTTATCATCACGAAAAAGGGCTTAAACAGTATAAAATTCGAAGATCAATATTTCGACAATCTTCTTCATTACAAAAACGATGTGGATTTAAGCTATCGCCTTAAATGGGCCGGAAATAGAGGATTTTTGATTCAGGATGTTTGCGTGTATCACGACCGCCAAGTCGCAAAAAAGAAAAAATCCACCGCAAGTATGGGGCTGGATGTCTTAAAAAATCAAAGCACGTCAAAACGAAGCCTGTTTATGAAAGAATCATCTTTTTGGGGCGATTTGATTTTGATGAACAAAAACTTTTCAAAGGATTTTCCGCTAATGATAAAGATAAAATCAAGGACTTATCACTTTTTGAAAAATGCTTTTCGAATTATCACAACGCCTGTTCTGTTTAAAAAATATAAAGCATATTTGAAAATAAAACCGGAAGTCGAAAAACGAAAGAAGGCAATGAAAATGGAAGCTCCAGTAAGCGAAATATTAAGATTTATGAAACCTCTAAAAAATGGCAAATATGAATAAAAAATTAGCCTCGATTTTGATATCAACCACGGGAAAAGCCGCTTCAGTAGTTGAAAGCGTAAAACGACTACAAAAACAAATCGCCAATTTCGATATCGAAATAATAGTAAGCGATAATTCCTGCAGGGAGGATCAGAAAAAAATCCTTGAAGAGCTAAAAGAAATTCCGAATGTAAAATTAATATTCATCGACCACAACAACGGATACATAAGAAATTATCACGAACTCGTAAACGCTTCAAAAGGCGAATATTTGTTTATCGTTAATCCCGATATTCAAATAAAACACGAAGATACTCTTCAAAAATTAGTGGACTATTTGGAAAAAAATCCCGAGATTGGAATTCTCGGTCCAAAGCAAATAAATGAGCCGGGAGGAGAGGTTGCGATGACTGTTCGTGCCTTTCCGAATATTTTTCTGCAAGTTGCAAGAAGAACGGGCCTTCGAAACCTTCCGATTCTTAAAAAACTGGTTGCGCATGACGAAATGCGTCACTTAGACTACAACAAAACCCAAGAAGTAGATTGGCTCCAATCTTCATTCATTTTACTTACTCGCAATTGGTGGGAGACTCTCGGAGGCTTCGACAAAACCTATTTTATATTCATGTCCGACCCCGAAATTTGTTTTCAAACTTGGAAGCATGGCAAAAAAGTAGTCTTCTATCCGGAAGTAATAGTCTATGCCGACGGCAAGAGACTCTCTCAAGGTGGATTTAAAGACTTTTTCAAAAAATGGCTAATGCGACAACACTTAAAGGACTCACTAAAATACACCTTCAAACACTTGTTTGAGAGAAATCCTAGAAAGAAATAAATAAAAAAGACACTTTCCAAAGAAGTGTTTTTTTTTGGCTGTCCCTCTATGAAGAAGTTCGGACTTATTTTAAGGAAAAATATGAATAAATGATAGAGCTTCCTAGGAAGCTCGCGGCCGCGCCGCCCGCCCCCTCTCGGGCGGCGCGTGTGAGAACATCGTGCCAAACCCAAGGAAAGAAGGGCGGGAAGGCAAAAATTCCTCCCCCAGACCCCCTCCTTTTTGCCTTCCCGCCTCAAAGAGCCGCCTTTTTCGGGGCGGAATATTCTTTACTTATACAACAAAATTAAAGTCAAAATTCCACTAATAGGAATAATGAAAGTTAAAGCAAATAATATATAATTCCAAGGAAATGGAAAAGACATAATAGCTTTCAATTGCTGATTCTTAAACCAGTATTTACACTGATTTTTATCCAAATTTTGCAAATTCTTATATTTCATTCCGTTGAAAAAAGTTTACAAATATTCTCTAAAATCATTATTCCCTAAACGCAACATATGATCGCTTACCTGAGCTATTATTTTTTTAACCTCATCGTCCTCATTGCGATAAAGTTTTTGGACAATACTTAAAATACTTTTATCCCTAGTTAGCCTTAAAAATCGATCTTGATATTGTGCTTTTACAATTTTCAACAAGCATTGAGCGACTAAAAGAGGATGTTTTTCAGATAAATTCTCTAACGTTTCCATGGTTCGATAATCAGGGTCTATAATTCCCTTAGTTTGATCTAAAGTCTCAAGTAAATTCTCGAGCATCCATTTATTGTCAAAAAAATCAACACGCAACCACCAACCAAATTCTTTTAATTCTTCAACACTGCGAGACTCTTTAAGCCGATTCTCCCAGAAAAGTTTTAATCGTTCCTTACTCGGCTCTTTTTCACGAACTGCTTTATCGCTAGTGATATAAACTCTTCCCCCAAAATTTACAGCCCATCCCTTCTGTTCTCGATTAGCAACTTCATCTAGTTTTTTCAAAAGAGGATCATCATATTCAATGATTTCATAAAAATAAGCTATCATAAGATGTTCGACTAATCTTTCAAAGATATCCACTGGACGTTTATTCTTTTGTAAACCGCTTTTTCTCAATTCATCGATTGCTTTTTCATATTGTGGGCGCAATTTTTCAAATATTTCAGGATAAACTGCATTAATAAGATAAGTCTCCCATGCGGCATAACGTCGCTCAACATCGTTAAGGGGGAAAAGTTCATCAATGATTCCTTCCGTCCATATTTTGTCGTAAATATACAACCACGGGAAAAATCGACCATAAACAGACCTTATAGTAAAACCGGGTTCCCTTATCGTATCCAAATGAGCTTCAAGAACTTCTTTCACCTCATCGGTAATCCTGCTGACACCTTTTTTCTTAACATGCCTGTCATACCAAAAAATATAGTTAAACAAGGCATGAAAGGCTTCTCCACGAGTAGTGTTGATAGATAAGTGGTAATAGTCACTATTTTCTCCCCCATATTTCTTTTCATGATCCAAGTCGGGATCCTTATCTTCACAAAGATACTTGATAATTTCCCAAACATCATTTTGTAAACTTTCTGGAATTTCATTCTTTGAAGAATTGAGACCATTTTCCAATAAATCAGCCATATATTGAAAACAATTGCTCCAATCCAAATTCCAGTCGTCTTCCTCTGGCTCAAAAACCGGCAAACTGTTTGCTTTAGCTTTATCAACAATAACTTTCATGAGTTCCAAAACAGGTTGCCAATCAATCTGTCCACCATTTCTTAGTGCTTCCCTTAATCCGAAAAAATATTGATAAAGATAAACAACATGTAATCTTTCATCATTGAATAATAGTGCATTTTTAGAATAAATTTGAGAAGCCCCCTTTATAACCTCCACAAGTTCTCTACCCAATCCTAAGCGGGAATGTTCTGCAAATCCTTTCTTCGGAGTCCATTGGATAAGATATTCAATGAGCTTGTCCAAAGACATTGCACTAAGTTTTGTGGCCTCTTGAGGGGAAGTGGGGCCAGCCCAAGAAGTCATAATGCCACTATACATAGGTTTATACTTTTCTTCATCATCACCATTCAAAAGATCGACGTATATTTTTTGCCATTTTTCATTTAAAAACTCTTTGATTAGAATTAATTTGTTTATCTTCCAGTACCTAAGATACTTCTCATCATCTTTTTTCTTTTTATCTTTCGGCCCAGCCTCGACCAACTCCAGATATTTTTCTTTGAAGACTTTGTCAATTTTATCAAACTCTTGTTCTAAAAGTTCATCATATTCTTTTTCTACTGCGTAAGCATCAAAATTATCAATAATGGCCCATTGAATTTCACTTTTACAAACATCAGAAAATTTTCTATACAAAAACAACTTAATACGAGTAAAAATGACGTGTTCATATTTGAACAAATTTTTAATTTCATTCGGTATGTCTACATTTGCCCCTCTACAATAAGCAAAATAAGTTTTAAGCATACTTATAACCCCATCTATTAAAATATCAACAACATCATCTCGATGCATTTCACTATGTTCAATGGATGGTCGCCATATTTGCGTATACAATCCCTTGTCGTCCGAAATATCGATAGCGCTTTTGAGTTTAGAAAGTAAAATTCCAACAAATTCAGGTGAATATTCGGCAGGTATTTTTTTTATGCACTCAACTATCTCCGCATATTGATGATTGTCAGCAAACCCCTCCACTTCTCGAAGTTTAGATTTATCTTTTGAGGTTTTTTGAACATCTAAAAGCTTCCCTGTTAAGAGGATTGAAGCCTCTTTTTCATTTTCTTCAATCAATTTTTCCAGTAATTTCCTGGCTTCGTATATTAAAAAATCGTAACTGGCTTGAACATCTTGAACCCATTTTTGTTTTGCTAATATTCCAACTATCTTAACAGCGCTTACGGCTGGCATCTCGCACGCTGCTTGCAAGAAATATTGCCTTATAGATCTGCTACGATCGTCAATTTTATAATTATCATTATATGTTTCTATAAAAGTGACTATTTCCTCGGGGATTTCCGATGCAATATCTCTAATGTACTGACCAACTTGCCTTGTCGGTTTTAAAAAATTATTTTTCTTCAAAAAGTCAAACCATTCAAAACCAAGCTCATCAAAAAAATATGTATATGTAGCAGTATTTCTGCTCAATATTTTAGCCACTTCTTCCTTTGTAATTTTATCCGGTCCCTTTTTAGCTATTTCATCAATTCTTTCATATATTTCATGTTGATTAATAAGAATATATTGAAGCAACAATTCATATAACTCCTCAATTTTTTCTATAAATTCATCCTCTTTTTTGTAATATCCTTCATTGTAATGGGCAAATAGAACAAAATCACGATTCAACTTATTCCAATGGGCCCAAACGCTATCTTCTATTGAGCTAATACCACCAAATGGATCGAAGGCCTTACTTATTTTCTGTACACCAGTATTTTTTTTCTGATCGGCACTGGATTCATCTGAACGAGTTAAAATGCTAAATATGTGCCTAATAGCGTTTGCAACAGGAGGAATCCAATCGGGGTGGTGTTCTTTCTGCGCTAAAGTATACATCCCACCCTTAAAAATAATTGCCAACTGTGGATCAATTTCATGCAGTTTGTTAAATATTTTCTTTTGTGTTGGGTCCAATGAAAAAGAAAAGGGTATTGCACCTGTTGGCGATAAAACATTATCACTACCAATCCCAGTTGATTTTGATTTTTTCCCTGATAGTCTGATACTTCTTCTTTTTCCAGGTTCCCTAACAATAACATCTGCATTCTCCAGCTTTTCCAATAACTGATAAATTGATTGATCTGACTTCACGTTCATTTTCTGCTTAAGCTCAACAATAGTCGGAGGAACTCCGTTCTTGCTAAAAAACTCTTCTATAACATGTAAAAGTTCAAGCTGTCTTTTTGTTAGTTTTTTTGGCTTCCACAAGGTCTAAATATTAAAAATATGAGTATAACTACACGTCATACTAATTATTTATAAAATCTTTGTCAAATAGAAATTATAGAAAAGGGAAGGTAGAAGAAATCTCCTCATACCACTCCTTGCCATTTGCCGCAATTTTTTTAATCTTTATCAATTTTTCTAATGCAACCTTCAAATCTTGAACGCTAAACTTTTTCTTCGCAAAAAACTTAAGTACACCTATCAACTGATCTGTCGAAAAAGGAATAATATTCAAATCAACAAACTCTCCATTCACATGCCAATCTGCTTTAAATAAAGTTTGCGCCATATTTGGCTCTATCTTAGGTGCAACAAAAATTCCAAAAACAGGCTTTTTAGTTTCAGATGATATTTGTCCCACATGTTTTGGCACGGAAGTGTATTCAGCCGCCCATTGGCTCACAGATTGGTGTAAAGTTGCCTCACAAACAATCACAAAATCATCATAATTGAAAACCATATCCGGAACTCCACCTTTGGCATGATGAATCGGCTTCAATTCTTCATCAATTTCAAAATTTCTGGTATCTGAAATTGCACCAACTAACGTATTGATTGCCAAAAACACCCTCCAAATTGCCCACTCATAGTAAGCAGGGAAATAGGCATCTCCACCTAAAAGGTCTCTTGTCTTGATTCTTTCAAAATAATCAATAATGTCATCAATTTGCTCATTGGTTCCTTGATCTTTGTAAAACAAATACTCTTTTTGCCGAATCAATTCTTTTTCCAACTGCTGATTAACTTTCTTGAGCTTTGGCACACTTCTCTCAACGGTCATTAAAGGCTCAACCTCTAATCCTGTCTTTTCTGAAAGCCTCTCTAACTGCTGTTGTAAATCGCCAATGTTCATCACCATGAAATCCGCATCATCCAAAGGAAGTTTTGGCATTTCAGAATTATAAAAATAATCCAAATACTTATCTCCATCGAAAAAAACCGGAGGTTCAGCCAAAATAGCCTTAATCAGATCAAGTTTATTTGGCTTAATAACAATTCGATCACGATTTAAACTAAAAAGCCCTGTAGTCATTACATATCTAACCTGCGAATCCGCATAATCTTTCAGTGTTCCGCCTTTTGTTCCAACAAATTCATCCAAATAATAATCAAAAATTTTATTAAAACTTTCCCCCTTAGTAATCAGACTGCGGATATTGTCTGTCATTCGCTGCTTTTTAGGCTCCTTCCCAAATAAAACCGTCCGCAATTCAGAGATAAATTCAGAACTTTTCAGAAAACTCTTAGACTTTTTTGCCTGTTCCATCAACCTTTTCAAAACTTCCTCAGCTTTTCCAAGCTTTTTTGCAAAATTACGAGCAATAACAGCTTTTGTGGAATCTCTAAAAAATTTTAACTTCGGATTTTTGCCTTTAATTGAGGCACGATTACTACGATATTTAACAATTTCCTCTATAGATTCAGAACAATCCTCATCCTTTAAATTTGTAATTACAAAAAGTCCTATTTCCTCTTTCGTTAAGCCGCTAACATCTTGCCTGTATAATCCATAAATAATTTCCAGAAAAACTCTGAAAGGGTGAACATGAAACGACTCATAATTTTTTCCGCTTTCGATTGGAGACGGCAGCTGATATTTCAAAAGTTGCCGCAACATAGCTTCTTCAAATGTGATTTCATCATTCACAAGCTGATTCCCAACATCAGTAATTTCTACCGGTCCTTTTTCTTCGCTTTTCCAAGCACGAGCAAAACCAAGCTGATTTAAACAAGACACCCATTTTCTTGCATGGAGTTCCTTTTCTTTTACCTTTGAACCATCGCTTTCCATAATTCCTCTCTTATTCGCTTCGTCATAAAATTCCCTTTGTAAATCATAATCCCAACTCTTGCCTTCAAATTTTTTTAGTAACTCTAGTCCGTCCTTAATTCTTTGTGGATTTCTAATGGTTGTGTTTCCTATATTCCATTGTTTCATAACTTAATAAGCTATAAATAAATATTCCTTAACATCATTTTTGTTGTCCCCAATCTTGTGGTTGTGGTTGCCAAATGAGTATTTATAATCAAATTCTTTGATTTCAACATTACGTTTATACTGTTTTAAAATTTCAACCATTTCCCCTTTGGTCGGTAAAGAATTTGACGAATAAGACACAACTAAAATCGATTCTCTAAACATTGAAAACAATCTATAAAACGCATCGTAAACAGTGTTTTTAGAATCAAACTGAGTTGCATACTTTTTGATTTTCTTGGTTTTTGTAGAGTATTGAATCTCTACATCTCGCCAATATGAGCAAAGCCCCTCAACAAAATGGTACCTTCGTAAATAGTCATTGTCTGAACGCGTTGAATAATAAGGAGGATCGATATAAACAAGATCGAAATTCCTTCTTTTTAGATTAAAAATATCACCACAAGTAGAGGCATTTTGACGATTATTGTCAAAGACGGCGTTATTAAAAATTTCTACCGCATCAATAAAATGCTGTTTTAAAGTAGTCCTCAGATCTTTTCTCCCATCATTATATCTATTTCCGGTATATGTAAAAATTCCCCTAGGTCTTTTTTTAATACAAGCTCTACAAAGAGCAGAAAGAGCCACTGCTTTCTTGTGTTCGTCATTTAGTGTTTGAGCCCTGTGCCAAACCTGCTCTAAAAATAAATATTCTTCATCTGTAAAGTATAAATCACGAAAAGTTTCTCTTATAAATCCATCAGTTTTAATCGGAGTACCAAGCAAGGTTACTAAATCATCCTTATCTAATAGAGAACTGTTATTTTCTATGCTCGCCTTAGCCGCATTGAAAGAATATTGCAACAAATCATTGCTAGAAACTTCTTTTCTTTTGGTTTTAAACATATAACCGACACAACCACTTCCACTAAAAGCATCTAAAACAGAGTCAAAATTAAAACCTTTTACATTTTCCCAAATAAAATCCAATAGCTTGCTTTTACTTCCCATAAATCTAGTAGGAGGAAAATATTTCATCTGATCTAGTGCAATCTTAAACTCCTCTAATTTTATTGTTAGTTGTGGGTTCATAAAATTATTACTTCTTTAACATTTCCGCGACCGGAAGCATTTTTATTAATAAATCGTTTCGCATAAACAACTTTAATATCAAAGTCCTTATACAAATCTAAAATAAAATCACAATGTGAATTACTAGCCATAACAAAACACCCTCTATTTTTCAATTCCAGAATCTCTTTCCTTAAAGCAACTTGATCTTCTTTATAGAAAAAATCCTTTGTATACCTTTTGAAATCAGAATATTTACCGACAGGATGATATGGAGGATCAATATAAATGAAATCTCCCTCTTTTGCGTGCTTCAAAAGCACGTTCATATAATTATCACATTCGATTATCACATCTTGCAAAGCCAAATGAGCTGTTCTTAATCTTTCTTCATCACAAATAGTTGGATTAGCATACCTTCCTATTGGTACATTAAATTGGCCTTTCTTGTTGACTCGATAAATTCCGTTAAAACAAGTCTTGTTCAGGTAAATTGTTCTAGCTGCTCTCTCTATTTTAGATAGTTTCGAAGGATCCTTTGCTCGCATCTCATAATAAAAATCTTTTTCATAAACATATCCCGACAACTCATCTATCAACTCATCAACAGAATCTCTCAATACAGCATAAGTATTCATTAATTCTTCATTTGCATCATTTATAATTGCTTTTTGAGGAGCCAAGTCAAAAAATAACGCACCGCCACCAACAAAAGGCTCAATATACCTGTTAAAATCCTTAGGTGCATATTTTTTTAATTCTTCTAAGAGCTGCGTTTTCCCTCCTACCCACTTCAAAAAAGGTTTAGTAGAAATTTTCTTAATTCTTGAACTGGAAATTCCAATAAACGGAGATTTTGTTTTTGTACTATTTGTTAAAACGGTTGTTGGCATGGTTATTTTTTTAAGAATGAGAGAATTGTATTTTTATTTTAAGGTGAGCATACACTCACTGTCAATGTGATTATTCTAATAAATCATTGACAGTTACATCTAAAGCTTTCGCGATTTTGCTAACCGTTTCAATTCCGGGATTAGGTGTTGCGCCTGATTCAATTTTAGCGATTGTATGGAAAGTTACATCTGCCAACTTTGAAAGCTTGTCTTGAGAAATACCTTGTTCCGTTCGATATTTCTTTATATTTCTAGCAACAACTGTAAGAGTCTTTGACATTGAATAAATTTATTAGTAATATTTTACTGCTAATATATTGTTTAATAATTTTTAGCTCTACAAAAACAGTTTATGCAATTCAACCAGTACAGTCAATCTATTAGAAAACAAATCAACCGCCCCGAAAAAGGCGGCTCTTTGAGGCGGGAAGGCAAAAAGGAGGGGGTCTGGGGGGGGGGGTTTTGCCTTCCCGCCCTTCTTTCCTTGGGTTTGGCACGATGTTCTCACACGCGCCGCCCGAGAGGGGGCGGGCGGCGCGGCCGCGAGCTTCCTAGGAAGCTCTATCATTTATTCATATTTTTCCTTAAAATAAGTCCGAACTTCTTCATAGAAGGACAGCCAGTTAGGAAATTGCGATTTTGTGGTCGAAATTTGCCACGATTTTTCCAGTTGGCAAGCCACTTTTTGCCCCGTGAGCCGGAAGTTCGTTTGCACGGAGCGCAAAGTTCAGTGCAATGGTACGATAATTTTACCATTGCGACTGAACAGCCGATTTTTTGCATTTCGCCGAAGGCGAAACTTCCAAATTTTCGGAAAGAAAGTGACAATTTTTCCGTGCGAAGCACGGTTTGCCCAAAAGCGATAACCACTAATTGCTTATGAAATATTTTTTGTATGCCAGAAAATCAACTGACGAAGAAGACAGACAAGTGCTATCAATAGAAGCACAAATTACCGAGTTGCATGAATTTGCCCGAAAAGAAAATTTGCAAATAGCAAAAGAATTTATAGAAAGTAAAACAGCCAAATCTCCAGGCAGACCTGTTTTTAACAAAATGATTGCTGAAATAGAAACCAGTAATGAAAAGGTTGGAATTTTAGCGTGGCATCCCGATAGACTGGCTCGCAATTCAATTGATGGAGGCAAAATCATTTATCTCGTAGATACAGGCAAGATTGAATCGCTAAAATTCCTCACTTTCTGGTTTGATAACACACCGCAGGGCAAATTCATGCTCAATATCGCTTTTGGGCAAAGTAAATATTACGTTGATAGCCTTTCGGAGAATGTTAAACGAGGCATACGCCAAAAACTCAGACGTGGAGAATGGCCGGGTCTTGCACCACCCCGGATATTTGAACGATTTAAGAACTCATACGATAGTGCAAGACCCGACCAGATCAAAAATCATAAAAAAATTGTTTTTGGCGTATGCCACTAGCAAATATTCACTTAAATATTTACAAAAATTGTCACTTTTTTTGGGCTTGGTGAGCCGATATGAAAAGAAACCCTTAGCTGTATCGAAAATTCAGAAAATGTTAAAAAATCCATTTTATTATGGAGTTTTTATCCATAAGGGAGAAATGTACCAAGGCAGTCACGAGCCAATTATTTCAAAGCAACTTTTTGACAAAGTTCAGGAAGCTATGAAACAAAGAGGAAAGCCACGAAAGGCAAAAGAAATGTTGGCTTTTGCCTTTCGTGGCACTTTTACATGCGGTGAGTGCGGCCGCTCGATAACAGCCGAAAAGAAAACAAAAAAGTCAGGCCGCACTTACACCTATTACAGATGTGCAAAAAAGAATGTTGTTTGCAGTCAAAAATATCTTGAAGAACAACCACTTATTGAGCAACTCAATGAGCTCTTTCAAAAAGTTGCTTTGAATACGGACTTAAAAGACAAATTCCTCCGAGAATGGGAGAAGGACTATAAAAAGGCACAATCCGAAAAACCTTCCGCCCAAAATTTTAAACTGGAACTTAAAAAACTTGAAGAAAAACAAATGCGCCTACTGGACGCATACCTCGACCAAACAATATCCGAAACAGAATACACAAAAGCCAAAGAAAAAATCATCAATTCCAAAATCGACATCAAAGAAAAGCTCAATTTTGGGCGGAAGGGAAATAATTGGCTCGAACCATTCAGAGAATGGATTTTATCGGCTCACCAAGCCATCCGCAAAGCGGACACCGAAAATTTGGAAGAGAAACGAAAGTTTCTGCAAAAAATCGGCTCGAACTTCCGGCTCACGGGGCAAAAAGTGGCTTGCCAACTGGAAAAATCGTTGCAAATTTCGACCACAAAATCGCAATTTCCTAACTGGCTGGGGCGGTAGGACTCGAACCCACGAATGGCGGGACCAAAACCCGCTGCCTTACCACTTGGCCACGCCCCATTGAGATTTATTAAAGCGAATAAAATCTACCAATCCGGACCCATCTCGTCAATCAATTTTCAAAAAGCCTAACCCCCCCCAAAAAAAAATTTTTACACTTTTCCACTTGAGGGACACACTTTATTAAGCGCACATCCTTTACAATTCGGCTTTTTTGCCTTGCACACATTTCTTCCGTGCAAAATAAGAAAATGGGGGAATAATCCCCAATATTTTTTCGGCACAATTTTCATAAGTTCTTGCTCGATTTTTACGGCATTCTTTGATTTCACTAATTTATCATCCACAAGCCCAAGGCGGCCCGCAAGCCTTATCACATGTGTATCTACCGTAATCCCTTCAAAAACCCGGTAAAGCTCGCTTAAAACCACGTTGGCGGTCTTTCTTGCAACACCAGGTATTATTAGCATCTCATTCATGGTTTTCGGGATTTCACCTCCAAACTCCGAAACTACTATTTTTGAAGCCGCAAGAATATTTTTGGCTTTATTATTGTAAAAACCCGTCGAAAAAATCATCTTTTTTATATCTTCAATATCGGCCTCAGAGAAGGCTTTCGCATCCGGATATTTGTCGAAAAGCGAAGGTGTTACTTTGTTGACCCTTTCATCTGTGCATTGCGCGGACAAAATCACTGCCACAAGGAGCTGAAAACCGTTCTCATAATCAAGAGCAATTTTAGCATCCGGATATTCATTTTGCAAAATCGTCAAAAAATCGTTCATAAAAATATTTATATTACGAAAACAAAATACCGCAATTATTCGGAAAACTCGACAGTATTTCTCTCGATTTTCCCACCCGATTTTTGCAAAACGGAAAGCCTCCAAAGTTCCAAATACACATCAGGAAGCCATTCAACTTGTTCTTCGGTTAAAACGAATAATGGCAAATAGTACAAAGGATCAATATATTCGCCGTCTTTCATCATCTCAAAATGCAAATGCGGTCCCGTAGTCATATATCCGGCTCCAAGTGTGCCCGGCATACCACCGGAAAGACCCAAAATACTTCCCATGGAAACCACTTCTCCCGGACTTACCATAATTTTTGAAATATGACCATAAACTGTGGAAAATCCATCCGCATGAGCGACAATTATATAGCTGTAACCATAGCCGTTATCTTTAGTTTTATAAACGATTCCATCGGCCGCACTTCGAACAAGGCTTCCTTGATAAGCCGGAATATCGATAGCATTATGACGAACTCCAAACACCCCCGCATAACCCGGATCTCTAAAATAGGCGGAAAGTCCTTTAAACGGATCAACCGGCCAATCAAACACCGCGCCACCACCGTTTAAGATATAGTTCTTTCTAAATTCACTGATTGTCGAAAAGTCCATTCCAAGCAGATTTTTATATTTGCTCGGATCAAAAGTGCCCGTGTCACCGATTTCTTTTTCTATATCACGAATGGCTTGATTAAGTATTTTAACAGTCGAAGCCGCGTCATTTTGTTCGAGTTTGCTTTGTTCGAGAAGTTGTAGATAAATTTGTTCTTGACCCTTTGTTGAAGCCAAAAAGGTCTTTTTTGCCTGTTGTTGCTCAATTAAATTCTGTTTTTCTTTAAAAGTCTGATCTTTAAGAGCTATTAGAGAATTGCTTTTTTCAGATAAATCGGATTTTAAAGTTTCCAAATCAAAGGAAATTTGGTTTAACTTATCAAGAATATGAAATGCGGTTTCGTTTAAAAGATTTAAATACTCCAAATTTTTAAGATTTTCCCCTATGCTTTCATCAGAAAGAAGTAGTTTCAAAGGGGAAAAGTCATTTTTTCCAAATTCAAAATATTTGCTTTCTTCAATGTATAATATCTCGATATAGTCCTCGAGAACCTGCTTTTGATACTCAAAAGCGATTTCTCCAATATCAATTTTTTCTTCAATAAGAGCTATTTCGTTTTCAGTTTCTACACTTTGATCTATCAAAAGAGAAAGTCTTTCTTCAGTGTTTGAAATCGCTTCCTGCAAGTTTCGAAGCTGATATTCCAGATCCACTTTGGTTTCGGCTATCTTGGAGAGATGATATTTGGTGTCAGATACATCGTTTTGAACTTGTCTAAGTTCTGTTTTTGCATCTTTAAAGCCCTGTTCTATCTTAAATTTTAAAATTTGAGCATCGTTTTCCAAACTGTCCGCTACACCTAGCCCCACGGTGCTTGTTAATAAGACCAAAATAAGGACTGAAAATCTGATTTTTCTCGAAAATAAGCCCATAAATGCATAATTTATTCATATAATTATACCACAAAACGATTTAATCTTGCAAAAACAAAACAAAGCTTTTAATATACACGGGCAAAAATAAGATAACAATCACAAATATGTCACATAAAAAAGCGGGTGGTAGTACCAAAAACGGCCGAGATTCCAAGGCCAAAAGACTGGGAGTAAAGGTGTATGGAGACCAAGCCGTTAAAGCGGGTGGAATTATTATCAGACAAAGAGGTACAAAATATTTCCCCGGTAAAAATGTTGGAATGGGAAAAGATTTTACAATTTTTTCGCTTGCCGATGGGGTAGTCAACTACAGAGAAAAATCGGTGAAAAAATTCAACGGAAGAAAATACAAAGATATTTTTGTAGATGTAACCGCCGTTTAATAAATGGAAAACTTTGAAGTTTTCGGCGCGTCAGATAAGAAAGAGGGGCTAAGCCAAGCGGAAATTCAAGCATTCGAGGAAAAAATGCAAAAAGCTGCGAAAGAGATGCGGGCTGCCAAAAAGAAAGAACAAAAGCATAAAAAGAAAGAGGAGGATTTATACAAAATCCTCCTTGATTTTATTAAAAATTCGAAAAACACAGTTTTGGTTAGTAAAATCACGGATTGTCTGGAAAAAAACATCCCAGCCGGCTTTATACTAGCTATTATTCGTCTTTCAAATAAAGAAATAGAAAGCATTTTAGGGGAGCTTGATCCATCAGAGACGAAAATTGCAATATTCGGTGAAGAGACTGATTTCAGCCCTCTAATGAAGGTAGAGCTGAATTTGTGGATTAAATCATTGATAGATTACGCGCTAGAAAATAATGAAAAAATACTTAAAAAATCTCTTATTCACAGTGAAAACGGCTTAATTTTAGAAAAAAAACTTACCGAACTTACCTCTTTTATAATTTTTGAATACACAAAACAGCATAATGTCTTAATGGAAGACCAAAAAATTCAGTATTTCGCAAATTTTATTCTTCGGGGAGTTCTTGATTTAAAAGAAAAAGAGTTGTTAAAGCCTTAAGAAGCATTCAAAAGTTGCGTAAAATTAATTATTGCAAAAATCCTTCCGAAAGTTTATGGGGTGAGCTATGGGATTCGAACCCATGACCCCCGGGACCACAACCCGATGCTCTAACCAACTGAGCTAAGCTCACCATGTGCTTTTTGCGCGCTTATCTTAATTGATGTTACTAAAAAAGGCAAACAAAAAAAGACTTTCCAAGAAACTTGAGAAGTCTTTTTTTATGCACCTTTACCAACTTGGGCAAAGGGACCTGCCTGATTTAGGGAGTATCACGCGTTTCATCAAGTGAAAGCCTGACGCACCTAGTCTAGCAAGAGATTATTTAGAACTGCGGAACAGCTCATTTGTCAATTGGTCTTATATTTAACCTGCCTTAGACCCTAGCAGAAACTCTTTACCGCTTTCTCTAAACAATTAAATAATCTTGTGTATTCGAAATACAATATCAATATACTTAACTTTCAAAATAAATCAAGGGAATTTTTGAAAAAAGTGAAACAAACTTAATAATCCATCTCAAATAAAAAATTAGGATTTAAAGAAATATCCTTAAGAGAAAAGGTCGCCAACGCGTTTTATGACATTATTTGTCCAACCGATATAGTCTTTATTTGGAAAAAACTTTCTCATAAGAGCGACTTCATTTTTTGGTAAAAAAGTTTTGGCTTTAGTTTGAGTCCAGGAAGTTTTAATTCCGAAAACAAATTCGCCTTCCAAAAAAAATATTGGAATTTCTTTACTTACCCCTTTCCTTGCCTCAAAAACCTTATTAGCAAAGTCAGCCATGATGATAGCTTGTTGTAATGTATAGCCTTTGTACGCATAAAGTTTGGACTCTTTAAAATTCCATTGATTTTCATCTTCTTTATATAGAATAAAAGAATGACCAAAAGTTTTTATAGTAATTTCTTTACCATCTGGAGAAATTTCGTAATTATCAGGTGATTTATATCCGTCAAGGTTACCAATACCTCCGGAAAATGGCCGGGAAATTGTTTTTAAAGTCTCATTCACCTCGTTAAGTTGGTCAACTTGATCTGCTATTGATTGTTGTTTAGCCACCTCTTCTAATTTAACCTGAGTTGCGATATTAAATTCTAATTGTGGATTATTATTTTCGTCAAATTTAATTATAGCATCTTGTAAGTGGATTTTTTGATCGTCTTTAGAGACAATGCGAGCGACAAAGGCTTTCTTTCCAGAATCCCAATAAATATTATCTATTGTTTTATCTGAATCTTGATATTCTTTTCCGTTAAAAGTTATTTTTCCTCCCTTCAAAATTTCTGCTTCATGAGGTTTTACAAAAGTATCTACCAAAAGTCCATTTTTGAAATCGCTTGGGGCTTCAAATTTAAATAGGTTATCATTAAGAGAATACACTTCATAAGTGTTCTTATCTTTGTCGTAAATTGCTTTTAAAGATAAGCCATTCAATTTAAACTCAAAATCTCCATCTGTTGTTAATTTAACTGGCTCAAATTCAAGTGGATCCGTAAAGCTCGCATCCATCAGATTTCTGTTTGTGAAAATTTCTTTGATATGAACGAAACTAGAGTTGTCCAAAACAGCTTCAGCACTGATTTTAGCCTCATATCTTGTCTTTTTATCTTTAAAATCTGTCCTTTCGGAAAATTTCACGACCGGTTTACCTTTTGCATCAAAATTGACCTCACCTACATAAAGAATTACCTCGTTTCCATTGGCTTTTTCGGATTTGGATACCACATTTATCACCCAAACACCGGAAACCCTCTTGAAATCTCCGATTTCCATATCTTTTTTTTCATACTTTTTACCCATGATTTCGACAGTTTTACTCGGAATGGTCGTTTCTATTTTTTCTTTATCTTTCATCACAATTTCAGAAAACTTTTGTTCAAAAACACCATCTTTAAGCTCATCCGGCAAAACTAAAAACACCTTATGATTTTCATTTACGGGTTCTCCATCTGGCAAATCTTCAGTCAGGTAAAGTATAATTTGACTAGTAGCAGTGTCTTTAAAAGCCCTCATTGGCATGCCAAAAACGGTCACATTGTATATTCCGGTTTTTCGGTTTTGAGAATTTATTTTCAAATCAAAATCATCTTTTTTATCACCAAGCGCTTTGTCTGAAAATGCAAAGAAACTCTCCACCGCTTCTTTAAAGTCTTTAATCGTGTATTCTCTTAGAGCATGCAGAAAATGCCTTACTTTCATTCCCTCGCACTCGGGGCTCTTCATTGCTTCATCAAAGGACATTCTACTATATTTATTATCATTTGGCTTTACAATATCGTCATAACCGATTTGCATGGCGGCCACGATATTAAAAATCATCTTTCCCATATCTACATAATTCGTAAAAGAAGAATCTATGCCTCCGGTTTCAAGAATTCCCGATTGCTTTTTTATTTCCGCAAGTTCCGTTTCTTTCCTGAAAACAGGATTTTTTACAAACCTATATTCAGGAAATATGCCTTTTAGAACCTCATGATTGGGAGGGATAAATTTCGCCATAGGATCGGTCTGATCAGACATTTTTTTAAGTTCAATCAGATCTGCCAAATTAGTATCTTTAAGTTTTGTAAGGGTTTCTTCGTCTATTCCCCTTCTTTTTACCTCTATGGAAGCGGGGCTTGAGCTTTGATTCACAATATATTCAAGATTATCAACTGAATTTGGAACACTTCCCAAAATATCTTCCAGGTTTTCACGATTTGCACCTATTGATTCCAAAAAACCTTTCAAAGCACCTCCATCTCCGGAATAATCCATGATTTGGTCAATTGCTTTATCCGGCGTTATACCCTGAGTATTTAAATATTTCTCAAAAGCTTTTCCATTTCCAGTTAAATACACAAGAGCCGCAAGACCGCCTATATAAAGACCACCTTTGCCTCCTTTAGTATCCCATATTTCTTGCCCTGCCTTGTAAGCCAAAAATCCACCAAATCCATACATTAAGAGTTTTGGTAAGTTCTTTTCTTTAAGAGCTTTCTTAAAATCTTTACCGATATCTCCGACAACACCATTTAATTTATCACCTGCTTTATCTCCCCAAGAAGCTTCTTCCGACACAAAAGTATCAACATCAACCTTAAGAAACATTTGTTGAATGGCGATAATATGTTTAATGGAAGCAATATATAGCTTGCCATTAAAGTTTTTATCCTTATCAACAATTTGACCGATTTCAGCTTCATATTTAATCGGATCCGCAAAAATTCTAGCTTCAACTCCTGCGGGAAAATCCCCATCTGTAATATAAGCGTTCGCATTATACAGTATTGAAAACAACGATTTGTAAAAAGGAGAGTCTGTATTGATTTTCATTGCCCGAAGCTCCACAAGGATTTTCGAAAGTCCTTCGTTATTTGTATAATTCCAGTTTTTATAATCGGGATTCGTCTCTTCTTTAAGCTTCGAAAGTGTCATCGGACTAAATTCGTCCTCGCTCTTTTTAGATTCAACTTCAAACTCCTCGATTTTTACAGGGTCATTTTCATACCCGTAAGAATTATCAAAAGTGGAAATTTCATCTTTCGCCTTATTAATCGAATCAATTTTATCCTTTTCCTCCTGGCTTAAAACAGTAGAAAGACCTATTTGAGTATCGTGTAAAACCATACTTCTTTTATTTTGCGCTTCAAAATCATCAGGAAGCTGACTTAAACTTGGACTTTGTCCAGGATTGCTTGGAACATTTGTATTATAAATAAGTCTTGTTTCCTTAAGTTTGTAGTAAGCATAATCATCTGCATAATATAAAAACCTCTTCTCAAACATATTTTTGTTTTTATTTTCTCATCATTTTACCATAAATCCCTTGCAAAGGCAATTGTTTAAAATATAATGCTTGGGTAAACTCAAATAAATTAGCCAAAACTACAATGAATTACGAAATTAAACCGCTTGAAAAGTCAAAAATCCAAATTTCTTTTGAATTAAGCGACGAAGACATCTCAAAACATAGAGCCGAAACACTAAAAGATCTTTCCGAAAAAGTGGAAATAAAGGGCTTTAGAAAAGGCCATGTTCCCGAAGAAATGCTTGTCCAAAAGCTCGGCGAGACCTATATTTCCGAAGAATCCAAAGAAAAAGCCATCCAAAAATATTACGTGGAAGTCATTTTAAAAGAGAAATTAAATGTAATTTCACGGCCATCACTACAGGTAGACAGCCAAACTCCCTTCAAATACACTCTAACCGTAGCCGTTTTTCCCGAAGGCACTCTCAAAGACCACAAATCTATAAAAGTAAAAATCGAGGAACCTAAGGTGACCGAAAAGGAAATCTCGGAAATCATCGACAATTTCAAAAAACGCCACATCAAATGGAACGAAGTTGATACTCCAGCCAAAAAAGGTGATAGGGTCGAGCTTGATTTCGAAGGATTCGACGATGACGGAAAACCCGTTGAGAACACAGCATCCAAAAATCACCCGATTGTTCTTGGAGAGGGCATGATAGTAAAATCCTTTGAAGATCAGCTTGAAGGCCTCAAAAAAGGCGACATTAAGGATCTAAAAGTCCTTTTCCCTGGCGATTACCATAAAAAAGACTTTCAAAATCGAACTCTCACTTTCAAGACGGAAATAAAGGCGGTATTTACGCCTGAAATGCCGGAACTAAACGAAGAATTGGTCGAAAAAATCAGTTCAAAAAAGCAAAGCGTGGAAGAATTTAAAAAAGAGCTAAATGACGCCGTTTTAGAACAAAAAAAGATGGAAGGTCGTCAAAAGGCTGAAGATGAATATATCTCAAAATTAATAGAAGCTTTTACAGTAGACCTTCCGGACGAAATGATAGATGAAGAAACCGAATACATTATTCATGATTTTGAGCACAGACTATCTAATTCAAAAATGACACTTGAAGACTTCTACAAGCAAAACAACACGGACGAAAAAGCATTTAAAGAAAAACACAAAAAAGAAGCTGAAAAACGCCTTAAAGCACGCCTTGCTCTAAGAAAAGCCATGGAAATCGACGATATAAAAGTCACGGACGAAGAAATCGAAAAAGAGCTATCTGAAATCAAGAAATATTATTCAGACAAAGACCACAAAAAAATTATGGAAGATTTTGAGAAAGGAAGTCTTAAAGCTACAATTACAAACAGACTCGCAATTAAGAAATTTTTTGATAATATTTTCGCCTCTTAAAGCCTAAAAATATAAAAATGAAAACATTTTACCTGGTAATGTCCGTACTTCTCACAGTACTGATTTTAATACTCGGTTTTGAAAACATAGGATCCTCCTGTTCAAATTTACTGTTCTTCTTTTTTCCCATAAACTCAAACCCGACAGTTGTAATCTTGGGAATCGCGGTAATAGGCATACTCACTGGAGCTTTTTACCACGCATTTATACAAAAGTTGCTCAATAGCAACGAAGAAGATGAAGAGAACAGCGCATTTTAGTTTTATGAACAAAAATTTTATTGCTTTTTAATTTCAAAGCGTATACTTTTTAACCGAATACAAATTGTATTCGTAAGGGCTAACAAAAAGGTATGCTAAAAAGGATTTTTACCTCAAACACGAGGATAAAACTCCTCACTCTGTTTGTTTTAAACGAAGATGAGGAATTTTACATCCGCGAACTCACAAGAAAACTCGATGAGCAAATAAACTCCGTTAGGAGAGAACTTGACAATCTAAAAAAAGCCGGACTTCTTAAGTCCAAGGTAAAAAACCGTAAAAAGTTTTATCTGGTAAATAAATCTTTTTTTATCTACCCCGAACTAAAAGGTATCATTAAAAAATCAATGTCCGAAGATACCGATATATCGAAAGAACTCGAGAAATACGGAGAAATAATGCTTCTTGTTTTAAGTGGTGTATTTATCGATAAACCCACTGATCCCGTAGATATGCTGATTGTTGGAAAAGTAGATAGGGAAAGGCTTACACATTACCTCAACCATGAGCTTTCTACGGTTCGCCCCGTGAAATTCGCAATAATATCTGAGGAAGATTTTAGATACAGAATAAACTTAAACGATAGGTTTATCAAAGATCTCACGCAAAACCCTGAAAACAAAATTCCAATTAAAAATATAGTATTTTAACTGTAGTTTTCAGCCAAAATCGCCTAAAAAACGCTTGATTTAAGATAAAACCTTATATATATTAAAACTCGCAAATTTAAATTAATAAGATGAACTTACTTCAAGAAGTACAATTACTAGCAGTTAAAAAACAAATGCCGGATATTCGCCCCGGAGTCACTGTGAAAATTTCACAAAAAATCAAAGAAGGCGATAAGACAAGAATTCAGCACTACCAAGGATTGGTTATTAAAATAAATAGCGGATATGGTGCTGATAAAACCATTACGGTGAGAAAAGTAACTGATGGTGTGGGCGTAGAAAAAACATTTCCACTTTACTCGACAAACATTGATAAAATTACAGTTGTAAAATCGGCAAAAGTCAGAAGAGCAAAATTATATTATTTAAGAGAAAGATTTGGCAAATCTGCAAGAATGAGAGAAGAACTACTTGGCCAAGAAATTGAAAACAGTTCAAGAGATTTTGAAGTGGAAGTTGAGGAGGTAAAAGAGGAAGTGAAAGTTGAAGAGACTATTGAAAACACAGAAACACCTGTCGAGGTTGCACCTGTCGAGGTTGCACCTGTTGAGGAAACACCAGTCGAGGTTGCACCTGTTGAGGAAACACCTGTCGAGGTTGCACCTGTTGAGGAAACACCTGTCGAGGAAGCACCAGCCGAAGAAGCACCTGCCGAAGAAGCACCTGCCGAAGAGAAAAAAGCTGAAGAGGATAAAGAGCCTGAAACAAAAGAAGAAAACGCATAAATTAAACTAAAAATGCCCGTTCGTTCTCCAAAAACATTAAACCTGGAAGAACAACTCAAAAAAAAGGGCATTTTTTTTATTGCCGGAGCGGATGAAGCTGGAAGGGGGCCACTCGCAGGACCTATAGTTTGCGCGATGGTAATGTTCGAAGGAAAAATAAAAATAAAAGGCTTAACGGATTCAAAGCTTCTTTCTTCTAAAAAAAGAGAAGTATTGTTTTCAAAAATTATCAATGATTGCCTCGATTTCGCAATCACGATAGTTCCAAGCGAAATAATCGATAAATTAAACATCTCGGCGGCCACCAGGTTCGGTTTTCAGCAATGTTTAAATGCTCTTATAAAAAAACCTGAATTAGTCCTTGTGGATGGAATAGACAAACAAATATTCGACTCCGCATATATCACTATAGTAAAAGGGGATTTGAGGGTAAAATCAATATCAGCGGCATCGATTTTAGCGAAAGTAACAAGGGACCACATTATGATTAATCATTATGCCAAGATTTACCCGAAATACGGCTTTGAAAAGCATGTAGGTTATGGCACAAGACACCACAGAAAAATTATCTCAGAAATCGGAAAGTGCGATATTCATAGAAAATCATTTGTACTAAAAAATGAAAAAGATACTGATTTGCGGAAATTACGGGGCTAAAAACACGGGCGACGAGCTCATTCTTTTGGGCGCTAAAACGACCCTAAAAGACTTTAAAATCTCCGTTCTTTCCGAACATACAGACGAAATATACGGACTTAATCACTATCCAAAATTCCCGGCGGGGATTAAAAGTTTTTTTAAATTTTTATTTTCAAAAAAAGAAAATTTAGAAGCCTTAAAAAACACAGATTATTTTCTTCTGGGTGGAGGAAATCTCTTTGGAGGACCTTCCGTTAAAGCAAATTTTATTTGGGCGTTACAAGCCCTTTTCGCTATCTTTTACAAAAAAAATCTAATTATGTTTTGTCAAAGCGTAGGGGATAATACTCCCAGAATAATTCGATACCTTATAAAATTCGTTTTTAATAAGGCAGATAAAATTTATTTAAGAGACGAAATTTCCAAAGATATTTTGCAAAAAATCGGAATTACAAAAGAAATACATGTAATAAGCGACCCAGCCCTCTGCATTAAATCTCCCGAAAATCAGGAAAGAAAAAACACATTAGTGGCCCTAAGACAGATTTCCTCGATAAGGCCCAATTTAATAAAAGAAATCGCAATATTTCTTGAAGGTAAGAAAGATATCAAGTTTGTAAACTTTGAAACCGGAAAAGAAAATGACGAAATATTTTCCATGTCGGTAGCTGAAAAATTATCTACACCAAGCCAAAGCATAGATTACACCCAAACCCCAACCGAGATCCTAAACGAATTTTCCAAAGCAAATTTTGCACTTTGCATGAGATTGCACTCAATAATTTGCGCAATTATCACAGATACTCCCTTTATAGCGATTTCTTATGCTAAAAAAATAGACTCTTTTCTTTCATACGCAGGCCTTGAAGACCTGATAATTAGCCAAAAAGAATTGACCACAGAGAAGCTTCAAGAAAAATACGAATATTTGGAAGAAAATAAAACGAAGATAATAGAAAAAATGCAAAAATTTAAAACAATGTCTTTGAAGAAATTTAACGAAATAGAGTTTTAAATCTAATTTTTAATTTGGAAAATGATCCAAAACTCTTTGATGAAATTCTTCAAGGCTGTATTTGTGGCTTTGTGTACCGGATTTTTCAAGAGCAAAAGAAGCAGCAACAGTGCCATATTTTAAAGCTCTTTCAAAATTTTCTTTATCATCCAAATAAGAAAGCAAAAAGCCGGCTCGAAAAGCATCGCCACATGCGGTTGGTTCGGCGTTCATTACCAAAATCGCCGGCACGGAAGTTTCAAAGTGATTTTTAGTAAAGATTTCGCTTCCTTCAAGTCCTTTTGTTCGAACCACAAAATCAAGTCTTTCGGTTAGATCCTCTACCGACCTTCCAAGTTTTTTTAGAAGCAAAGTGTATTCATAAGCGTTTACTATAACTCCGATTGAATTAAAAGTAAGTTCATAAAGATTGTCATCATTTATGGAAGTGATAGATTGTCCCGGATCAAAAATATAAGGAATCCCTCGTTTTTGTGCATCTCTGGAAAAAGAAATCATTCTTTCTTGAGTGTTGGAACATAAAATAGCAAGATCAACATCGTCTTTTGTCAGATCCTTAAAGTCCATGCAATAATTGTGATCGAGGGTGCAGGCCGAAGAAAAAATAGTAATTTGATTTAGGTTCTTATCGTTTAAAATATAGGAGGAAGGACTAAGTAGTTTATCATGCAGTTCAATATATTTTGTAGTGATACCGTTTTTTTCGAATCTTTCGTAAAATTCTTGAAAGTTGACACCTAAAACGGAGAACAGAAAAGGGGTAATTCCCAATAAGTTTAAGTTGTAAGCCACATCTGAAGCAGCTCCACCCAAATGTAATTCCTCGAGTTCCGGCTGAAACGAAACACTCAAATTATTCAGATAACTGGGTAAAATCGCATCTTTAAATAAACTGTTCATACTCATAATATGAGTAATATCGGTATTTCCCACAACAGCCACTTTTCGATTCATGTGATTTAAGATAAATATGCTTTTAGTGCGTCTTTACAAGACCTAAGTTTTGTTAATTTATTGTTTGAAAGTGCCGAAAAAGAAGGTACCGTTGCGATTGATGGAAATTCATCGCTTGATACCGGCATAATTGTATTATCAATTTTTTTGAATTCAAATGCCAGATTTATCTCTTCGAAACGTGTTAAAGCGCCTTCGTTTACGATATGAAAAATGCCACTTTCAATTTTGTTCAAAATAAAATTATCCAATACGGATTTAGCGAGATCATAGGTATATGTTGGAGATCCGACTTTATCGTTTACAATTTTCAAAACCGGATTTGTTTTCGAAAGTTCAATCATCCTATCAACAAAATTCCTTCCGTTTGGCCCAAAAAGCCAAGCGGTTCTTGCAATGGCAAAATCGCATCCTTCATCTTGAATCGCATTTTCTCCAAGAAGTTTTGTGTGCCCATAGTAATTCAAAGGATTTGGCTTATCGTCTTCGTTATAAAAATCATTTTTCTCACCGTCAAATACATAATCTGTTGAAAAATGAATAAGCTTTGTGCCATTACTTTTACAAGCCAAGGACAGGTGTTTCAATACTTCATAATTTAGTTTTAAAGCGAGTTCTCTTTCATCTTGTTCCGCTTTAATGACATCGGTATAAGCAACGCAATTAATTACAAAATCCGGTGATATTGTAGAAACCGTATCGCGAAGTTTTGGAAAATCAAGAATATCCAAATCGCTGTGTCCAAAAGCAAAGACTTGTCCCAGTCCTTCCAAAGCCGAAATTTGTTTTAAAAACATGTTTCCAAGTAGTCCGTTTTTACCGAGTAAAAGTATTTTCATGAAAACTTAAGAATTAAGATAATTTTTTACGAATTCCAAAATTTCTGAAATATCAATCAAATTAAAATCATCTTTGATTCTTTCTTTCACTTCAACTTTATTCTCGGAAAGTGTCCTTTTACTCAAGACGATGCGAAGCGGAAGTCCGATAAGATCGGCGTCGTTGAGTTTTAGACCGGCGGACTCATCTCGGTCATCGTATAAGACCTCGATCCCATTATCCGAAAGTTCTTTGTATAGTTTTTCGCAGGCTTCGTTTAAAGTATCATCATTTCCGATTTTAAGAAGATGAACGCTGTACGGAGCTACATTTTTCGGCCAAATCATACCCTTTTCATCATGTGAAGCCTCCACAATGGTGCCCACCAAACGAGTAGTGCCGATTCCATAACAACCCATAACAACAGGCTTAAGTACGCCATCTTTGTCCAAATATTTTAAATTGAAAGAGTCTGAAAACTTCGTACCAAGTTTAAATATATTACCGGCTTCCACAGCTTTAATTTCCTTAAGAGAACTTTCACATTTCGGACACTTAAAACCATTTCTTACCTCTACAATATCGGTAAAATCTTTTATTTGAAAATCTCTTCCAATGTTTACATTTTCAAAATCGAAATTTTGTACATTGGCACCCGTTACGAAATTTTTCATATTTGTAACCGAATGATCAGCAATAAAAGGAATTTCTACAGGATTTGAAACAGGGGAAATAAAACCTGGAACAAGACCCGCACTTTTCAAAGATTCAGCGCTTGCGGGTCTAAGGCGTTTTTTTAAATATTTTTCGAGTTTAACTTCGTTTATTGACAAATCACCTCGAATAAGAACACCAAGAAGACCGACTTCTTCTACCTCATAAACTACACTTTTAAGCACTTTGGAAGGGGAAACTTTATGAAAGTTTGCGGTATCTTCGACGGATGGACCGTGAACAGCATCAATCATTTTCAAAGCTTTCTCTTCTTCGGTGTTTTCATCTTCTGTAATTTTTCCGGTGGCTATTTCCAGATTTTGTGCGAAACCGCACTTTTCACATAAAATTATCGTATCTTCGCCGGCATTTGTCGGAATTTGAAATTCATGTGAAAATTTATCCGAAAAAGCTCCACCCGAAGCCTCGATTATATAAGACTTAAGCCCACAACGGTTAAAAACATTACTATAAGCTTGTTTCATTATTTCATAATATCTATCAAGGTCCTCTTCATCTGTATGAAAACTATACAAGTCCTTCATTCCAAATTCCCTTCCTCGAAGAACACCGGATTTTGCTCTGGCTTCATATCTGAATTTTTCCTGAATCTGATATAGTGAAAGTGGCAAATCTTTGTATGATTTTATAAAAGAACCAGCAAGAGGAGTAATTGTTTCTTCGTGTGAAGGGCCCAAAATAAATTCTTTATCGGGACCTGTTCTAAAAAGAATCTCATCCATACTCTTTGTTCTTCCTGTACTTTCCCAAACTGAAATCGGATGAAGAACAGGCATAAGAAGCTCTTGCCCTCCTGCTTTATTCATCTCATCTCGAATGATATTTTCCACTTTTTTAAGAACACGAAGACCTAGTGGCAAATAATTATAAACTCCGGCACAAAGTTTTTCCACAAAACCAGCCTGTGTCAAAAGCCTTGCATTTACACTGTCTTTATCGGAAGGAACGCTTTTTTTTGTTTTACCAAATAATTTACTATATCGCATATTTTAAAATTTTTTATTTCAATTTTTATCAAACTTTAAAGATTTCTTTTCTTTTCTTCGATAATGTAAGCCTCCAAAATGTCGCCTTCTTCCACAATAGGGTCGCCAACAAACTTGATACCGCAATCGTTTCCCTCATTAATTTCTTTTACTTCTTTATCAACTTTTCGAAGAGATTTGATTTCACCGAGACCATCAGGAGTTTCCTCAGAACTTTTACCGGCTTTAAAAACTTTAAGTTTAGCTTTGTTTACGAGTTTTCCATTGATTACTCCAAGTCCTAAAATCATTTCGTTTTTCTTTTTGAAGAAAACTTGCCTTACTTTTGCTCTGCCCAAAATAACTTCCACTTGTTCGGGAGCGATAAGACCGCTCAAAAGCATAGTCACATCTTCAATAAGTTTGTAAATGATTCTATATAAACGAACCTCAATTTTATCTCTTTCAGCGAGTTTCTTAACGTTTGGAGTATTGTAATCTACGTCGAAGCCAATTACGATTGCATTTCCTGCACTTGCCATCATTACATCGGATTCCGTTATAGGACCGACAGCACTATGAATCACTTTAATAGCAACTTCCTCATCTTTGATTTTTGAAAGTGAATTTCGAATGGCTTCAATGGTGCCTTTCGTATCACCCTTTAATATTATTTTTAAAATTTTATCAGACTTGATAGTAGTAATAAGCTGTTCTACTCCGGAGGCTTTTTGGTTTTTATGATATTCCATAAGCAAAATTTCAGAAACTTTATTTTTTGCGGTTTTTTCGTCTTTAACTACCTGCAAAATATCTCCCGCTTGTGGTACTTGATGCATTCCAGCTATTAAAACAGGAGTCGAAGGCCCAGCGACTCTTAAAGCATTACCTCTGTGATCTCGAAGTATTTTTATTCGACCAAAACTGTGTCCCACTACTATATTGTTCATTATTTTAAGAGTACCGGAATTTACCAAAATAGTGGCAACAGGACCTAGACTTGGATCCAAATGGGATTCTATTACTGTTCCAATAGCTTCTCTGTTGGGATTAGCTTTCAGATTAGCCATATCTGCTGTAAGTAAAATCATTTCAAGTAATTCATCTACGCCTTGACCGGTAAGAGCCGAAATTGGAACGAAAATAGTATTTCCGCCCCATTTCTCCGGTTGAAGTCCTTGCTCTGCAAGCTCCATCATTACTTTATCGGGACTTGCACCGGGTTTGTCCATTTTATTAATCGCAACGATAATTGGAACACCAGCATCCTTTGCGTGGTTCAAAGCCTCTATTGTTTGTGGTTTGACACCTTCATCGGCGGCAACAACAAGTACTGCAATATCGGTAACTTTAGCTCCTCGAGCTCTCATAGCTGTAAAAGCCTCATGTCCGGGTGTATCCAAAAAAGTGATAAACCTTCCATCTTTTTCTATTTGATAAGCACCGATGTGTTGAGTAATGCCACCGGCCTCAGTCGATACAACGTCTGAATGGCGTATCTTATCAAGCAATTTTGTCTTTCCATGATCGACATGCCCCATAATAACAATCACAGGAGGTCGATCTTCAAGATCGTCAGCATCATCTTGCTTCAATAAAGCACTAATATCTCCGCTTAAAAAATCTTCTGCCATACCTACCGTGTGAATTTTTTTCACTTTAATTCCCAAATCATCAGAAATAATTTGAGCGGTATCGAAGTCAATAAATTGATTAATATTTGCAAGAATACCATTTTTCATTAGTTCACCGATGATCTTCGCTGCTGATTGACCTGATTTTTCAGCGAATTCTTTGATGGTGATTTGTTCTGGAAGTTCTATAACTTTGTTCGCAGAATTTTTATCTTCTTTTTTATGTTCGAAATATTTGGATTTATCTTCTTTTCCAGCGGTAATTTTTCTTTGAGATTTTATAATTTCTCTTTCCCTTTCCATTTCAAGCATCGATTCATACAAATCTGATACATCTTTTTCTTCATTATCATCTTCTTCAAGAACTTCTTCTACAAGAGTCTTTTCTTTCGGTAAATCAGGAACTTTGGGAAGGTCGGATTTCTTGATTTTTTCAACTTTTGTTTTTAGAGGAGCTTTTTTAAACTGCTCTTTAGCTTGTTTTTTCTCAATAGAACCGAATTTCTTTTTGGCTTTTTCAAAAAGATCATCATCAATCACACGGGATCTGGAATTTATTTCCGCTCCCATATCAATAAGTTTTTGCTTAAGTTCTTTCAACTCGATACCGAGTATTTCCGAAAGATCTGAAATTTTTTTAGACATAATTTGTTTTTTTCCGATAAAATCTTTAAGAAGTCTACGAAAAAATCATGTGAAAGTAAAGCCGAATAAGCTATAATTCAAGAAACTTAAAAAACAAAAATGGATAATTTTCTATTAATTCTATTGTCGTTTATCACGGCTCTCCTAGTGGTAATTCTTTCACTACTCCTTAAAAAAAGAAACGAAAATCCCGAAAATGAACTTGTGAAAATTCTCATGGAATCGACAAAAACCGACCGAAATGACATTACTGGAAGACTGGATAAAATGGACGAAAAAATTTACGAAAGTTTAAATAATTCTACGAAAACGATTCAAAACCAGTTTTTTCAACACAGAGAGATAATAAAAGAAGTGTCTGGAGAACTTGAACGACTCAAAGAGACAAACAAACAAGTACTTAACTTTTCTGAAAAACTTCAGAGCCTGGAAAATATATTAAAAAGTCCCAAAAAAAGGGGAGTACTGGGCGAATTTTACCTCGAAACCCTGCTATCGAATATTCTACCGGGAGATTTATACAAAATGCAGTACAAATTCAAAAACGGTGAAATTGTTGATGCAGTAATATTTTTTCAGGAAAAAATAATCCCAATAGATTCAAAATTTTCGCTTGAAAACTTCAATCTAATAGAAACAGAAAATGACGAGGTAAAAAAAACGGAACTAATCAAAAAATTCAATATTGATTTAAAAAACCGAATAGAAGAGACCTCAAAATATATTAGACCCGAAGAAAATACCACAGATTTTGCATTTATGTTTATACCAGCCGAAGGAATCTATGTAAGTCTTTTAAACTATAATTCAAAAGATTCAATAACGAGTGGCGATATTATCTCCATGGCATTCAAAAAGCATGTGATAATAGTATCTCCAATATCTTTTTACGCCTATTTGCAAACCGTACTTCAAGGACTCAAATCGCTAAAAATCGAGGCATCTGTAAAAGAAATTCTTAAAAAAACACTCGAACTCTCAAAAGATATCGAAAAATATGAAGAGAGCTTTTCACGGCTTGGCAAACAGCTTGAGACTACCGTGAAAACATACAATATTGCATCAAACAGATTTAAAAAAATTGATAAGGATTTATACAAATTATCGGACGGTAAAAAAGAAAACTTACTTTCTCCCTATACAATAGACACAGAAGAATAATTTGGGTACAAAAAAGGGCACCTTCGCTTTGGAGAAGGTGCCCTTTTTATTATTCTTTTACTTCTTCCTCGCTACTTTCTTCATCTTCTTCTTTAACACTTTTCTTTGATTTACTAGGTTTCTCTTCTGTCTCTTCTTCTTCATCAGCGGCTTTTATGGAAAGCCCCACTCTATGCTCATCAGGGTCAATTGCGATAATCTTTGCTCTCACTTTATCTCCCACATTTAGAGCCTCTTCAGGTTTAGCAAGGTCTTTGTCTGATGCTATTTCACTGACATGAATAAGTCCTGAAATATCATCATCAAGTTTCACAAAAGCACCAAAAGGAGTGATTCTGTTGATTTCACTTTCAATAATAGTACCAACTTTATATTTTTTCGCGGCTTCAACCCAGGGATCTGGAACAAGTCTCTTCATGGAAAGACTGATTTTTTCCTTTTCTTTTCCAATAACAAGTACTTCGACCTCATCTCCTAGTTTTCCAAAATCGTTCGGATCTTTTACATGACCCCAAGCGATTTCTGAAATGTGAACGAGTCCTTCAAGCCCATTGAAAGTAACGAAAATACCAAAATTAACGATACCGGAAATTCTTCCTTTAACTTTCTGGCCTGATTCGAGTTTATCAAGAGCCTCATCTCTTTTATCAGATTCGGCAGCCTTTTCAGAAAGAATAAGTTTTCCGCCTTCTCTATCCAAATTAAGAATTTTAACTTTTAATTCCATTCCAACAAGCTTTTGTAATCTTGTGAGAATTTGATTGGAATTTGCGCCATTAACACGTGGATAATGCAAAGGAGCAAGTTGGGAAACTGGAATAAATCCTTTGATTCCGTCAATATTAAGTAGAAGACCACCCTTGTTGGCTTCACTTGGTGAAACACTGATTGTTTCACCTTTTTCGAAGGCTTCAACAAATCGATTCCAAGTGTGTTTTTGGCTAGCTTTTCTAAGAGAAAGCACCACAAGCCCATCATCATTCTCATCATCTAAAACATAAGCCGAAATAATATCTCCTTCTTTGAGAGTTTTTATAGTATTTTGGCTATCCATAGCTTCTTGTCCGATAATTAGTCCTGTCGCGACACCTCCCAAGTCGACCAAGATTTTGTTTTTAGCGACACTGATAACAACGCCATCTACGAGAGTACCTGGACTTGGTGGGGAAAATTCCAAAGAGGAACCCGAAATAAGTTCATCCATTACGGAACTTTGTATATACTTTGTTTTCATAACCTGTCTTCGGCGAGCTTTTTATGTTTTATTAGCCTCTTTAAGAAGTTCTTTTGCTCTCCGAATAAAATAAAGAAAATTAAAAAGGCGAAGCCATAATACATCGAAAAAGCATTAAGTCAAGCCAAACAAACTACTTATTTAAGAACAATATCGATTTTTTCACCATTCTTAACGAGTTTCACCTCATCTCCTTCATCAAAAGCACCTTCCAAAAACTTTTGTGTAAGCGGATCTTCCACAAGTTCTTGAACGGCTCTTCGAACCGGTCTAGCTCCGTATTTCGGGTCGAAACCAGCCTTTGAAAGAAGTTCAATAGCTCCCTTACTTGGTTTAACAGTTATTTTTCGACCGGAAATTCGTTTTTGAAGTCTTCCCAGATGAAGTTGAACAATTTCCTCGATATCTTTAGGAGTAAGAGCTCTAAATACAACAACCTTGTCTACTCTGTTTAAAAACTCAGGTCTGAAATGATCTTTCAAATCATTTAAAATATCATCTTTTACATTGTTATAATCATTGAGGGCTTTTTCAAACTCATTGGAATCATTTGAAAAACCGATCGTTGCAGCACTTTCTGTAAGTCTTTTAGCGCCAATATTGGAAGTCATTATTATAATCGTATTTCTAAAATCCACTCTTCGTCCTTTTGCATCGGTAAGTTCTCCATCTTCGAGTATTTGTAAAAGCAAATTAAATACATCAGGGTGAGCTTTCTCGATCTCATCAAAGAGTAAAACAGAGTAGGGTTTTTTTCTAACTGCTTCAGTAAGTTGACCTCCCTCCTCGTATCCAACATAGCCAGCAGTTGCTCCAATAAGGCGAGAAGCATTGTGTCTTTCCATAAATTCACTCATATCAATTTTGATAAGTGAGTGAGAATCATTGTAAACCTCTTCGGAAAGAGCTTTTACGAGCTCAGTTTTTCCTACACCCGTGGGGCCTAAGAAAATAAAAGAACCGATAGGCCTTTTTTCATCTGAAAATCCAGCTCGAGATCTTCTAATGGCTTGGGCAATAGCGTGAACAGCTTCATCTTGGCCTATAATTCTCTTTTTCAGCGAAGATTCAAGATTCTTAAGTTTGTTAATATCATCGGAAACAAGTTTGGTTACCGGAACGCCCGTCATATTAGAAACTACATTTGCTATATCCTCCGATGTCAAAATTTCGCGCTTTTCTCTGGGTGTTTTTTCATATTTTGATTCTTCAATTTCTTTAAGTAAGGAAAGCTCTTCGTTCCTAAGTTCTGCGGCTTTTTCATAATCTTGACCCGAAACAGCTTGTTCCTTTTTGAGTGTTATTGAGTTTAATTTTTTTTGCAATTTTTTTACCTTTTCATTTGATTTTTTCGAAGCGATTCGCTTTTTAGCCGCAGCTTCATCAATTAAATCAATGGCTTTATCAGGCAAAAACCTATCATTTACATATCGTTTTGAAAGGATAACGGAAGAATTTATAGCATCATCCGAAATAATTAAATTGTGATGTTCTTCGAAAGATTTTTGAAGTCCTTTTAGCATCAAAACAGTCACTTCCTCACTGGGCTCTTCAACAATTACCGTCTGGAATCTTCTTTCAAGAGCCGGATCTTTTTCCACATTTTTTCTATATTCTGTTGTTGTGGTTGCACCTATTACTTGAAACTTTCCTCTTGATAAAGCCGGTTTTAGTATATTGGCAGCATCAAGAGAACCTTCCGCACTTCCCGCACCGATAACAGTATGAAGTTCGTCTATAAAAAGGATAATATTATCACTGGATTCGGCTTCTTCGATGATTTGCTTGATTCTTTCTTCAAATTCACCTCTGTACTTGGTACCTGCAACAACGCCCGCCATGGACAGTGAAAGGATTTTTTTGTCCAACATATTGTCAGGAACCTTTTCTTCCAAAATAGCTTGCGCAAGTCCTTCAACGATAGCCGTTTTACCAACGCCCGGTTCACCTATGAGAACAGGATTATTTTTTGTTTTTCTTGATAAAATTGAAACAACTCGAAGTACTTCTTTTTCTCGTCCGACAACAGGAGAAAGTTCTCCATTCTTAGCCTGTTGAATCAAATCTTTTGTAAAATAATCCAAGGCTGGTGTGCCTGAAGGTTGATTGTTTTTGTTTTGATAGTTTTTTTGGCCTTTAGCTCCACTCATTACATTTTGCAAACCGTTTAAAAAGAGTTCTACTGGATTCATCATGTTTTGTCCCATATTCGGGCCATTTTGATCGGGCGGAATAAAGCCGTTTTGATCCATATTGTTTAGGGGAATTTGCTTGGCTTTGTCGAAAATATCAAGAATTTGTGCTTTAACATCATCGGGAGCCACATTCATATTTTCCAAAATAACTGTAGCCGAGGTATTATTTTGTGAAACCAAAGAGTGGAGCATATGCTCAGTTCCTACAAAAGCATGTCCATATTCGAGGGCTGTTCTATAGGCGCCCTCAAGGACATCTTTCGCATATCCCGAAAGTCCGCCGGGATTATCCGAAAATTGCTTGGGAACTGGGGATCTACCAACCGACTTAAGTACTAAATTCACATTTTCCAAAGAAACTCCAAAATTAAACAAAATTGAAGCTCCTAAGGAGTTATTTTGTGAAAGAATTCCGAGAAGAATGTGCTCAGTACCAACATAATTTAGTTTTTCTTTCTTGGCCAAATCTTGCGCAATCATAAGCGCTTTTTTTGCTTCTTTTGTGAGTTTATTGAAATTTTCGATATTATCCATTAGTTTTGATTGTTAATTATCTTTCCATTATACACACTTTTAGGCTTAGAATCGAAGATATGCCCTTGCCTTCTTAGTAATCTTATTGTGTTGTAATGGTTTAAAGTTAGCACTTTAAAGTTTAGAGTGCTAAAAGGCGATTGTCAATTATTTCTAAGGGACTTAAATTATATAGATAAAAATATGATAATTAAAGAAAATGACTTGTTTAAAACAAAAAAAATGGATATTGAAATTGTTTATTGAGTAAAAATATGATATAATCATTGGATATAATTATGTCTAAATGACCGATACATCAAAAATAAAAAGCGAGATACTAAAAAAGCTCATAGAAGAAAGTTTTCGTTTCTCAAAATTAAGCTTGGAAGAACAAAAACAAATGATTGAAAAAATCGAAAATTCTTCGCTTAAAAAACAGGAACTAATTTACATACCGTTTTTTCAAAAACTAAACAAAGAGGAAGAGCAGATCGCTGAAAAAAGAGAGTCGGCGTTTTCGGCATTGATAGAAAAAATAAAAGAAACCGACAGATATATTAAATCCCTTTCGATTAAGCAAGTGGAGTCTGATGTTGAAGAAAAAGAAAAAATCGAGGAAGAAAATCTTTTTAATAAACTAAACGAATTATGAGAAATCAAAATCAAAATTTGGAAAAATTTGAAAATAAAGAGGCTTTATTGAAATTACCTGAAGAAACTACACAAGAAGAAGAGTACTCAAAAATTGAACCAAAATTTTTAAGCGGAATCAATACCAGAATCTCAAATCTTACAGATCCGGAGTTAATAGAAAAGGCAAATAATAAGATGTTGGAGTTAAGTAATGCGAAAAAGGAAGCGATGAATATAAGGTTACCCGAAAGAAACTTGTTTGACGAATTTAATTTACTCTAGTGGCAAAGGGACTTAAAAATCAGGGAGTTCCGGAAAAAAATCTCGAAAAAGGTGGAGATTTGATGTCGAAACAACTTGAGAAAGAGAACCTAAAATTAAATGTTGAGCTTTTGATGTCAGAAAAATTCGACGAATGGAGGCGAATATCGAAGAGTCTAAGCCCCGAAAAACAAGCTGAAATTGAAAACCTGATAATTGGAATTGAGGGTGAATATGAAAAAATAAATGCATTCGGACTTGAAAATATCAGTGAATCTGATTTGGAAAATTTCAAAGTCGCACTGCTTTCGCAAAGCGAAAATATGGAAAAATTGCTACTCGAAAAAAAGGACGAAGTACTGAAGAAAATAAGCGATAAATACGAAAAAAATAAAGAACAATTCCTTGAAACCTTAAAATCCACAAAGGAAAACTTAAAAAAACAAATATTAAAAAATTTGCCTCAAAAAGCACTTCAAAAAATAGTTAATAAAAAGAATTTAACTGTTGAAGCCGTAATAGGTGCAGAAATTGACAAAGCTCTTTCAAATCTAGGCTACGAAGTGCTTGTAATACCTGAAAAAATTAATCAAACAAGTAAGTTCAATAATGTAGACCTGATTTTGGAAAATCTAAATTCGTTGAATAATGCGAGCGACTTAATGACTTTAACGCCGAATGAATATTTGAATTCACTCGAGGCGTGGGACGAAAAGGCGGAAATATCATCTGCAATTATTTCAGATGTAAAGGAATATGAGAATGCTTTGAAGTTTTTCTTTGAGGAGGAAAATATTTACGAAAAACTGGGAATACCTGCGAATCTGGGGAGTGAATATACAGAAACCCAAAAATTAATAAAAAACAGAGAGAGTAAAATTTTTGAAAGATTTTATGGTGAAATAAGATTCGTAAAAAAATACGAAAAATTACCCGTACTGGAAATAGTGAATCTGAAAAACGAATATGAAGACATGATAATGGCGCAATTTGTAGCCGATACATTAAATAGCCAAGGGAAAAATTTCAAAAGAGAGAAAAAATACAGCGGAGAACTAATTCAATATTTACTTAATCCGTTGGAAAGAAATACGGGTAAATTGAAATCTGAAATAAAAAGCGATCTTAAAGAAAATGCAGGAGTAAAAGATAACCGGAGTTTTGATGACAAATATTTCGGATATCAGAAAGAGCTTTACGAAAAGATACTGGAAGATCCATTATTAAGAAAAATTGTAAGAATCAATGCAGTAGGAGAAGCCTCAGGCGACAAAGCGACAGTGAGTATAAGAAAATTAATAAAGCCGGCCGGTTTCATCAAAGAAATGGATTATTTCAATGATGAAAGATACTTAAAATTCAAGCCATTAATAGAGGAAATGATTGAAATGGATAATTTGGCGGGATCCGAAAAAGAAGAAAAAATTAAAACATTTATAAACAAAAACAAAGAAGCCTTAATAGCGCCGGAAGGATTGATTAATTTGATATATGCATCGATAAGAATTCAAGAAATTGCCGGCAAAGACAAGGAAACATTAAAAAATTTGATGGCTTCGGGAATGGTAAATGTTCAGATAATAAATCACAACAAAGGAAAATACGGCGACAAATATAAAAAAGCCAGATCGTATTTAATGACACAAAGCACTTTTGACGAAAGAAAAAATATACACGCTGATAAAATGGCTTTTGTTGATGGTATTAGTGCACTTGAAAACGCAAATTTGTTGTACACGGCTGAATCGGAAAGTTCAGATACAGGCGCAAGCGAAAAAGATTTATTGGAGGGAAATAATGAAGTGATTGACACAATGGTAAGTGTGGGAAAAAATGCATTAAATACGGCAAAAAAATTACTGGGTTTTAAAACTTCCGAGGAGGATAAAAAATCCGATGAAGAGATTGATTGGTTTGAAAATGAAATCAACGATACGGTTGAATTGAACCTTACTCCTACAGAATTGTTGAGCAAAATACCGGAAAATGCCGTGATTAATGATGTGTTTGTAAAAAACCTTGAAAAATTAAATGGAAATAAAAAACTGGAACCTCAAGACCAAAAAACACTTTCTGAAAAAACTATAAAAGAGGAAACACTTGAAAACTTGGCATTGGTAAAAAAATATGAAGAAGAACACCTCGCCGCAAAATACATGGAAGAGGCCTTTAATCCTGATTTAAAAGAGGAAAATATAAGATACTTTAAAGAAATATACAAAGCATCGACTTTAAACGAACAGGGCGAAAAGACGAAAACAGACGAAACGTCCGATTTAAACATTCCCAAAATATCGAATGAGGAAGCGATAAAATTCTTGTCGGAAAATATGGAATCACTAAAAACACCGACGACAGTTGGAATTCTTAAACTGTATCTGGAAAATCCGATATTGCCGGATTCAAGTGAAAACGAAAAAGAACTCTACAAAAAGGCATACGAAGCGACTTACCGTGAAAATTTAGTCGACCCAGATGAGAAAGTTGGAGAAAAGTTCAACAAATATATGATAGCTAGAAATGTAAAAAATATTTTAGCATTTAACGAGAAAGACATTGACGCTTTGGAGTTCGCTAATGAAAAAAATCCAACTCAATTAAGCAAAGCGCTTACAACATGGTTAAAAGAATTTGGATACGAAGATATAAACAAAGAGCTTGAAACTACGGGAATGAATTTGTCTGATGAAGAAACAAGGAAAAAAACAATAACCCTTCTTTCGATAATGGGAGATATGAAAACCCCCGAAATACTTTTATTAAAAGCGAATATCACAAAAACAATTAATGAGCAGATGGGACTTTCGGAGAGTTTTACGCAGAGTATTGAAGAAATTGCGGACTTGGCTCTCGGTGTTAAAAAAGCAGATTCAAAAAAACAACAAAAAATGGCAATCGACGCGTTTAAGATTGGAATTTTCAGAGGAGAAAACCCTAAAAAACCAGAAATGTCCGACTCGGAGTTTGATGAAAAAATTTCCGAAAAAGAGAGCGAGCTTTTAAGAGAAACTAAAGCAAGCTAACATTAAGTATTGTCGCAAGAATATTTGTCTCTTCATTTAAAGAACCTTTGCAAAGAAATTTTTTGCCAGAAATTTCGATATACGCGTAAAATTCGTCATCCGTCCGTGAAGTTTTCAAAGCAACACCATTTACTTGCACATCTTTAAAAGACATATTTGGCATAGATGAGACTACGGACAAGGAGTAAAGAGGATCCATACTCGGAGTGTCATTATCCGCAAAAACGTATGAATAATTTACACCCGGTTCTCCCGAATTTATGCCTTCGTAATACCATTGTTTCGGATAAACGGATTTAAAACCGAAAGATTTACTCTCAAAACCTGCGAAGTCCGAATTATTATAATCCAAAGATAAAATTCCGGTTGAATTACTTTGATTTTCTTGAATGTTTTCATTCGAAAGTACGTCTTCGTTTTCTCCTGTAGCAACAGATGGATCTGAATAACTTTCCTCAACAGTAAAACCGATAAAAGTAAAATTATTCACCATTTCTTCAAAAATTCTTTTATTTTCGGCATCAATATTTAAAGCATCACTAGGGATAAAAGAAATCCTATAAATTAGACCATTTCTGTACAAAAACAAGTCGTCTCCTCCAAATTCATTTTCAAGTCTTACGCTATCAAGCAAATCAGGACCGATTTTTGTCGCAAAGTTATCAAAATTGCTGATTTCGGGAAAATTTGTAGCCAGGTAATTTTTGAGTGGTGAGTCATTTTGTTCCGCATCAAAAACCGAACTGTCATAACTAAACTGAAACTGCGCAAATTCTACTTTATCAAAAACTTCACCTTTATCCGTTTCATAATTCGGCGAACTGAATATTACCTTATTTTCCTCTTCTAGAACCGTAAAGTTGTCATAGTATTTTGTTTGGAACCCAAAGTCTGAGTTTTTATATTCAACCAAAACCGCTTCATTTAATTCGCTGTCTAAGTCTTTTAATTCTTCAAGTACTGAAATTCCTGAAACTGAAAAAAGATTGGTGGATGGATCAAAAGAGCCTATAAGTTCTACTTTATTCCCCAAATATTTGGGATCTGAAAGTTTCACAAGAATACTGGAAACCGGATACACTTTAAGATCATCCCCTGATAAAAGATGTGTGCCGGGATTCGGATCGTTAGAAGGCTGAACAGAAAGAATACCTGAAATTCGCATAGCCTTAGCTCCACCGTTGTCGACATAAGAGCCGCATGAACTGAAAAACAAAACAGTTAAAACTGATAAAACTACTAATTTATTCATATTGAACATTTTTAATATTTAAATGTTTATAAGCTGATTTTGTAACTATTCTACCACGAGGAGTTCTTTCAAGAAAACCAAGTTGAATAAGAAAAGGTTCATAAACGCTTTCAATTGTGTCTTCTTCATCCTTTACCGCGGCTGAAATAGTTGAAAGGCCCACAGGTCCACCAGAAAATTTTTCGATAATTACACTCAAGATTTCACGGTCTCTTTCATCAAGCCCCATATTGTCAATACCCAAATCATTAAGTGCGAGTTTTAAATTATCAAAATCGATTTTTTCAAGTTCATGAAAAACCGCAAAATCTCTTACTCTTTTAAGTAAACGATTTGCAATTCTAGGAGTTTTTCTTGAAGAAGATGAGAGTAGACGAAGTGCGTCTTTATCGAGTTTTACATCTAAAATGCCAGAAGACCTTACAAGTATTTCCTCAATTTCCAAGTCGCTGTAATTTTGAAAATGAAACACATTCCCGAATCTATCGCGAAGAGGGGATGAAAGCATACTAATTTTAGTAGTGGCTCCAATCAAAGTGAATTTTGGCAAATTGATTCTCATAGCTCTTGCTGAAGGCCCTTTTCCAATTACGATATCGATTGCAAAATCCTCCATGGCAGTGTAAAGAACTTCTTCAACGGAACTCTTAAGTCTGTGAATTTCATCAATAAAAAGAATATCATTTTCTTTCAAATTGCTGATAATTGATGCAATATCAGAAACCTTTTCAAGAGCAGGGCCCGAGGTGATTTTTAGGCTCGTCCCAACTTCAATAGCAACAATATTGGCCAGAGTGGTCTTTCCGGTTCCTGCAGGACCATGAAGAAGTATATGATCAAGAGTATCATTTCGAATTTTCGAAGACTTAATTGCAATTTTAAGATTATTTTTAAGAGTGCTTTGCCCCACATATTCATTCAAAGTTTTTGGTCTGAGGGAGTTTTCAAAAACCGGACTTTCCAAAAGAGTCGGGCTTACCAAATTCTCCTGATTTGAAAGATTACTTTCAATCATTAAAGAGATCTTACATGATAAATATATTGTCTAATGCCTTCCGGATCCGGCGCCTGTTCAAACAAAATTGTGGTCTTGGCAGAAGCAGTCTCAAGAGCGAAAGTGCCGTAATCCAAAAAAGGAATATAGGAAATAAGGCCTTTTTCGCTTGTTTTTATATCCTGAATATCGTTTAGCATGGCCTCGGACTCCTTTCGTTTAAATAAATTTACCCAATTCACATGCACAATTCTTTGGTTTGTAACAATGAGTTTATCGAGCCAATAAACAACACTTTTATAAAAAACTATTAGAGAAAAAAACAGAAAAAAAACAAGATTCAAAACCAAAAAAACACTGAAGGGGATAAGTTTCTGAAAAAAATAAAGTGGCAGAAAACAAATAAGAATAGCAATAATTATTTCCAAAAACCAAAAAATAAAAGGTGTCGGATGGTGATGAAACACCTTAAGCGCTCTTTCTCCTTCTCTATAGTCCATAATATAAGATTAATCTGTAGGAATATTACAAATAATCGCATAAAAGCGCAAGTTTTCGGAAAGTATTCAAAATATTCAAAAAACCTTGCGAAAAATCCATAATTAAGATAAAACATTTTTGTAAAATGCCCGAGTAGCTCAGCTGGATAGAGCAGCGCCCTTCTAAGGCGAAGGTCATAGGTTCAAATCCTATCTCGGGTACCATAAAAAAATTGTAGGAGACTTTTTAATATATGAAAAAAACAACAAAATTCCTAAGCAGTAAATAAAAAACAAACAATATCTTTGCAAAAGAATAATAAAATGTTATAAATAAATCAGCCACTAACCTAAAAAAAATGGTAGCAATGCCAAAACAATTAGGATCAAAAACGGAAACACTAACGCTTCTTACAAATCAGGAAATCGATTTGACTGTACTGGAAGCCGATCTGGACCAAAATTACACACAGCAGGAGAGAGAGAAATTCAGAGCTTTACTGATGGACGCGATAGACAATTAATATTCCGTTTAAAAACTTTTGAAAACAAAATTTTATTTTCTGATTTTTCAGTTATGCCTAGAATACAAGATTTGTCAGCATTGGAAGAACAACCAATAAACGGTATAGACATTGAAAAACCCAAAGGGTCCACGGACGCAAGTATTAAAGCCCGAATTTTGTCATTCTTGGAATTTATACCCGAGGAAATACAAACAAGACTATATCGACTATCTGATAACAAAAGAGATGATCTTTTAAACGAAATAGCTTCCGATATCTATGCAAAAATAATGGATATCAAGATATTTAAAAATGCAGAAAAAACAACCCCCGCAAATCACCGAAATATTTTCAAAGCGATAAACATTTTTTCACCGGCAATAATTGAAGTGTTACTTGAAATAAACCTTAGGTACCGCTTTTCAATGCTTGAAGAAAAAAAAGATAATCTACCAATCGAAACAAGACCGATTGTGAAAAAAGCGCTCGAATCATTGCTTGACAAAAAAGATTACAAAGAATTAAAAAAATTCAAAGAATTGATCTCAAAAATTCCAGAAAACGAAAAGCTGGAAGTGTTGAAAAATGTTTTTGAAGGTGCGCACTTGGATCTGACACAGATTATGACAAAATTAAAACGCCCTATTGAACTCGATAGTAATGTTTTTTTTGATTTATTTATTTCCATGATGAGTTCGGTTTCGAAAGCCTTGTTGCTTACCAGAATGGGTCTTGAGGTTATTCTACACGACACCGGCAGAAAGAGAAAAGAAGAGATCACGGCTGTTTCAAGAGATCCAAATACCAGCGGACTTTTGGATTTGATTGAAAGTATATGGGACAATAATCAAAATTTTTACTTGTTTACAATAGAATTGAATGGCAAAAAAGGCCATTTTTACCGCCAAAGATTCAAGGAAAATTTAAATTCTATATTGAAACACTTATTCGGAAGCGTTAGTAAAAACTACACACTAGTCCAAACAGGACCGAAAAAATACTTTTTATCGATTATTTCAGAAAATGAAAGTGATATGAGGGAGTTTTTTAATGAGATGGCAAAAAACGATATAATACAAAGATCAAGACCGGATGTGGCAATGACTTTTATTAGACCGCATTTGTTTGATGAAAAACTGAGAAAATTTAAAGGACACTTTAGAAAGTTTTTAAATGAAGTTGTAATAGAGTCGATTATGTCTCATTTACAAGAAGGCATAGACACACTCGAAAAACCGGAAGTGCGAACAAAAGGCATAAAGATCGCATGCGGAAGCTTGATGTTGAACGAGGAGAATTTTTCCGAAGTGTCTCCCGAAGAGCTTTCGGCTACACAAATCACACATATTTATCCACTTACTGACTTCACGGTTGTCGCTGCGTTTGACGATGGCTTTCCGACTTTAGTAGATCCACTAGCAGAAATTCGAGCATTAGAAATGGAAAAAATGGAGGAAAGAAAACCCAGTGATGGAAGAAAAACAGTAGAGGAAAACACAGCAAATTTAGTTAAAAAAAGCAAAACTCAAGATTCTCGATGTGAAGAAACAAGAAAGGCTCGCCCCCGTCCAATTCAATTGGAAGAAACAAAGCCAGTCAAAGCGCAAGATCTTATTCAAGGAATAAAAGACACGGCAAACGCTACAACTACGCCCGAAACGGGAGAAATGCCACAAGAAGAGGATTCATCAATATTTATAATTCAAGAAGAGCCAATGGACTTAATCGAGGAGGACTCACAAAAAGACTTCCAAGTTGATCCACATGAATTAAAAGCGGAATTACTCTAACGAATTACCACTTTAAAAATCGCATAAGCTGACTCACCTCTTGAAATTGCTTCATTTGCAGATGCATATTTCACTGAGGAATCGATTATTCCAATTTGTTTTGCGTATTCAAAATAAGGGAAAAACCAATCATTTTGAGATATATCTACAAAAGATGAATCAAAATTTTCATTATCAAGATTTATTCCTGCGCTTTTAAACAACATTTTATAGAATTCAGCTTTACTAACGGAATTTTCAGGCTTAAAAGTGCCATCTTCATAACCCTTTACTATACCATTTTCAACCGCTGTATACAAAAATTCCGAATACCATGAATTATTTTCTGTATCTTTGAATTTCAAAGCGCCAACTTTTGTCTTAGTTTGGGTGCTTTTAAGTATAAGCTTTAAAGCCTCAACCCTGGTGACGGGATTATTCGGTCTAAAAGTGCCATCTTCATAACCATTAACGACGCCTTTGTTGTTTAGATACTCGATAGATTCATAAATAGAGCTTTTTGAGGATACATCTTTGAAAACAGAATCCATATCCACTTTATTTACTTCAAACCAATCGGAATAAAAAGTTTCACCATTATACTCGATTTTAAGTCTGTCTTTTCCTGAACCCCTTACGATAAACTTTTTTGTAAGTTTGTTATCATTTGAAAAAGAGGTCATATTAAGAAGGGGGGCCGAAATCCTGATTTTATCGTTCACTGAAGAAATAAGTAAATCACCCGAAAATCCTTCTTTAAAACTATTTCCGTATTGATCCGCCATTGTAAGAGAAAATTTTAGATCTTTGTTTTCATAATAATAAACGGGTTCAGTCTCGAATTTAAAGGTGAGAACCGGGGGATCCAAAGGAACGACTTCAGGAATCAATTCTTCCTCTTTTGGCTCAAAGACTTCTGGAGTACTTACTTCAGGAGTTGAAACTATAGTTGTATTTTCGAGATTTACATAGCTTTCGGCAGGTGTTTCCTCTACTTTTACAAGACTTTCTTCCACCTTGGCGGGAGTGGTCACCGTAGCGGTAGCTACTGGAATTGAATTAGTTGTACCCAAATGCTTTTGTACATACATTAAAGGATTGATCGTGGTTGAAATTGCTTTTTCTTTGCCAAGACCTGCATTTATCGCTGAGAAAAAGTCAAGACCTGCATCTGAAGCCTCTTTCCATGTAAATGGCCAATATGGATGCCAAGGAGCGTTTAAATTATCAATTTGGAAATGAATATGAGGAGTTGTAACTGTTCCGGTATCTCCGCTTTTTGCAATCATTTGACCTTTCACGACAACATCGTTGACAGCCACATTTGTTTGGCTTAAGTGCGAATATGAAGAAAAATATGTGGTTTTAACAGAAGGATTATCATAGGAAGGAACATTATTGTGTTGTACAACGATATGTTTACCGAAGCCTGAATCTTGTTGCGAAACTTTAATCACAACTCCGTTAGCAATGGAATAAATCGGTGTACCAACCGGAATCTTAATATCAACAGCTAGATGCGATCCGGCATTTTCAACTCCATCAAGTTTATAATTTCCCATATATGGTGTTGAATAGGCGAGTTTTGCGTTTCTTATGGCATCATGTTCGGGATTTCCCCATTTTAAATCGTTATAACTCATTTTAAGTTGTGCAGCATCATAAGTTGGAATCGCAACAAGTTCAGATGATGTGTAAGAGTCAAAAGGAAGTTTGTATCTATCCGCCTTAAGATGAACATAATCGGGGATCACACTTACAGGATAAACGGTACCATCGAAAGCCTTGTGTTCGGGCATTGACACCACCGATGTTCTGTATAATGTTGAATTGCCGATTAGACCGAGTACTAGGCCAAACACAACAAAACCAACAACCACGGGTGAAACCCTAATGTGATTTTTCTTTATTTTTTTCATTTTTGTATTTTTTATTTTTGTTTTTATTGTAAAATTATAGCATAATTACAACATAAAATCAAACATTGACACAAAAAAAGACCTATAGTCTAAAAAACATCGGTGAAATATCAGAATTCCTCTTTCAAAAGCTGAAAAACGGAGGTGTACTTACTCTAACCGGAGATTTGGGTGCGGGAAAAACAACTTTAGCAAAAGAAATTGGAAAATCTCTACAAATAGACGAAAAGGAGATAAAAAGCCCGACCTACACCTATCTTAGGCGCTATCCTGAGAAAAAATTTTTCCATGCTGATTTATATCGGATCAAAAATGAAGATCAGATAGCTATTTTTGAGATAATCGAGCTTCTAGAAAACCCCAAAAATATTATTATTATTGAATGGCCGGAAATTTTGGAAGAAATTCTTCCGGAAAACACTATAAAAGCTAAAATAAGAATTTTAGACGAACACAAAAGAGAAATCGAAATTACTTAACAGCTAAAAGATTTTGGTTTTTTGAAGCTATAAGAATGTTGTTTTGATTTCTGAGTGAAATGATTTCATTAAGCCTGTTTCGTGTTGTAGGTCCGAAATATCCGGCTCCGACATCGCTTTTAGAAGACACAATACCTTGAGATTGCTGAAATTTAAACAAAGCATGGGCCGTAAGATCGTCGAAACTTCCAGTGATTTTACCTTTATAAAAATTCAAGTTAGTAAGTTCTCTTTGAAGCCTTGAAACATCGGAATTCACATCACCTTTCATTAGTCCTTGATAAAAAAGTCCGTCTTTCTCTACTCCATAAGTATTTTCACTCACTTTGGGTGTGGAAATGGAAGAAATCAAAACAGGTGACTCCTGGCTTGTAGCAACAGTGCTCATGTTACCATCACAAGTTGAATGTTTTTCATCCCAAGTAAAACCCGGAATTGTCACATTATCAGCGATGGAATTATCGACACCATAAACTGTGACATCTAGATTCCGTTTTCCAAAATTAAGCGCTCTACGAAGACCTTCATCTCCAAAACCCATCCAAATATCAAGCCTGTCGAAAGACCCATCGGTTCCATTTGAAGAAACAATAGCTCCACCTCTATCATGAACTGTACCAGTACCAAAACCCGGAATATAAAGTTTAGTTCCAAAAGCAAAGGTCTTTGGGGCCGCAATCATACCGGGATAAACCTGGGTACCATCAGCACCGTTTGTACCTCTACCATTGAGCCTTATATCACCTTCATAAGTGCCAGTAGCATATTTTTCCTGACAAGGAAGCGGTGAATAGTACGCCGAAATTCGAAAAGTCTTTGTATACTCTGCAAATACCACATTTTGACCAACTATTGGAAATAAAACAAAAAATCCAGTAAAAATCATTATTTTTAAAAACTTCATGTTCTTTATTAAATTGCCTGAAAAATCTAAACACACCATATCATAATTTTTAGAAAATGCCAATTCTTCGAAGAATTTCCCTTTCAACAAAGTCGCGATCACGACCGTATTTAAGCCTTGAAAGCTGAATAAACGCTTTAGCGGCAGCATTGTCGCCATCCTCGGATTTTGGATCGGGAATAAAGTTTAAAGAAAAAGGTCTTGAAGGCTGAGTGTCAACAGAAAGCTTCATTACCGCTTTATATTTATCCATGTTAATTAAATCAAAATCGGTAAACACGGGAGCCATTTCTTTAGCCAAAAATTCCGCATCCTGAGCGCCTATTTTATAAGACATTATGGTACCCACATTTCCAAAAACAGCGTCTTTTAAATTTACGCCCTTCTTTTTACCACTTGAATCAATTTGAGCAAGGTACTGGTGAGCCATATTTAAACTAAGTCTATATTTTCTTGCCTCGGAAAGAATCGACTCAATACTATCTGTAACATAATTTTGGAACTCATCGATATACAGGAAGAAGTCTTGCCTTTCATTAGCGTCCATAAGAGCTCTTTTAAAAGCTGCCATCTGTATTTTTTGAATTGTGATAAGACCCAGTAGATTCGAATTGATTTCACCAACGGAACCTTTTGAAAGATTCATAAGAAGAATTTTCTTATTCTGCATTACATCGAGAAAATTGAAAGCCGACTTGGTTTGTCCGATGATGTTTCTAATCATCCCGTTTGTAATAAATTGTCCGAATTTAGCTGCAAAATAAGGTATCATTTCGGCTTTCTCTCTTTCACCCGTTTTTGCCATTTGATTATCCCAAAAAGAAGCAACAATTGGATTTGTGACAAATTTTCGTTTTTGTTTTGCAAAGGCGTCATCTGTAAAAAGCCGCACTATATCTGTAAGACATCCACCGGCAGGATCTGACATAAGAGTAAGACAACCGTTTCTGAAGTAATCTTGAATTCTAGGTCCGAAAATTTCCTCGTCAAAAAGCTTAATCATAATGTTCATTGCATCGAGTGCAACCATCTCTGCCTCATCGGGATTAGCCGCTTCAAGAAGATTAAGTCCCATCGGACGCTCAATATCTGCAGGGTTAAAATAAATCACATCATCAGCTCGTTCTCTTGGTATATAAGGTAAAATATTATCAATCAAAGAACCGTGGGGATCAACTACACAAACACCCTCTCCGTTTCTAAAATCTTGTCTTATCATAAGCTCAAACATCGAGGATTTTCCCGTTCCAGTCTGTCCTATTAGGTAAAAGTGCCTAAAACGATCAGCCCTTTTCATACAAACTTTTCGCTTTTCACCACGATAAACATTATAGCCCAAAAGAAGCCCATCCTCAGGTATATTAGAGGGGACTGGAGCAATTTTATAATTTTGCCAAGCAATAAGTGCACTTTTATTAAATCTGGTTGATGGAAAATGAAAAACCGAACTTAACTCATCGGTTGAAAAAACTTGATAGTTATTCCTAAAAGAAGGATCGAAAGAACGAAGTATATAATTTGAGATAATTTTTTTACTACTTTCTTTTGAGCTTTTAAGTGAATTTCCATTGATGGTGGAATATTGGGAAAAGGCTGATTTTATTGCGGAAAGATTTACAAAGGCCTCACGTTTATTGGATGAAGAACAAATGATCCTTATACGAGTATCAAAACCTGCTTTGGAATTTTTATTATCTATTTCTTTAATTTCCTCTTCAGCCTGTGGAGTATTTCTATCTACAGAGCCGGGGGATTCCTCTTTTTTAGCAACTTCACCCTTGATGAGAATATCGAATAAAACCGAAAGCCAAGAAATTGGATTATACCACTTTTTAGAATCCGATTTTTTATTGGAAAGTAAATCCGAGGCTGTTTTTCTACCATATTCTTGCCATCCATCTTTGACAGGGCGTGTAATAATTTGAATCGCAACTCCATCACTGGGAGAAATTTTTGAAAGCGAAGAAATCAAAGTATTGATAGGATCAGCGGAAAAAAGATTATAAGTTTTAATTGGAAAAATAAATTCTTTGGAAAGATCAAAAGAACCAGCAACGACTTCGTGTTGTTCACTAAAAATATTATAATCTTCAATTTGATCCACAATTGCGCCCGGATAAAAAGCAAGAATTTGTTTTTCTACTATAGGGGCAAGATCGCTATCGCAAACCATGTAAAAATGAATAATCCCGTCTAAAACAGCATATTCGAAAGAAATTGGATCTTGTCCAATTAAAGCCCTATACCATTTATCTTGATATGTAGAATGTAGTGAATTAAAAAAATCTGCCATTACCTTGCAAGACATTTCTTTAAAATCCCTTCTTTCAAACTGTTCCGTTTCCACTTCTCTTTCCTCTTTTGATTCTGATTTTGGGATTTTAATTTCCAAAAAAACCAAATTTAGTGATTTTTGAAAATAAAACTTTCTTTTCAAAAATATAGTAAAAAAATAAACGAATAAAAATAAAGTGATTAATAAGCCAAAAATTGTAGACAGTCCCAAAATATTCATTGAGTAATAATTTATCTTAATATTATACCAAAATTACTACTTTTTGTCGACATAAACTTGAATATTGGCTTCATTAAGTTGAGCTTCCGGAATTGGTGTGGGAGATCCAAGCATAAGATCCCTGGCTTTTTGATCTTTTGGAAAGGCTATTACTTCCCTAATATTCGGTTCGTTTGCAAGAATCATGATAAGTCTATCTATACCCCAAGCGATTCCTCCATGAGGAGGAACTCCATAAGAGAAAGCCTCAAGCAGATGACCAAATCTTCGTTGAGTGTCTTCTTCGGTAAGTCCAAGAAGATCAAAAACCTTTTTTTGAGTGTTACTATTGTGAATACGAACTGAACCTCCGCCAATTTCACTCCCGTTTAAAATTACATCATAAGCTTTTGCCAAAGCCGCCAAGGGATCCTTCTCTAAATCTTCATCGTTTTTGGGTGAAGTGAAAGGATGGTGTCTGGCTGCAAGAGTACCAGTGTTTTCATCTTTCTCAAACATAGGGAAATCTGTAACCCAAAGAAAAGCAAAAATATTATTATCGATAATACCAAGCTTATTTGCGGCAAAAAGCCGTACCTGCCCCATAAAATTACAACAGCTTTCAAATTCGCCGGCTCCAAGGAATAAAATATCACCACTCTTAAGTCCAAACTCCGTCTTTAAAACCGAAATAAGTTTTTCATTAAAATATTTAGAAGCGCTTCCTTTAATTTCACTATCTTCGAAAATAATGTAAGAAAGTCCTTTAGCTCCATGATTTTTTGCTACTTCCTCAAATTCGGAAATTTCTTTTCTGGTAAAGATAGAACCTCCTTCTACTTTAAGTCCTTTTACGACTCCTTTATTGGCTACAATTTCCTTGAAAACATTAAAATCTGACCTTGAAGCAATATCACTAAGCTCGATTAATTCCATATCAAAGCGAATATCTGGCTTATCGCTTCCGTATCTGTTCATTGCATCATGAAAGGTCAAAACCGGAAAGGGCTTAGATAGAATTTTTTTATCGGGAGCAAATTTTTCGACCACTTTAATGAGAATTTCTTCATTTACTTTCATCACGTCTTCGGGCTCAACAAAGCTCATTTCAAGATCCATCTGTGTAAATTCCGGTTGGCGATCTCCTCTTTGATCCTCGTCGCGGAAACACCTTGCCATTTGAAAATACTTATCAAATCCGGAAACCATTAGAAGTTGCTTAAGTTGTTGCGGTGATTGGGGAAGAACATAAAAATTACCGGGATAAAGCCTTGATGGTACTATATATTCTCTGGATCCTTCCGGAGTTCCCTTGATTAAAATAGGAGTTTCGATTTCCAAAAAACCTTCTTTATCAAAAAGATCTCTTACATATTTGATGACATTTGATCTTAAAATTAAATTATTTCGAAGTTTATCTTTGCGAAGATCCAAATATCTGTATTTTAAGCGTAATTCCTCGGAAATATTTTTTTCTTGATCGATTTCAAAAGGAAGAACCTTACTTTCACTCAAAATTTCCACATTTTCTACAAGAACTTCAATTTCTCCACTTTCAAAATTTTTATTAATCTGACTTTCAGGTCGAGCGGAAACGATTCCCTCTACTTTTATTACAAATTCACTTTTAATAGTATCAAAAATATCGTTTAAGGAAGGCTTTTTTGAGGGATCAAAAACCACTTGTGTAATACCGTATCGATCTCTTAAATCAATAAAAACAAGACCTCCAAGATTTCGTTTTCTATAGACCCATCCAGACAAAACTACCGATTTATTCGAGTCGGACTTTCGAAGCTCGTTGCATTTATGCGTTCTGTAAGCCATATATTAAAGTTAAGAAATGATAGATTCGACCTCTTTTATAAAATCATCGTTAAAATCGGTTTTACTATTTAGTTTTAAGGTATTGTCTGATGCAAGTAAATGTATATAAATATCAAAATTACCCTGTTTATTGGACAAAAATTGACTTAGATTTTTTAATTTTTCATTATCGCAAGTCTTTGGAATAGTTATAAAAACGCCATTATCTTTAAGTTCAACGACGGAAGAGTCGCCGTCAATTTTTGGAGTACTTGAAATTTCTCCTATATGATCATCGATGAAAGAAACACTTAAATTAAGTTTTTCGTTTTCATCATAAACACTTTGCTCTTTTGCGTTTAGTATCATTGAATTTAAAGAAAGTTTTTTAACGGAATCAATACTGATCTGAAATTGATCTCGATTAAAATCGAATTTGCCGATAAAAAGAGCGGGATCGTCCACACTCAGGTGCGCGCCAAATTGAGCATAAGCTTTCGGAAACATAATAGCGCGAACCTTAGCCGAAGGATCTTCTATTACAAAAGCCGCCATTTTATCTCCTTTTTTTGTCGATAGGATGCGAAGATCCGAAATCATCCCGAGAACCGTTACTTTTTTATTTATATCTTTTTTTCCTAAAGTGGAAATAAGTCTTCCTTTCCCGGAGATATAGCGACTAAGCCCTCTAAGCGGATGCCCCGAAACAAACATTCCGAGTAATTCTTTTTCCCACTTTAAATTTTGCATATCGGTAGATGCGGGTACATCTTTGAGTTCCAAGTCCGGAAGAGTGTCGTTCTCTGTATCAAGAGCTCCGAAGATATCGATTTGGTTTTTATCTGATTTTTCCTGTACGGATTTAGCGTAGGATGAAATCTCCTCATAGCTTTCTGAAATTTGATTCCTGTTGCCGAATTCATCAAGAGCTCCGGACAAAGCGGCAGATTGGATAAACTTCTTGTTTAAAACTTTATACGAAATTCTTTTTGCAATATCGGCCAAATTTTTAAACCTACCATTAAGTTTCCGTTCTTCTATCACCTCATCCACAGGCCCTTCTCCAATACCTTTTATAGCGAGAAGCCCAAATCTTATCTGATTTTCTCCGGTAACGGTGAAATTAGCCAAAGACTCATTCACCGATGGGGGAAGAACTTCAATTCCTTTTTCAAGGCATTCCTTAATTTCGAGAACAACTCTGTCCATATTATTCGCATCGCTTGTAAGAAGCGCCGTCATAAATTCAATGGGGAAGTGAGCTTTTAGATATGCAGTTTGGTAAGCTATAAGACCATAACAAACAGCATGAGATTTATTAAAACCATAACCTGCAAAAGGTTCTACCACTTTTTCAAAAACTTCTTTGGCAAAGGTCTTATCAAAACCACCATTTACGGCACCATTAATAAATTTTTCCTTTTGCTCGGCCAAAAGTGCGGGAATTTTTTTACCCACGGCCTTTCTAAGCATATCGGCTTGTCCCAATGTAAAACCCGCAAAGTCACGTGCAAGTTGAAGAATTTGCTCTTGGTAAATTGCGACTCCGTAAGTTTTACCGAGTATTGAAGCAAAACTATCATGTAAGTAAGTGACACTGCTTGGATCCCGTTTTCCTTTGATATAATGGGGAATCCATTCCATCGGGCCCGGTCTGTAAAGAGCGGCCATTGCGAAAATATCATCAAATTCCGTTGGTTTAAGCTCCTTCAAATATCTTCTCATTCCCGGAGACTCAAATTGAAAGACACCCGTGGTATCTCCGTGCTGAAAAAGCTCAAAGGTTTTTGTGTCGTCCATTGGGATATCATCCAGATTTATATCTATATTCCTAGTCCTTTTTATGATTCTACAAGCCGTTTCCATAATAGTAAGATTCCTAAGTCCCAAAAAGTCCATCTTAAGAAGACCAAGTTCTTCAATCGGTTTTGCCGAAAACTGAGTCACGACCTCACCTTTTTGACCTGCTCCATATTGTAAAGCCGTATAATTGGTAAGTTTTTTCTCGGAAATAACAACAGCGCAGGCATGTGTTCCAGTGTGTCTTACCGAGCCTTCTAGTTTTGAAGCCAAATCATAAAGTTTTTTTGAACGGGGATTAGCATTGTACTCTTTTTTCAAATCCGGATCTTTTTCAATTGAAACTTTTATTGGCAAATTTTTTCCTAAAACCGGTGGGGGAATTAATTTAGCAAGAGTATCTACTTCACTATAGGGATAACCCAAAGCCCTACCCACATCACGAACTGCGGCTCTGGGAGCCATTGTTCCAAAAGTAATAATCTGAGCAACATTTTCACGACCATATTTTTCAGCAACATATTTAATCACTTCATCACGCCTTGTATCTGCGAAATCAATATCAATATCTGGCATCGATACTCTTTCCGGATTCAAAAACCTTTCAAAAAGAAGACCATATTTAATCGGATCGACATTGGTAATCTGAAGACAATAAGAAATAAGCGCTCCAGCTGCACTTCCTCTTCCCGGCCCTACCATAATTCCCTGACTTCTTGCAAACCCGATAAAATCTTGAACAATCAAAAAATAAGTATCAAAACCCATCTTATTAATGATGGAAAGCTCAAAATCTACTCGATCTTTATACTCTTGCGGAATCGGAGTTCCAAGTTTCTCAAATCTTGCCTTAAGTCCGTTATCTACAAGTTCTCTCAAATACAAAGCCGGATCTTTATTATCCGGACAAGCAAAAGAAGGAATCAAATTTACTCCAAACTGAAATTCATAATGGCACCTTTCGGCTATTTTTACAGTATTTTCAAGAGCCTCCGGAACATCTGCAAATATTTTTTCCAAATCCGAAATACTTCTAAGAGAGAAGTCCCCGGGATAAGACATCCTATTTGGATCGTCCAGAGTTGTTCCGGTTTGAATGCAAAGCATTACCTCATGGGCTTCCTTATCCTCAAAACGGGGATAATGAGTATCACTCGAAGCAACGAGACCAATGCCGTGCTTTTTTGAAAGGTCAATAATTTTCTTATTAACAATTGCTTGTTCTTCTATATCGGGATGATCTTGAATCTCCAAAAAATAATTATCCTTACCGAAAATATCCAAATAAGTTTTTAAAACCTTTTCAAGTGTTTCAAAATTTCCGTTTAAAATTGCCCTCGGAACTTCTCCCGCAAGACAAGCAGTGCAGGCAATAAGCCCGGTTTTGTATTTTCGTAGAACCTCCAAGTCGATTCGCGGTTTGTAATAAAAGCCCTCTAAATTGGCTATCGTAACAAGTTCAAGTAAGTTTTTATAACCTTCGTTATTTTCGGCTAGTAAAATTAAATGATAAGGCTTTGTATCGAGATTTGAATCTTTATCAAAACGACTTCGCGGACTCACATACACTTCACACCCTAAAACAGGTCTTATTTCAGCCTCCTTACAGGCTTTATAAAATTCCAAGAGTCCATGGGTATTTCCATGATCTGTAAGAGCAATAGCGCTATATCCGAGTTCTTTTGCGCGAGTTGCCAAAGCCTTGGGGGTACCAAAACCATCCAGAAGACTATAATGGGAATGTGTATGTAAATTGGCGAATTCCATAAAACAAAAATATTTGCAGGGCATATCCTAGCAAATATTTTATACTCTATCAAAAAGAAATTGATTTTCTTATTTTTTCTTTTTCAAATTTTCATTCAACTTGTAAACGGCTCGACCCACTCTGACAAATTGTGGATTTTTCTGTAAATTAAGGGAAATTGTACCTTTTTTTACATGTCTCTGTGCAAGAACACCTTCCATAATCTCTTGTTTACTAAGTGGAGAATTTTGTCTAAGTAAATCTTCGATAATTTCAGTAACTGTTCCCTTTTTATAACCAAACTCCTTCAATGCATAAAGCCCTCTTCCCACTAAAACAAATTGATCGTAACGAATGAGTTCATTGTGAACCGCTTGAATTGTAACAATCTTTTTATCAAATCCCGACTCGATAATTTTGTTGGCAATATCAACAAAATGAAGCGGTTTTCCTTCTCTTTTTAAAACTATATAAGCTTTATCTCTAATGCTTTTGGGATTTATGTGTCTCCAAACCATAAGACCAAACCCATCCTCTGTTCTTTTGATTCTTTTATCTATTTCTAGACTAGAAAGAATCATTGAATCAGGTACATTTTCAAGTTTTGCACCAAGAACTTGTCTTATTTGAACAATAATCTTGGCATCACTCAAACAATCGTCTTTTTTCTTCAAAATTTTAATTCCGCTATCAATAATTGAGGACATAATGGAAAGATCGATAGTTTTAATATACCAAAAAGGGTGAAAAATATTCGTTTTATCTTCTTGTTGTACTGATTGATTAATACTTAAGGCAAGTCTTATAATATTTCCATCAAGTTCGTTCTTTGATGAAATGGAGTTTAAAAGACCGGCAACAAGATTGTTTTCTGTCAAAAGCCCCCCATTATCATTTAAAATTTTGATCGCCTCATTATTTACTTGATTAAGACTGCTTGTAGCGACAGTTCTTCTAAGCTTACTTAAAGCTATTTTTTCAATTTGCCTTATTCTTTCTCTAGTTACAGAAAATTGTTGACCTATACTTTCAAGAGTTCTTTTAGGCTTATTATCAAGGGAAAACCTTTGAGTAACGACTTCTTTCTCCTTACCGCTTAAGACCATAAACAGCTCTTCGAGTATTAAGCTTAAGTCCAAGTCTTTTAATTCGTCCAATTGTGTATTGGAAACATTTGTTAAGTTCGACATAAAAACTAAGAAATTAATTTTACATGCAATTTATATCCCCGTATCAAATAGTTGTCAAGCAAGAAAATTGTCATTTTCGCAAAATTATTTCATTAAACGGATTGTAGAAAGGTGAAAATTAAAGATTTTTTTAAATTTTCATTGCATAATTAAAAAAAATAAGGCATAAAAGACATACAACAAGGGCGGATGGTGGAACTGGTAGACACGCTAGCCTTAGGAGCTAGTGGCGAGAGTCATGAGGGTTCAAGTCCCTCTCCGCCCACCAATTTTTTCGCCAAAGCGAAAAAATTTAGTCTGCGCAAAGCAGACAATGGTCCGATGGACCATTAAGGCCAAAAGTAAACAACTTCGGCTCATAATCTCGAAAAACCTTGCATCATAATTACAAAATTTTAGTCTGCGCCATTAAAACAATGGTCACAATTTATTTCGCATCGCGAAATAAATTTTCGTTTGCATTAAGCAAACATTAGCACGAGGTGCCAACTCATCCACAGACAAAAACACCGGAATAAAAATTTGGAAAAAATGCCACGAAATTTATAGCACTCACTTTCTCTCCTTCACAAACCTAAACCAAAGATTCTTTACTTGATCTACTGAAAATTTTACAAGGTTGTTTAATAAAAACTTAAGCTTTCTAAGTTTCCTCATTACAATTGTAAGTTCAAAGAAATTCCCGTTTTTATGAGAACTTTTTGCGAGTTTTAAGGCTTTTTTACTAAGTTCTGAAATCTCATCCCGAATTTTAAGTTCCACATCTTTTCTCATCATTTTAGGAGAAGGTAGTTTTATGGAAGTGTAAGAACCAAGTGCTAATGAGCCGTTATTCGTTGAACTAAGACTTGTATCTTTTTTATCTTTTCCGGAAGAACTATTTTCCGAAACATTACCCATAGTCAAAGTCTCGATATTTTCTAAGTCGATAGCATCACTAATGCTTTCCGAAAGACCCTTTACCTCTGAATCGGGTGTATTCTCTATACCCTCTTTATGTTCACCATTGTTTAAATCAAGGTCTTTATTTTCCAAATTGGACGGCATTTTTTATTTATTTTAAGACAAAATTCAACATAATTATAAATTATTATCACAAACTTGTCAATCAACATATTTTTACCTTTTAGGCTTGATTCAATATAATTCCGACCGTTATTAACGCCAAAAAAATGAAAACTCAACTTGATACAGTATATACCCCCTCGAAATACGAAGATGAAATTTATGAAAAATGGGAAAAATCAGGGGCATTCACTCCGGAAATCGATGAAAGCAAAGTGCCATTTGTGATTTCAATGCCACCTCCAAATGCAACAGGTAGACTTCATTTGGGGCATTCTCTTATGTTAGCAATAGAAGATATAATGATCCGATACAATAGAATGTGCAAAGTGCCAACTCTTTGGCTACCTGGTACCGACCATGCATCTATAGCTACACAAACGAAGGTGGAAAAAATACTTCTTGAAAAAGGAATTACCAAGGAATCACTTGGAAGAGAGGCATTTATGAAAGAAATGGAAGAATATGTCGAAAATTCGAAACACATAATAAGATCTCAAATTAAAAAAATGGGATCTTCATGCGATTGGACTCGTGAAAGATACACTCTCGATAAAGGCCTTAGCAATGCGGTTCAAGAAATTTTCATTAGAATGTACAATGACGGATTAATTTACAGAGGAAATAGAATAGTAAACTGGGATCCGGTATCAAAAACATCCATTGCTGATGATGAAGTCGAATACAAAGAAGTTACGGAAAAATTGTATTACATTAAATACGGACCTTTTGAGGTAGCTACAACAAGACCGGAAACAATGCTTGGAGATACAGCGGTCGCAGTAAACCCTGAAGACGAAAGATACCAAAAATATATTGGGCAAAAAGTGAAAATTCCTTTTCCGCTGGGAGAATTTGAAGTGATTGTAATCGGTGACAAAGAAGTAGAAAAAGAATTTGGAACAGGAATGGTAAAAGTGACTCCGGCTCATAGCGTCGTAGATAACGAAATGGCTACCCGCCATAATCTTGAGGTGAAAATGGTTATTAACCAGGAAGGAAAAATGATGGATAATTGCGGCAAATATGCGGGAATGACTACTGTGGAATGCCGTGAAAAATTCGTCGAAGACCTAAAAGAAATGGGATTAATAATTAAAATAGAAGATTATACCCACAATTTATCCATAAGCTATAGATCGGGGGCGCCGATAGAGCCGTTAATCTCAAAACAGTGGTTTATCGATGTAAACAAAAAAGTGATAAACGATAACGGAGTAATGAAGAGCGTTAAGGAAAAATCACTTGAGGTAGTGAAAAACGGTGAAATTAAAATAATTCCGGAACGATTTGAAAAAAATTACAACAATTGGACGGAAAATTTAAGGGATTGGTGCATTTCAAGACAGCTTTGGTTTGGTCACAGAATACCGATTTACTACTGCGACAATTGCGAAAACCCGATAGCTAGTAAAGTCACACCCGACAAATGCGATAAATGCGAACAAAGTGCTTTTACCCAAGACCCCGATACTTTAGACACCTGGTTTTCCTCTGGCCTTTGGACATTTTCAACTCTTGGATGGCCGGAGAAAAGTAAAGACCTTGAGTATTTTCACCCGACAACAGTACTAGAAACCGGCTATGACATAATAACGTTCTGGGTAGCAAGGATGATTTTAATGACTACATATGCATTAAACGATATACCATTTAAAAATGTGTACTTACATGGAATGATTCGTGACAAACAGGGCAGAAAAATGAGTAAATCGTTAAATAATGGCATAGACCCTTTGGATATGATCGCGAAATACGGTACTGATGCTTTAAGACTTGGTATGATCTTAGGCAATACTCCCGGTAACGATCTTAAAATCTTTGAAGAAAAAATAGAAAGTTTCAGAAATTTCATAAATAAAATCTGGAACGCATCTAGATTCGCCATGATGAATATCGAAGGCGACGAGAAAGAGCCTACTGAAGCCAACATAAAGACAGACTTAGATAAATGGATTCTGTCAAAACTTAATGAATTGGTTGTAAAATCCAACGATAATCTTAAAAACTTTAAATTATCCGAATGCGGACTTGAAACCTATGATTTCTTCTGGAACACATTCTGCGATTGGTACCTTGAAATGTCAAAGGGGGAAAATAAAAATCCTGTAATATTAAAATATATACTGGAAACCTTACTTAAATTATTGCATCCGTTTGCACCTTTCGTGACTGAAAAAATTTGGAATAATCTTGAAAAAGAAAACCTGCTTATAGCAGAAGAATTTCCAAAAGAAAGAGAAAATTTTAACTTTCCGGAAGAAGCTGCAAATATCGAAAAAATCAAAGAAATAATCGAAAAAATAAGATCAATAAGAGCTGAAATGAAAATCGAACCGGCCAAAAAAATAAATGCCATTATTTACTGTGAAAAGAACTCTAATATAATCAATTCAAATCTTGAAACCCTGAAAAAACTCGCAAGACTCGAAAAGATAGAAATTACAGACAATAAACAATCCGAAAAAAACGCAAAATATTTTACAGTTAAAGAATTCGAAATATTTCTACCCTTGATTGATATGATAGATTTAGAAGCCGAAAAGAAGAAACTCAAAGAAGAAATTGAAAACAAAGGAACTTACATAAAATCGCTTGAAACAAAGCTTGCAAACAAAACCTTTACCGATAAAGCACCAAAAGCGATTATCGAACAAACAGAATCGAAACTCAAAGAAACAAAAGACGAAATCGATAAGTTAAATGCACAGCTAAAGGACTTGGACTAAGGTCGGAATTGTGTTATAATAAACAAAAACACAAATGTCGGATAAGCTTACAGAATTATCGATTATAAAAATTAAAAATCTTCTTGCAGAGAAAAACTTTAAAGATGCTTATAAAAACTATGAAGAACTTGCTTTTAGAAACCCTTTCGACAGAAAAGTGATAAATATTAAAAACCTCATAATCAAGACCGTAGAAAAGGAAAATAAAGAAAAAATTGAAAAAGCAATATTGGAAAGTAAAAAATTATTGATGACTAATGAGACAGAAAAAGCCCTAAAAATACTGAATAGTTATATAAAAGTAGCTCCAAACCACAAAAAATTAAACAAACTATTAACGGAAGCAAAAAAGCTATACCGATTGCAAATAAAACAAAAACAAGACGAATTCGACAAGGTACAGGGAAAAAAGTTTTCAGCATCAATGACTAAAGATGTAAAAGGCTTTTTAAATGATATAATAATATTTAAAAGGCGATTTGAAGACTCCATATTGGCAAATAATTTTCTCGAAAGAGCAAAAGCCTATTATATTCACAAAAAAATCGAAACAAGTCAAAACCTACTCAATTCTGGGAAATACGAGTTAATAGAACAATTCATATCAGAGTTGAAAGAAATATCCGACTCAAATCCCGAAGTAGTAAGTTTGGAGAAAAAAATAAAAACCGAAAAATACGAAACACAAGTACAAAACTTAAAAGAATCAATTTATGAAGCGGAAAAAAACATAGAAACACTATTAAAACTTAAAAAATTCCAAAAAGCCTACGATGCGATTTCAGAGCTACTTAAAGCAGATGAGAAAAACGAAAAAGCTAAAAAATTTCTTCCGATTGCAAGAAAAGGATTATTTTCAGTAAACAGAACTAAATCAATCGAAATCATCAGACAAAACCTTCCTTCGCTAAAAAACGAATACAAATTAAGCCCCAAAAAGTTCAGAAAAATATAAATTATTTTTTTACGCAGTACCTTTTCCTACCTACTCTTTCAAACTTGCTGCTATTTTTAAGGGCCAATAGAACAGTGATCCTTTTAATTTGTCTTTTTTTCAACACTTCATCAATAATTTCATCCAAATTCATTTCTCCATTATTCTTTAAAATATCGTAAATAACATCAGAAACGGTACCTTTTGAATAGCCCCAATCACTAAGTGCATAAATGCCCCGTCCAATCAAAACAAATTGTTCATGGCGTATAAGTTCGTTATGAACTGCCTGAACATTAACCGACCTGGTATCGAATTTTTCAGACATAATTCGTTCAGCGATTGAATTAAAATGCATGGGTTTTTGCTCTTTTCGAAGAATATAGAGAATTTTTTCTCTAAGCGTACGAGGATTTATATGTCTCCATTCCAAAAGTCCGATCAAATCACCGTTCAGTAGTGTAACTCTTTTATCAATAGAAATAATTGACCTAAGTTTTGTGATATTTAAATCCACATCGTTCAAAGAAGATGATAATTCAGAAAAAAGATTATCAACTTTTACAAGGTCGCCCGTCTTTTGGAGCTGATTTACAACTTTATTTGAAGTAAACTTTATGGAATATTCAGGTAAAGATTTGTCTTTAAGATAAGGATGAAAAAGGATCGTGTTGCCAATACATTCGATCGAATCATTTAAAACAAAAGCCAAATGTGAAGCATTTTTGTTTATATTTAAATTTGCTGGTACAACACTATTTAAAATATTAAAAAGCTCATCTTCCTTAAGAAGCCCACCATGAAGTTTAATAACATTGCATATGAAATCATGAAGACTCTTTAAAGTTGTATTAAAAACATTTCTTTTCATTTTTGAAAGAGCATTGCGCTCGATTTGCCTTACTCGTTCACGTGTAACAGAAAAATCTTGACCGATTTCTTCTAAAGTTTTTTTCCCATTATTTTCTAAATCAAACCTGTTAATTATAACATGTTTTTCTTTATCGGATAAAAGTAGAAGGAGGTTTGAAACGGTATCATCTATGTCAGCCAAAATTTTGACCACATTCAGATTGGTATCTGTAATCATAGGAATTTTTTTAATTTTTGAGGGTAAGGCGATTATAAAAATAATTAAGCCATACTGCAAAAAAATAAACTTGTAAAACTTGTCAAAAAGATATCTTATTGCAATATTACTCAAAAATATAGCCTACAGAGTGCACAGTTTTGATTGGAGATTTCTTTCTAATTTTAGTAAATTTCTTTCTAATTTTGGAAATATGAACGTCTACGGTATTGGTGTTGCAAAATATATTTCGATCCCATACATCTTCAAGAATTTCGGTTCTAGAAAGCACTTTCCCGCCATTCCTAATGAAATACTCAAGCAAAACGAATTCTTTGTTATTAAGTGGAACTTTTTTTCTTGTACCGAATAAATATCTAGATTTAAGGTCAATTTTTGCTGAGCCAATATTTAACTGATTTGTGTTTGTCATAAATTATTAATTATTTGATTCAAGTTTAAAACGAAAACCCAAAAACAAAATAAAAATTAACAATAATTAAAAAAATCATTAACAAACCTAATTAAATATTAAAAAATATGTTGTTGAAGAAAAAACAAAAGTAAATTAAAATCAAAAAGCTATTAATTAAAGCATTATGGAAAAAGGAAAACTTACTCTCAAGGTCAAAGATGAATTGGAACAAGGCGTATACGCCAATGCAATTTCAGTTCACATAAATCCAAATGAATGCGTTCTGGATTTCGCTTACCAAATCCCAAACACAAAAGATCCGGTACTTAAATTGGTAAGCAGAGTGAATATGAATCACAAAACAATGGAATCATTTGTCCAAATAGTCACTAACGCGTTATTGGATTGGAAAAACAAGCAAAAAAACAACTAACAATAAAGAAATGGCAAAAGAACAAAACAAACTTGAAAAAATAGCGTCATTATGTAAAAGAAGAGGCATTATTTTCCCGGGATCAGAAATATACGGGGGACTTGCAAATACTTGGGATTACGGGCCTTACGGATCACAACTCAAAAAAAATGTGAGAGACTTTTGGTGGAAATACTTTGTTGAACAAAGAGAAGACATGGTTGGCCTAGACAGTGGAATTTTGTTAAATCCAAAAGTGTGGGAAGCCTCCGGACACGTAGGAAACTTTAGCGATCCACTTATGGATTGTAAAAAATGTAAAGAAAGGTTTCGTGGAGACAAACTGATTGAAGAAGCTCTTGGAGTCGAGACAGCGGCTAAGGTTTCGAAAGATTTTAAAGAAATATACAAAATAGTAATGGAAAACCAAATCAAATGCCCCAATTGCGGAGCACTTGATTATACGGAACCTAGAGAATTTAATATGATGTTTAAAACACATCAGGGTGTAATTGAAGAAAAATCAAACGCCATATATTTAAGACCCGAAACAGCACAAGGAATCTTCTTAAACTTTAAAAACATAATTCAAAATACAAGAGTTAAACTACCTTTCGGCGTGGGACAAACCGGAAAATCATTCAGAAACGAAATTACACCGGGAAATTTTACCTTTAGAACAAGAGAATTCGATCAAATGGAAATCGAGTATTTCATGAATCCAAACGATGAAAAAGCTATTTATGAAAAATATGACAACTGGATAGATAATTCAAAAAAATGGTATATGGAAATGGGAATCAAAGAAGAAAACATGCGATACAGAGACCACGACCCTAAAGAATTATCTCATTATTCAAAAAGAACAACAGACATCGAATATATGTTTCCATTCGGATGGGGCGAGCTTCAAGGAATCGCTTACAGAACAGATTTTGATCTTACTCAACACGAAAAATTTTCAGGGGAAGATTTAAAATATAGAGATCCTCAAACAAACGAAAAATATATTCCGCATGTAATAGAGCCGGCCTGGGGACTCGATAGAACAGTCCTTGCAATATTGTGCGAAGCTTATGACGAAGAAGAAGTAAACGGAGAAACAAGAACTGTGCTTAGATTAAGCCCAAAAGTGGCACCTGTAAAAGTTGCTGTATTTCCTTTGATGAAAAAAGAAGAACTCTCAAAAATTGCAGAAAGTGTGTACTCAAAATTGAAAAAGTCTTTTGTTTGCGAATATGACGACTCCGGTACAATAGGCAAAAGATACAGAAGACAAGACGAAATTGGTACGCCTTACTGTGTAACGATTGATTTCGATTCAATCGAAAAAGGCACAATAACAATACGGGATAGAGACTCGTTGAAGCAAGATATTGTGAAAATCGATGAACTAAGCGAATATTTTATAGAAAAAGGACTATAAAACACCAAAAAAAGGCGGAATTAGATAAATAGTTCCGCTTTTTTTATATAGAAAAAATAATTGAAAGGACCTTTAAATATTGAAATTTTCCCTTAAAAAAGGTATAATTGAAAGAATAAATTAAAAAGAAATGGAATTTTTAAAGGAAAACTGGCAATTAGTGTTAATTTTCGTAGTTTTGACCCTCCCGACTTTGAGGGCTTTAAGACATTTAATGCTTATAGCATACAGAATATACCAGCAAAAAAACCTAATCTATATGCGGGTTACTCTTCCTAAAGGTGAATCCCAAAGAGATGCTGAAAAAGAAACCGAAAAGGATTTTAGAGAAAAAATCGCGATTATGGCTCAGTTTTTCAGAAATTTACATGAAACAAGGGAACTTAATTTTTTTAATTTCTTAAATACAAGACTATTTAAGAAAAACACTTTTACTTTCGAGCTTGTGGCTCACAACAAACAAGTGGAATTCATAATTACAACAGACAAGTACTATAAACCAATACTTGAAAACCAAATCACTTCATTCTACAACGATGCGGACATTGAATATTTGAAAGACGGATATGAGGCTTGCCCGAAAGGAAATAAAATTAAAGGTTTTTTTGCATATACTCAAAATGATTACTGGTTTCCGGTAAAAACATTCAAAGAGGTGGAAAACGACCCTTTAAACGACCTTACAAACATATTTTCCGGAATGGAAGAATCCGAAACAGCGGTTATTCAAATTGTAATCAAGCCAATATCGGACCATTGGACAAAAGTAGCTAGAAAACAAGGCGATGCTTTTTATAAAGGAAAAAAAGTCGGAGGAATCAAAATTCCTATTATTGGACCTATCTTAAATGTATTTAAAGGAGTCTTTTTGGGAGTGGAAAAAATGTCTATTGAAAAAAGTGACGAAAACACAGGATTCGTAAGAATGCTTCAGGCAAAAGAGGAAGTGGCTAAAAAAATGGGTGAGAAAGCCGGAAAATCGGGATTTGATACTGTAATAAGGCTTCTTGCGACTGCTAAGACCGAAAGAAGAGCTGAAGAAATTTCAAACAACATGATAACCAGTTTTAATTTATTCAGAGACAATAATTCAAACTGGTTACAAACAAGACGAATACTTTTTATAGATTTTATAAATGATTTGATTTTCAAATTTCATTTTAATAAAAGATTTTTATACAATCGTTTTTTATTATTAGGAGAAAAAACATCATTATTATCAGAAGAAGAGTTGGCTTCGATGTATCACTTTCCATCGAGAAAATACAACAAATCGCCGATAATTAAATGGCTGGATTATAAAGTACTTCCGGCACCGCTTACACTTCCCAAAGAAGGACTTCTTCTCGGATATAATGTTTACCGTGGAGAAAAAAAAGAAGTGCGTATCACGAGAAAGGATAGGACAAGACACTTTTATGTACTTGGAAAATCCGGCTCTGGTAAATCCGCATTATTATCGTTTATGGCGCGTCAAGATGCGATAAACGGAGACGGACTTTGCCTTGTTGATCCGCACGGAGATCTTGTGGAAGATGTTCTCAATTATGTCCCTAAAGAAAGAGCCAAAGATGTAATCGTTTTCGATCCATCGGATTTCGAGAGACCGATGGGCTTAAATATCCTGGAAGCAAAAACTCCTGAATTACAAGACCTTGTTTCATCTCAAGCTACGGAAATTTTTATAAAAATATTCGGTGATGAAATATTCGGACCAAGAATTCAGCATTATTTTAGAAATGCTTGTCTCACTCTAATGGAAGACGAAGAAGGAGCAACATTAATTGATATACCGAGAGTATTTACGGATGAAGCTTTCTTGAAATATAAAGTGAAAAAAGTAAAAAACCCTGTAGTAAAATCTTTTTGGCAAAACGAATATGCAAATACCGGTGATAGGGAAAAACAAGAAATGATCCCTTATTTTAGCGCAAAATTCGGCCCTTTTATCACGAACTCAATAATGAGAAATACGATCGGACAAGTAAAATCCGCCTTCGACTTCAGAGAATGTATGGATACAAGCAAAATTTTATTGGTAAAACTTTCAAAAGGTACGATAGGTGATTTAAACACGCAGCTACTCGGCCTTGTAATGGTTGCGCGAATACAAATGGCTGCAATGTCCAGAACCGATATGCCGGAAGAAGAAAGAAAAGATTTCTATCTGTATGTCGATGAGTTTCAAAACTTTGCAACGGATAGCTTTTGTTCGATCTTATCTGAAGCAAGAAAATACCATTTATCGCTGATTATGGCACACCAATATATAAGCCAGCTGGTCACATCGAAATTTGGCACACAGTCTACTCAAATAAGAGACGCCGTCTTTGGTAACGTAGGTAGTCTCGGATCGTTTAAAGTCGGCGCGGAAGACGCTGAATACTTGGCAAAAGAGTATGCTCCTCTTCTATCGGAACAAGACATTATTGGAATCTCAAACTACAAATTATATTTGAAATTAAATATAAACAATACAACATCCCAACCATTCTCGGTGAATACAATTTGGGATGAAAGTGGTAAAAACAAGAAAATCGGTGACACAATTAGAGAAATATCAAGACTTAAATATGCAAGAAAGAAGGAATTCGTGGATCAGGAAATCACAACAAGAATCGGAATTGAGCTTGATTCGCCTGAAGTTGATTTGGATAAAAAAGATGGAGATAAAGGAGATGGCGGAAATCCGCTGGCAAAAATCCTTGGGGGATAAAACTTTGCGAGCAAAAAATCTTTGTAATTATTTTTAAGTAGTGAAAAACTGATTAGAAAAATAATTCATTTGACAAATTTATAAATATTGTCAAAATAACATCTTGCTCTTTAACAAAACGGTTCTTTAACTAAGGGAAGGAAAACCCAATGGTTGGGAATTCCAAACCGAAAACGATAAGAGGAAAGTTCGATGTGTGAGGAGATTCGCTGGTTTCTGATGGGGATCGGTCTGATTCTCGTCATCACCGCCACCGCTTCGACGGCCTTGGCAGCTGACATCAACGATCTCGTCGGCAAGGAAGCCTCCGAGATCATGACCGACGACTGGGATGATATCTCCGACAAGGAGAAGGAGTCCCTCGTCGAGGGTATCGCCAAAAGCGATACCCCGCACAAGCTCGGCGAGATGTATAGTCTCGCCCGAGGGGGCCAGGGGGCCGAACTCATCGAAGCGCTGAGCGAAAGCTCAGCGCTGAAGATGTGGAATTCAGTCTCCGGCAACGCTGGGGAGATCGAGAAGCTCACTCAGTCGCTCCCAAAGGAGTGGCTGATGGACTTCATGGTCTTTAGTGCAGAGTACAACGCTCCCGACCCGAAGTTGGAAGTGTTGTACATTGCATCGACTGAGCAACTAAGGTATGTGATCCCTCGGCTTGAGCCCGCGCTCAAGTCGACTCTGATCACCGGCACGGAAGACAAGGAAGTCATCCAGGTCATCCTGGAGTTGCTCGACGGAAAGTGCAAGGCATCAAAGGGCAAGTCTTCGTCCCATAAATCGAAGGCAAAAAAAGAACCGAAGGAAGAGAAGAAGGAGGCGCAGCTTGTCGCCGGCAGCTGCTCAGACGAGCAGAAGGCCGAAGGCACCTGCAGCACTCCAATCATCAAACCACCACAAGAGGAAATTCTGATTCCTTGAGTGGCGTAAGTGCAAGCGCCCCGGAACGGGGCGCTTTTCAATTGGAAAAATTAAATAAATGAAAAGGGGCGGTCGCTTTTCGCGACCGCCCCAACCTAATCGATCTTCGTAGGATCGGTAGAGCATTTATTGTACTCTCCGACCCTTTGATAATCGACAATGATGGATCTCTTCCCACTAGCATCGAGCGGTCCTTCGACCACCTCGATTACATAGTGAGAAAAAGGCTCAGCCATCTCAGCAACCATCTCACCATTGATGAGTAGTTGCAGAACCAACCTCCCTTTCGGGATTTTCAATTGCCAACCTTGGGGATACTGCTCCGGATGTTCCACCCCTCTCACAAGATGTTCCACACGAGAGCAAAACTCGCAAAAGGAAACATCCATTACAATTGGCACCGGCTCGCCGAGGGCCGCCTTCGGACAGAATTCCGAAGAATCCCGTCCAAGTTCGACGCTTACCGCGCAGTATTTGTCCTGCACGGCTTTCTCGATGCCCTCGTAGGTGGAGTACCGCTTCTCGTCAACAATCTTCGCCAGCCGAACCTTGTCCAGAAGGCGATCGTAGCATCCCAACCGTTCCGACTTGTCCACGACAGTGTCGCAGACAGTAAGCTCGTCCCACGAGACGAGCAATTCGTACGTTTTCTCGACAACGGTCGTGGCCGTTGTCTTCGTCTTCGTCTTGACTTCATACCTTCGAGGTGTGCACCCCAAAAGCAGAAACAATCCGATGCAAAAAGACACCAGAACCAAGTTCCTCATAACGCCCCCCTGAGTTGTTGAAGATCACTTGCCTTTGTTGAAAGCAAGATAATAAAATAGACTAAAATTAAAATTTGTCAAATAAAATTTCGACAGATTATAAAAATAACACCTTACTTCTTTGAGGAAAACCTGCGCTCATACGAGTTGGTGAATCAGAGGTCGAAGACCATGAGCGAGCGTTGATCAGCCGAATATGAGCGAGCCGAAGGCGAGTCAAATGGTAGCAGGGAGCGGGCTCGAACCGCCGACCTCAGGGTTATGAATCCTGTGCTCTAACCAGCTGAGCTACCCTGCTAAATAAAATGGTTGCGGGGACAGGACTCGAACCTGTGACCTTCGGGTTATGAGCCCGACGAGCTACCAACTGCTCCACCCCGCGATAATTACAATGCAAAATATAATCAGATATATTGCCAATGTCAATCATCAAAAAAAACATTTTTCCATTGCATCGGTACGGACTCTTTGACATCTTTTCCGGAGAAAAACTTATCATCTGAAAGTCCTTCACTTAAAACATCGGAAGAAAGTACAATAATTTCCTCTCCGGGATTCACAAACCCCAAATTTTGTTTGGCGATTTTATCAATATATTCCTCGGAAGTTACATACAAATATTCTTCTGTCTTGTTTTGTATCAAATCTTCGATTTTCTGATTCTCAAGACGATAAGACTCGATAATTTTATCCACCTTATAATTCTGATAAACATTTTTTGTTAAAGCGTAAATCAAATAACCAACCAAAAGGATTTCCAATAAAATTACAATTTTGCTAAAATTTGACTTCATAAGATAAGGCGCTAGACTTAAAACAATAATAACAAATTGAGAAAAAATGGAAATACTAAAGGCTAAAAAAATTTTCTTTTGCGGAATCGGTGGAATAGGCATATCGGCTTTAGCTCGTGTTATAAACGAAAACGGAATAAGTGTTTTCGGTTCTGAATTAAAAAAAACAAATCTCACCACCGAAATGGAAGGAGAAAATATAAAAATAATCTACAAACAAACAGAAGAAAATATTAGCCCGGACTTCGACTTTTTCATATACACAACAGCTATTCCTGAAAACCACCCAGAATTAAAAAAAGCTAAAGAATTAAAAATTCCCACTCTAAGCTACGCACAGGCTTTAGGGAAATTAAGCGAAAACTTCAAACTGATCCAGATTTCAGGTACTCACGGTAAAAGCACAACGACAGCAATGATAGCCAAAATTCTTCTTGAAAACGACTTAGATCCAACAATAATTATAGGAACTTTGATGAAAGAACTCGGAAACAAAAACTTTCGAAAAGGAAACTCGAATATAATGATCATCGAAGGGTGTGAATACAAGGACGCTTTTTTAAATTACACACCCCAAATACTGGCGCTCACCAAAATCGAACCTGACCATTTGGACTACTTCAAAACCGAGGAAAACTACTACGAATCGTTCAAAAAAATGGCCGAAAAAGTCCCTGAAAACGGTTTCATCGTTTACGACAATGCGGACAAAAACACTTATGATTTAATTAAAGACTCAAAAGCTAAAAAAGTCGCTTGGGAAAATAAAAATATTGCACCGAAAGTCCCGGGCAAATTTAATATTGAAAATGCATCTTTAGCGTTAAAAGTAGCTGAGATTTTAAATATTGAAGAAAAATCCAGAGTCCGTTCAATAAAAGAATTTAGTGGCACATGGAGAAGAATGGAAATAAAAGATACTAATTTAAAAGGCCCTGTATTTATCGACGATTATGGACATCATCCTACGGAAATCACTCTTACACTTAAAGCGATTAGAGAACAAAACCCCAACAAAAAAATCCTTTGTATTTTTCAACCACACCAGTACAGCAGAACTAAATCCTATTTAAACGAATTCGCAAAGTCCTTCGAGGATGTCGACCAAGTAATAATAACCGAAATTTATGAATCCAGAGACAGTGACGAGGATAAAAAAGCAATTTCAGGTGAAATTCTAAATTTGGAAATCAACAAAAAAACAGGAAATTCGAAATTTATTAAAACCATACCCGAAGTCGCTGATTACTTAAAAAACAATACAAAATGGGATGTCATAATCACCATGGGAGCCGGAAATATTAATGAAATTTACGATTTAATCTAAACAAGAAAAGTAGAAAGAATTGAAATTAAAAGCTGTGAAACGAAATCAATCGCGATAATAGCAACCATCGGAGTTAAATCAATCATTCCTACTCTAAGAGGAAACCTTCTAAAAAGCCTAAAAATGGGCTCCGTTACGTCAAAAATAATAGCTCCTATTTTTCCAAGCGATAAAACCCTTCCCATAGACATCCAAGACATTAAAATCCTTGCAAAAATAAACAAATTTAAAATTATGGACAAAATATCGATAAACTTAATAAGAAAAATTAATAAATTATTCACAAATAAATAATTAAAACATAACCAAATTACAGAATAGAATCAAAAATATCAATCCCGTGAAAATGCAAAATCAAAAAGTTTTTTTCTAAAATGTATAAGAGAAAGTAAAATTAAAAAAGAACCAATCAAGGCGTTTAACCCTGGGCCAGTATTGCTAACATCGGAATCAAGTTCCGCAATAATATCACTACCGGCAACTCCATGTAATACATCTGGAGACTCAACATCTATCAAATTTAAAACCGGAGAAGCGGAAGCTATATTACTTAAAGATGGACTCTTATCTCCGTTCACGCCGATAGCCTCTATTTGAAAAAAATACGGAAGACCATTTTGTAAATTCGGTATATACCAAGTATTTGAAGAAGTGAAAGTATCAACTGCATTATTCAAGGTCTCGGGAGCGGTGCCATAATATATTCTATAAAATGAAACATCATTTAAATTTTCAGGATTATCCCAAGTCAAAACGATTCTTCGATCAAACCCCGATGCTATTAAATTTGACACGGTTTTCATTGTGGTGGAAGGGGATTCAACTAAAATTTCAGCTTTATTTTGAATGTTTAATTCATTGTTTAAAGAATCTAAAAGCTCAATTCCTATTGAATAAGTCCCAGAATCATTTGGAGCCGTTAAAATTATTGAATAAGTATTATCACCCTGTGACTCCATATCATAGATATTATCATTGAAAAAAACTTGAGCCTTAGATAAGGGTTTATCTACCCTGATTCGATAGACAAAATCACTTCCCCCGGAAATGCTTCCTGAAGGTTCAAAGCTTTCTTCAAGAACAACAGGCGCCTCAGTATCAACAGTAAAACTGACCTCAAGAGATCTATCTACCTCCAAATCATTATTATCAAAATGACTTACGTAAACCAAATGAGAACCATTCACAAGGGGGTTTGTTGTATAAGAAAATTTACCTTCAAAATCTGCAATTAGACTGGTTAAAAGTATTTCGTTATCAAAAATTTTTAATTTCGCGCCTGGCTGAGCAGTTCCGCTAATTGTAGCAATATTTGAGTTGTAAGTACCGGCAAGGGGACTTTCCAAAATAATAGTCGAATCATCTGAAAGTAAACTTAACCCACTATCTTTCACAACAAAATCGAATTCACCTTTAATATTCGTATCAGAAATATCACTTACCTGAAGTTTATAAGTACCGGCCTCTTTAAAAAGTAAAGCAAGCGTAAAGGTATGAGATCCTTGATCTGCTGTCACAAATGCATAATCTGCAGGCAATATTACTTTGTCGGAATTATCACCAACAACACTAAACCGAATTTTCCCTTTATAAGAATTTACCAACTGATCCATACTATCATAAGCTGAAACGGTAAGAGATAAATATTCAAGTTTTCCGATTTCATCAGGCAAATTTTCAAATTTAAGTATGGAAACTGGTCCCGAAGAATTTCCCATAAAACTGGAAGAAACCTCATCTCCGTTAATAAAAGAAATTTCTGTTTTTAAAGGTAAAAATGCGCCAAGACTTACATCAAAAAAATTTAAATTATATTTTTTTGTTTTATTTGAACTTAAAAGAAAATCCACTTTTCCTTCGGAATCTGAAAAAAAAGCTTTATCTTCGTATACTAAGTCAGTTTGGTCTGGAACAACCTTAATAAGCCGTTGAATTATGGGATTATCAAACTCATCTCTTAAGAAAATACTAACTTTTGCAGTTTTAAAACTTTCAAAAACTCCGTCTTCGGGTGTTGAAAAAGATTTTTCAAAATCCAAGTCTGAAGCTAGTATTTCAAATGTGGAAACGTTAGAAGATAAATCAAAATCATTTAAATATGCTCTTACACGATAATTTCCGGCCTTTGTTGTGTATTCTTCGGAAAGTTTTACTTTTGCAAAACCACTGGCATCAGTTTTTGATTGAATATTGACAACTAAAGAGTCCGGGGTAACCACTTCAAAAACAATTTGAGAATCCGCTTTGCCTGAATTAGTACTTAACAAAACCGGAAGGCCTGCAATAGAACTGCTACCATTAACTTCAAAATTAAAAGTGGAAGCAAAGGCCGAAAAAGCCGACAATAATAATACACAAAAAAACAATGCGAATTTAGTGTATATTTTGTGTTGCATAAATTAAGTTAATTCCCTATATTATACTATAAATTTTAAATTCAATCAAGAACCTAAAAATGTCCAAATTACACACAAATATTTTAAAATTGTTTTTAATTCCATTATTTTTGCTAAGTACGACAGTTATTGCGCTTGATACAGCAGAAAACCAAATAATAAAAGCGGTGATAAATGGCGAAGACAAGGTGAAAACAGGAAAAACCATTGAGCTAAGCGCTAAAGATTCTTTTCTAGGAAGCGAAAACGCTATTACAAAATATGAATGGGACTTCGGCGACGGTTCAAAAGGTGAAGGCATAAACATTGCGCATACATACGAATCACCCGGAATTTACCAAATAAGTCTAAAAATAAAGAACAAATCACAATCCGAAACAATTGAAAAAGAAATTTTCGTTTATAATAAACAAATATTATTAATTTCAGACTCAAAATCTCTACAGGGTAAACTATCTTTTATCGAGGAATATGCGAAAACCGAAAACACATTTGTAAACTTAATAGAAAGTTTTAATTCAGCAACTGATTTTATCTCACAAGAAGTATTACTTAAGAAATTTTCTCTTGAAAATGAAAAAATTACTTCTTCTTCTGATATAATAATTTGGACTGGAGAAAGCGCAGGAATCAACGCACTTAACCGTCATTTACAAATAAATCCCAACCATAAAGAAAAGTTTTCAGAAAAAAACGTGATTATAATAGGGGACATAAAAGCTATGGACAAACAAAGGCTTTCCAACTATTTCAAAACAATCTCTCCTAAAAAACTTTTAGTTACAAAAGAAAGTGCAATATACCCGATATTGGATAACAAAGAAGATATTAAGGAAAGCCTTATAGACAACGGAATCGAATTTGTTGAAATCGAAAAAGACACTGGAAGCGTAAAAATATGGAACATAATGTCCTACGGAGTGAATAAATTAATCGAAAAAGGCATCCCGGAAAGTGCAATCGTTTTAATTTTGCTTTTTCCACTCATAATTTCTTTTTTAATTTTTTTAAGGCAAATAATCGGAATTATATTCCCAAATGTATTATTTCCGGCGTTAATCACCTTAGCTTTTCTTGTAATTGGCTTATATGCTGGAATAGTAATCGTACTTCTTTCTGCGTTCACAATTTATACAACGAAAAAATTACTCAAAAATACCGGAATGCTATACACTACAAAAACAGGTATAGTTCTTATATTATTATCGTTTCAAATGCTTTTCTTGCTTGTAATAAATAATTTTTTGGAACTTTTCAACAACGACTTTTTCTCAATAGCCATAATGCCGGCAATGTTTTTAGCTACAATAACAGAACAAATAATAAAAACCGAAATAGGCCTTAAGAAAACTATAAAATCACTGATGAATTTAATGGTAATCTGTACGTCCATTTATTTATTATTAGGAGGCCAAATTTCTATTTTTTCGTATTCATTCCAATTTACTGGCATTAAAGAGTTCACACAAATTCATCCGGAAATTGTGCCAATTTTGTTGGTTTTCAACTTCCTGATCGGAAAATGGACAGGCTTAAGGCTTCTTGAAAGAATCAGATTTCGAAATTTGCTTAAAACCCTCGATTAATGAATTTACTCAAAAGTTTATTTTCAAATAAAGGAGTTTTAGGAATAAACGGTAGAAATGTTTTATATTTAAAGCCTTTTAACCCTAAAAAAGCCATAAAAATGGCTGACAACAAAATAAAAAGTAAAAAATTTTTATCAACAAGGGGAGTTCCCGTTCCTAAACTTTATCAAATCATCAAAGACCGAAAAGACCTGGAAAATTTCAATTTCAAATCACTTCCTTCCAGTTTTGTTTTAAAACCAAATAAAGGCTATGGGGGGGAAGGAATAATACCGATAATTGGGAAATCAGGCTCAAAATATCTAAGCGCATCAGGAAAAGAACATTCAAAACAGCAAATCGAAGAACACATTTTGGATATATTGGATGGAAGATATTCAATAAACAATGCTAAAGACGAAGCGTTTTTCGAACAATTAATAATTTCCGATGACCGAATCGGAAAATACAGCTACAAAGGTCTCCCAGACATTAGAGTAGTAGTACACAATTTAGTACCGATAATGGCAATGCTTAGACTTCCAACAAAAGAATCGGACGGAAAAGCAAACTTACACTTGGGCGCGGTTGGTGTCGGAATTGATATTGCAAAAGGCCAAACAACACACATTTGTTATAAAAACAAAATCATTGAAGAAATACCCCAAATCGGGAACATCAGAGGAATAAAAATCCCTTTTTGGGATGAAATATTGCTCATAGCATCAAGAATTCAACTTATCACAAATCTCGGATATTTAGCCGTAGATATTTGTATAGATAAACACATGGGCCCGGTTTTGTTAGAAATAAACGCAAGAGCGGGACTCAGTGTACAAATTGCAAATATGGCGCCTCTTAGGCAACGACTCGAACAAGTGAGGAAAATTAAGATTACAAACCCCACAAAAGGAGTGAGAGTGGCGAAAGATCTCTTTGGTAATGTTATTGAAAAAGAAATTAAACAAATATCCGGAAAAACCCTTATTAAACCGGTTGAAACAATAGAAATAATTAAAAAAAATGAAACCTTAAAGTTTGCCGCACAAATCGATACTTCAAAAAAGAAATCAAAAATTCGAAGAAAATTGGCTATTGCAAAGGGATTGCTAAACGAAAAAAATTCTTATGACGAAAAAAACCAAACCATAAAATTAAAATTTTCTTTAAAAGGAAAAAGAATAATCACAGTTTTTGATTTAATTGACGGAGAAAACAAAGAATACGAAATAATTCTTGGAAGAAGAGATTTAAGCGATTTTTTAATAGATCCAAGTCTCGTTACAAAAAAAGACCACTTCATACCAAAGCCAATAATCAAAGAAGATATAAAAGAAAACGAATACGAAAAAATTGATAATTTACTATATTCTGCTGACACAAAAGCCAAAATAATAAACTACGTAAAACCGGTCAGAATAACACTGGAAAAAAGAAAATTTTTGGAAGATGAAACTTATACACCCAAATTAAGATATAAAGAACTCAGGTTTAGACCCGAAGAAGAAATGGAGCTTCTATCAAACCTAAAATTTGACGATAGTGTGCTCGGCCAATTATTTAGAGATAAAAGAGATGAAATTGTTCTAAAAATGGATTTAATAAAAAACATCGGAAAAGAAAATTTCACTGATTTATCGAAAAAACTATACGGACAACCATCTGAAAAAGAAGTAAACGATGCGAAAAAACTTTTAATTCAACATAAAAACGATTTAAAGTCGGAAGAAATTGACTTATTAAACTTCGAAGAAGCAAAATTAATTCTTGAAAAAACCCTCCGTAATTATTCACTAGAAAATTGGTCAATTTTAGGAAAAAGAAATATGATTTCCTCATGTTCAACTAAAAAAAATAAAATAATTTTACTCAAAAAAACAGCGTATTTTTCAAGGAACAAACTTGAGAAATTAATCACACACGAAATTGAAACACACTTACTTACTAATGAAAACGGAGCCACTCAAGCATACAATATATTCAAATACGGACTAAAGGATTACTTAAAAATTCAAGAAGGACTCGCAATGTACAATATCGAAAAGAAATTCCGCATCCCATTTTCGTCAAACAAAAAAATCGCATCGTTAATTATCGCCATGAGCATGCCGGAAAAAACAATTAGCGAAATAATAAAAATACTTATAAAAGAATACGGCATAACACAAAAAGATGCGTTTGGAACAGCCTTAAAAGTAAAAAGAGGGGTAGGAGATGAAAACGCAAAAGGCATATTCACTAAAGACTACTTATATTTTAGTGGATACAAAGCCATAAAAGAATTTGAAAACAAAGGAGGGGACTTAAAAGACTTATATATCGGAAAAGTTAATATCGAATACTTGGAAAAAATTAAAACCCTTCCCTTTATTTTAAGTCCAAAATACTTACCAAATTGGTATACTAATAAATAAACATCGAATCGCCAAAACTATAAAATCTGTAATTATTTTTAATAGCGACACTATAAATATCAAGCAACTTATTAATAGGATCCTTGACTCCTTTATTTTCAAGAAAAGAAGCAACGAGCATAAGTAATGTACTTTTTGGAAGATGAAAGTTGGTAATAAGACCGTCAACCACCTTAAATTTATAAGTTCCTGGATAAATAAATAAATCAGTTTTAGATTGTATTTCCCTAAATTCATTATCAAAAGAACTTTCCAAAACACGAACAGAAGTGGTTCCTACGGCAATAATTCGAGAATTAACAGCCAGTTTATCGTTTAAAAAATCTGCACTCTGTTTTGATAAATAAAATTCTTCAAAATGCATCACATGATCTTTCAAATCTTTTGTTTTTACGGGCATAAAAGTACCTCTGCCAACATTTAAAACCACATCAACAAAAGAAACTCCTTGTTGTTTCAAAGAATCGATTAATTCTGAAGTAAAATGAAGGCCTGCAGTAGGCGCTGCAACAGACCTACAATGTTCGGGATCGCAAAAAACAGTTTGATAGTTTTCAGAGTATTTTTCTGCGTTTTTAATATAAGGAGGAAAGGGTATTTGCCCAATAATATTCAGTTTTGAAAAAAAATCGCCTTCGCAAATAAAGGTAAGTATCCTGGATCCATCAGTCAAAACATCATCGACAATAAATGAGATTTCAGTATTGATATCAAACGTAAATCCCTTTTTAAACACCTTCCCGGGTTTCACCAAAACTTTAAAAGTATTATTATTAATCCTTTCCAAAATGAAAACTTCCAAATTTTTATTTCCATATTGAAAATTAATTCTTGCTGGAAATACTTTGCTCTTATTCAAGACCAAAGTATCATTCGCATTTAAATATTCGCCAAGATCCCTGAAATGTTTATGAAAAATAGTGTCTGAATTTGTATCATAAACCAAAAGTTTCGAACTATCTCTAGGAATAGCAGGGGATTGAGCAATAAGGTCTGCCGGTAAGCTAAAATCAAAATCCGTCGTTTGCATAAAATAATAATATTATCTACACCCAATTTGTGGGAGTATCTGTGGAATCAAAAGATATTGTATCGGAAATTTTTTGAATTACAATCAAAGTCATATCATCAAGTTGAACATGTCCTTTCATAAAAGTGGATACATCCATGGCTATTTTATAATTTAAGCCTTCAGCACTAAATTCGGTAGCATAATTTTCAACTGCACGCACCAAACGCTCAAGCCCATAAAGTTCTTCATTGATATTTCTAGCCTCTGTGATTCCATCCGAATATAATACTACGAAATCACCATCATCCAAATAAATTTCCTTTTCTTTAATTAAAGCGGAGTTATCGGGTACCATACCCAAAGCAACACCACTCGACACAATCGCCTCACATTTACCGATAGCCTTTCTGTAAACCAAAATGTGTTCATGTCCTGCCCCAACAAAAGTTAGTTTCTTTAAATTAATATCCCATGCCAAAAGAACCATTGTCATATACATGGCTTTTTTTACATATTTTTTTATGTATTTATTTGTATATCGAACAATATCAAAAGCATTTGCATAAGTTTCAGCAAAAACGGAAATTAATGAACTCACCATTGTCATAATCAAAGCTGACGCAATACCATGCCCCGTAACATCCCCTACATAAATAAAAGCCTTATCTTTTACAGTAATAATATTAAAACTATCACCCCCGATTTCGGAAGCGGGCCGATTTTTCGCCACAATCGAAAGTCCTTTAACCGAAGGGTTCTTTAGAGGCAAAATATCTCTTTGTATCTGCGAGGCAACACTAAGCTCTTCAAGAATTCTTTGTCTATCTTTAATATCAAAAGACACCTTAGAAAGACTCTTTATTACTTGATTGAAAAAATAAGCAATAATACCAATTTCATCAATTCTATCTGTATAAATAGCTTTAAACTGACTACCGGTTAAAAGAGCCTGCATTTCTGTAACAAGAGCTCTTAAAGGTAAAACGATATCTCGATAATAAATTAATACGAACAAAATTGAGTAAAAGATTGCACAAATAAGCAAAACGAAATAAGGAACTTCTTTTGAACCGAAAAAAAACAAATACATAGAAAAAGCAACCAAAATTAAAGCTAAAATAAACAGAATGAAGATAAGTTTTCTAAGAATTGTTTTTTTATAAAAAATCATTTTTTTATGAATTTAATACTTCCTTTACCGTAGAATAAGCCGGAATAATTTCAAATATTCCGATAGCTTCAAGAATATCTTTAACATTCTTTTTTACACCGACCAGTACAAATATTTTATCAATGGATAGCAAAAAGCCATTTATTTGCATTAAATATCCAATGGCTTCACTATTGATATAACTTAGATCCGTAAAATCGAAAATTATTGTTTTACCATTAAAATCATTAATAATTTGGTTAAGTTCGAGCTTTTTTTCCGTAAGAGCAAGTTTATCCCAATCGCCAGTAAACTCGAAAATTAAGTACCCCTCTTTCGTTTTAGACTTAAATTTAAAATTTGATTTAAACATATTTTATTTGTTAATAAATTTATTAATTATTTCCACTTCATCAAAATCATCCGCCAAAGAATAATAAAACTTAAATTTTTTCAAACTCATTTTATCTATAAGAGAATAATTCGTAAAATTTAAAGAGATTTTAAAATCAGAGATCTTTTGATGAACAATCTCGTAAAGCTTTTTTTTGAGCTCAAAATAAACTTTTTTATCGGAATTGTGTAAAGATAATTTTACTTTTTTAGAAATTTTCAAATCATTTGATAAAAGTAGTTCAATAAGTACTGGAATCGAATCAAAATATCCCATTTTAGAGAGTGCTATAGCAGATTCCATTTTAATCCTCAAGTCATGCGAATACAAATTTGACAAAAGAAATTGTTTTTTATTTTTAATTTTAAGCTCACCAATTGCAAAAATCCCAGAAACGACCTTTTCTTTTTGCTTACTGTGAATAAAGTTTTCAATTTTCGAAAGAACAGCCCTATGTTTTTTCTTCTGTTTTCCCAAGGCAATAGCCGCACTTATCTGATCATTTGGATTTCCAGATTTAAAAAACGGACTTAAAACGGACTCGATATCGGTATTTTTATAGTTTCCCAAATTTAATAGAGCTTCTCGTTTAAGCAAAGAATTATTGCTCCTAAGGATTCCCATCAAAAATTCCAAAGTGGAAAGTCCGCTTAATTTTGTGAGTAAATTTAAAATTTTTACCCTCAAATATTCATTTTTTTCGTATTTAAAAACATCTTTAAGTGTCTCTATAATCTCAAGTCGAAAAAATAAATACTTACGATTAAAAAACTTGAAATCATTGAAAAATTCACCCAAAGCGTTTGCAGAAGCTATTCTAATTGAAAGTTTTTCATCATGAAGAGTTCTTAAAATAAACCTCACAACACGAACCTGCCCACATTTTCCCAAAACTTCCAATATTTTGATTTTAATAGAGATTTTTTCATCCCTTTTATTTAAAAATGAAATAAGTAAACTTAAATACCCCTTTCCACCCTTTTGAGAAATAATTTCAATAGCTTCTTTGCGTATTTCTATTGTTTCTCCGTATTTAAGTTCATGAAAGGCTGTTTCAAAGTAAGAATTTTGTTGGGAAAAAATCACTCGAATAAAATAAAAACTAAAAATAATAATTCCAATACTTAAAACAATCGAAAAATTATCTGGAGAAAAAAACTGAATAGCAAAAATAAAAAAAGTGCCTAGTAAAGCCCCTAAAGGTCTTACAACACCTTCCAAAAAATGTCTTAAATATTCACGAGAATTTTCTTTAATTGCATAAAAAGAACAATGATAAGCATTATTTAAAACAACTGAACTAAGCATAAAATTGTTTTTCACAAACAAAATCGGATAAAAACCATTATTGAAAATGTAAAAAACAAAACTTAATAATAGAACAATTGGGTGAATAACCATGCTACCGATAATACCGAGACTTGAAATAAGTTTAGAAGCGAGTAAAAGCTGGCAAAATAAAGCCGAAAGATTAAAAAGCACAAAAAGCGCCCCAAGATCATGAATAAAAGCGTGCTCAAAACCGCTACCACTATCGATAATCATGCCGGATACATTTTGATAGACACCACTAAGATATTGAAACTCCACAAGATTAAATAGAAACCATTGTAAAAGAACTATTGCGACAAGACCTTTTACAAAACTTTTCTTTTTATTTTGAAAAATTTCATCTTTTAAAAATTCTTCAAACAAAATTTTATTTTTTAAGTTTTTCTTGTGATAGTTCACGGAAAATGGCTCATAAAAAAGCAAGACAGGAACCATGGAAATTAAAAAAATAACCACAAAAAACAAAAAAGCACCGGTTGCAAAACTGTTTGACAAGTAAAACAAGATAAAGCCACCCAAAATCGACCCCAAAGTTTCAAAGGATTCTGAAACGGGAAATACTTTTTGACCTTCGTTAGGGGAAAACATACCTTCAATTTGTGCATTTAAAAAAACTTTTAACTGTATTAAGAAGACGGATTCAATCAAAATCAAAAGAAACAAAAACAACTGCTTATCAATATTAAAAACGCTCGTAGTTAATAAAATAGAGAAAGCTGAAAGAAAAATAATCGCAAACAAAACCCTCTGATGATTATATCTAGATAAAAATTCCGAATAAAGTAAAGAAGCCAAAACAGTAAATAGAGAATTTATTACAAACAAATATGGAAGCTTCAAAATCCCAAACTCCTCAACAAATAGAGTCACAATTAAAGTCCATACAATGACAAAAACTGCTCTATAAAGAAATCTAAACAAAAAGGTCGAAACAACGCCTTTAAGCTTATAATATTCAAGACCGAGTATTCTTCCTATAAAATTTGTTTTTGTTAAATCCACTTTTTATTTTTAATTATGTAATTATACAACAAAACAAGCCCAAAAACAAGCTTAAGAGAAGGCCGAAATCGTTTATAAAGAATAAAATTACAAAGTAAATTAATTCTTTATGTCAAAATTTTTCACAAAATCGGGAGCAGCTAAAGCAACTGCACTAATATCTCTCACTTCATTTTTAAGCTATGTGATCGGATTTTTAAGAGATAAAATTCTTGCATATTATTTTGGAACCAGCATACAAACAGATATCTATAATGCCGCTTTTGTAATACCGGACGCAGTTTTCAACATGTTTATTGCATCAGCCCTCACAGCAGCTTTCTTACCGGTATTCACTGAATATCTAAAAAAAGACAAAGAGGAAGCTTTCAAAATCGCAAATACTATGCTTACGGTATCCACAATTTTTGTGGCTTCCATAAGCGCATTGCTTTTTTTCTTTATGGACGAAATCACACCACTGATTTTTTCATCCGATGAAATGAACGCAGCAACACTTCAAAACATCTCGACTATGACAAAACTCTTGCTTCCTTTACCACTGATATTTGCGATTTCAAACACTCTCGGAAATATTTTAATGAGCTACAAACATTTTTTTTCATATTCAATTTCACCGATTTTATACAATTTGGGTATAATTACAGGAATTTTAATCTTTCACAAAGAATACGGAATTTACTCTGCCGCAACAGGAGCAGTGATTGGAGCGATTTTCCATTGCTTGATAAGAATAATCGATATGTTCCACACTGAATTCCGCCCTGTAAAATCGCTAAACATCAAACTCAAAGGCTTCAAAGAAATTCTTACACTAATGATACCTAGGTCGTTTAGTCTGATTGCAAGTTCTATAAATACTGTAATTTACGCTTCAATTGGTACAAAAATATTAATTGGTAGTTTTGCAGCATATAATTTCGCAAGAAACATACAAAGTTTTGCGGTAAGTTTATTCGGTATAGCTTTTTCTACAGCGATATTTCCGTTTCTCACAGCATCTCTAAGCGAAAATGATAAAGAATCATTCACAAAAGATATTCAAAAAACAATACAAAGAATACTATTTTTTACAGTACCATCAATGACCGGAATGATGATTTTAGCGCCCGAAATAATCTCACTTTTACTGGGAGGTGGACAATTCGACGAAAATTCCATAAACCTAACTTCAGGAATACTGTTTTTCTTCGCTATTTCAATACCATTTGAAAGCCTTACCCACATACTCACAAGGAGCTTCTATGCATTAAAAAACACCTTAACGCCTATGTATATAAATTTGATTTCAATAGCGATAAACATAATAATAACTCTAAAAATCGCAACAAAATACGGGGTTAACTGGTTCTCACTAGGATTTACAATATCATTTATTGTACAAGTATTACTTTTGGCAATTTTTCTAAAAAAACACCTCACAACATTCGATTCAAAAAAATTCATAAAATACTTATTGAAACTATCAGCAACATGCGTTTTAATGGCACTTTCAATTTTCTTTATAAAAATTATTAACTTAAGTATTGACAGCACTTCAAAAATCTTGATTGAATTAGTAGTGGGTGGAGCTTCTTTCTTTATTTATTCATATTTTATGAAAATGGAAGAACTAAAAAGCCTAAACATTGTTATTTCAAAAATCCTAAAAAAATGAAAAAAATATTACTAACGGCAATAATATTAATTTTGTTTTCATCTTGCCAAAAAATCGACAAAACAAAAGAAACAATCGTAATTAAAAAAACAGAAATCCAAAACAAAAAGGTAATAGAAAAAATAATCGAAGATAATACAACAAAAATCATCACAAACAACTCAACTCCCTTTAATAAAGAGGAAACAACAGAAAAAGAACCGCCCAAAAAAGCTTTTATTGAGGCCGATTTTATATGCCAAGCTCCACTTCAAACCGAGGCAAATTGGGTATTTCATGAAGAAAGTTGCGAAGAAGCAGCCTTACTTCAAACCTACAACTTCGAAAAAGACCTTAAAATGACCAAATCTGAAGCAAACACCGAGATTCTAAAAATGATAGATTGGCAAATCGACAATTTCAATGGACACCATGACATCTATGCGGACAAAATTAAAGAAATGGCCATAAAATTTTATAGCCTTAAAGATACTGATATCAAAATCATTTACGATGCTGAAATAAGCGACATTAAAAAAATTATAGCAAGTGGACACCCGGTAATAGCCCCTGTCACTTCAAAATACCTGAAAAACCCGTATTATCCACACCCCGGTTATCACATGTTACAAGTAATCGGCTATGACGAAAACAACATAATCACAAATGATAATGGTACACGAAAAGGAGCAAATTACCCTTACAAAATTGAAGTTTTTGATGAAGCATTAAAAGATGCCGGAGCGGACATTTTATATTTAGACATAAAAAAAGCACCTTATTAGGAGCTTTTTTTAAACCCAATTAAATAGAAAACACAACAAAATCCACAATCTCAGCATTTTTATCTTTCAATAAATCTGAAATTTTTGTTTCAGGATTTTTAACAAATTCTTGTGACAGAAAAGCATTTTCTTCTCTAAATTTTTTCTCTTTACCAACAAGTATTTTTTCGATAATTTCCTCATTTTTACCTTCATTCTTAAGTTGTTCCGTCCAAATTTCTCTTTCTTTTGAAACCAATGCATTATCAACATCGGTCGAACTTAAATATTTTGGATTTGTAGCACTTGCATGCATAGCCAAATCCTTAGCAAGGTCAGCGTCTCCACCTTTCAAAGCAACAATAGCACCAATTTTATCATTGCTATGGACATAAAAACCTAGAACATCAGAAGAAATCACCGCAACTTTTCCAAGCTTCACATTTTCTCCCATTTTTAGCTGTGCATCCTTTACTTCTTGAACCTCCTCATTTTCATTTGTTAAAGCCCCGTTAAAAGCTTTTTCCAACAGAAGGTCACCAAGTGCTTTAAAATCATCACCGCGGGAAACAAAATCCGTTTCACAAAGCAAAGCCACTAAAGCTCCTTTATTTCCATCTACTTTCACTTTAACAACTCCATTACTTGTTGTTCTTTCCGCTCTCTCCATCGCCTTTGATTCACCTTTTTTTCTTAAATTTTCAATTGCTAAACTCATGTCACCATTAGCTTCTTCAAGAGCTTTTTTACAAGATGTCATTGAAACTCCGGATTGATCTCGAAGCTTCTTGATGTCTTCAATACTTACTGCCATATGTATCTGATTAAAAAATAATTTATTCTTTAGAAACCCAAGTTTCACTTGGATCTTTTCCCGTAAGAAGCCTATAAAGGAAAAATTCGGGAATTTTTCCTGCCACTTGCCCAACTCCTGGCAAAATCAAAAAAGTATCCGTTAACAAAGCCAAAACTCCTATAATATGATAAATGATTAAAGAAAAAAATAATACCAAACCAAACACATAACTCACAAGAATTATAAAAAGAGACAAAAAAAGCAAAACAAAAAGGACAAGCCCTTGTCTTAAATGAAACCTTATTGACTCAATATCCGCGTATTTTACAGAAGAAAGAACACAAAAAATCAAATTTGCAAAAGGTATATAACATAAAACAGACCATAATTTTACTTTGCTTGAAATCAAAGTATTATTTCCTTCCATTTTGTTTTTTTATTAAACCAAAACGTCCTCAATTCTACCAAATAAATACGACAAAGACTTAACGGCATCATCGTTAGCTGGAATTGGATATGCTATTTTTGTTGGGTCAGCATTAGTATGAACGAAGGCCACGACTGGAAGATTGACGGAATTTGCTTCTTTTACAGCAATTGAATCCCTTACCACATCAACAACAAACACAATATCAGGTTTTTCTTTCATATTTTGAACACCACCAAGTGAAATTTGAAGCTTTAAAAGCTCTTTTTTCATCTTAGAAGCTTCCTTTTTTGTATATTTGTCAAATTCTCCATTTTGCTCTTGTTCTTTTAAATTTGATAAATATTTAACTCTTGTTTTAATTGTATCAAAATTTGTAAGAAGTCCTGGAATCCATTTTGAATCCACATAAGGCATATTCAATTTACCGGCAATATTCCTGATAAACTTAACAGATTGAGGCTTTGTACTGACAAAAAGTACCGTTTTGCCTTCAGACATGGACTTAGCCAAAAAATCGATAGCATTATTTAAAAGATCAAAAGTTTTTTCTAAATTAATAACATGAAGACCATTTTTTTCTCCACATATATATTTCTTCATAAGCGGATTCCATTTTTGTGTTCTGTGACCTACATGTACGGCGTTTTCAAACATTTCCTTATAAACTTGTTTTGACATAAAATAAAGTTATTTATTACTAAAATTTTCGAAGTGTAATCTAATGTAATCAAAGGTAAAATGCAAGAAAAAATGATTTATAGATATAACTTTTGACTAAACTTATAAAAATTGATATAATATTACAATAAAACAAAAATATATGGAACTGGAAAAAGAAACAAAAATCACAATAACGCTTCCGACAAACGCATACTTTATGTCGGGAATTAGGGACTTTACCCTAAATATGATCAAGAACACCACAAATTTTCCTGAAAAATGGGCTTTCCGTTTTCAATCAGTGGTAGACGAACTTTGCAACAACGCAATAGAATACGGATCAGCCCCGGGCAGCGAAATAAGAATCAGTTATAAATACACAAAAGACGATTACGTTGAAATTATAGTAGAAGATACGGGAACGGGACCAAGACCGATAAAAGCTTCAGAATTACAAAAGATATTCAACGAAAGAAAAGAACCTGGATATGTTTTTAGCGGAATAAGAGGAAGAGGACTTGTAAAAATAATCGGAGAATGGAGCGATGAACTCAAATTCGAAGATCGCCCGCAAGGAGGACTTCGTGTGTCGGTAAAAAAGTATCTTAAAAATGTACGAGAAAACGAAATGGGCATAAAATCAACACAAAACCAATTAATAACAAAATAATAAATATGACAGAAGTAAACATTGCAATTGAAAACCTAGAACCCTTAAAACCAGGTAGAATCTCCAAACTTATAAAATTGGTTGGAGAACTCGACGAAACAAATGTAGATGAAAAAATGCAACAAATCTATGCTGTAATAGGGGAAAATCCATGGAATTTGGATCTAATCTTCGACTTCACTGGCCTGGGTTATTTAAACAGTAAATCAATAGGATATCTTACTGATATTTACGGAAAATTAGCTGAGTCAAATGGGAAAGTCGCGATTTTTGCAGCTAGACCAAATGTACTTGACACTCTTCAAGTGGTAGGGTTAACACAACTTATTAACATGTATGACAGTTTTGAATTAGCAAAAGCAGGATTAACTCAAGAATTAGCAGCATTAACCGTAGAAAGCCCAACAGAATCAACACCAAACGGTAATCTTCAAACAACTGAAAACACTATAACACAAGCACCGACACCAGCAACGACTGTTACTCCAGCTACACCAACAAACACTCCTGCACCGGAAACTACTCCTGCACCGGAAACTACTCCTGCACCGGAAGCTACTCCTGCACCGGAAGCTACTCCTGTACCGGAAACCGCTCCTATTACTCCAGCTCCGAATACTACAGCTCCTATTATGCCCGAAACCGCGCCCACCCCTTTACAACAACCCCTAGAAACAACTCCAATTACTCCGGCACCTACTCCATCAAACACACCTACTCCTATTTCTATACCCGACAACCAACCCGTTTCAATGCCAGAAGTGAAAGCCGAGACATCTGCTAATACACAACCAGAAACTGCCACATTGACAACAGAAACAAAAGAACAAAACCCTCAACAAGAAAACACTTTAAATGACCTAAAACCGACAACAACACCTACAATATCGCAAGATACGTCTCTTCCAATAGCTCCAACAACACAACCACAAACAACAAAACCGGCAGCCCCCGCCACACCACCCCAAATAAATCCAACACAAACATCACAAACGGACGAAGCTTCTTACAAATTTGAGGGATAAAATGAAAATAAAATGCTTGAAAACCCATATCTATTATTGATCGCATCAGCGATAGTAGCCGCAATACCTGTTGCTATATGGTTGTACATAATATTTTCAAAAAAAGGCACTTCTAAAAAGACACTTGCTTTAGTTTTTATTATGGGTTGTTTTACGGCCCCCGCACTATTATTGCTTCAAGAAGTGTGGAGTATTTTTCCAAGGTTTAACCTTAGTGCAATTATCGAAAGTAACATCAGAAGCCAGACGGCTTCGTTTATCGCTATGTTTATTCTTTTTGGAGCAATGGAAGAAATAATAAAAATGTATGTGCTCACAATCGTAGACAAAAAAACACTCTTAATAAAAACGATAAACGACACAATTAGATATAGTTTAGCTTCAGCATTAGGCTTCGCTTTTACCGAAAACATCTATTATCTGTACCAATTTTGGCCTTCAATCAGTACAGGCCAACTCGTAGGAATGTACGTCTTCAGATCATTATTTACAGCTGCTGCCCATATGATATTTTCCGGAATATTCGGATATTTCTACGCTATGGGTAAATTCTCGATACAAATATCAAAACAAAAAATTATACTGGAAGAAGTATCAAAAACGGTAAAATGGATTTCAAAAATATTCAATCTACCGCTTAGCAGAGCCTATCAACAAAAATTTGTAATAAAAGGTTTATTTATAGCCATTTTCGCACATGCTACTTACAACTTCATACTACAAATGGGCTATAAATTACCAGTTATCTTATTTGTAATACTCGGCGCTGTATATATTTGGTTTTTAATGAAAACAAGAACCGGTAATTTAATAATCAACACAGATATAAGCGAACAAATAGGCACCAAATTGGGAAAAAAAGACAAAGACGTAATTTTGGAACTTATCTCAATGTGGTTTAAAGAAAAAAGATATGTAGATGTAATCCATGTCTGTGAAAGACTTCTCGAAAGAGATCCAAACAACGAAGTGGTAAAGCTTTTCAAGGCTAAGTCACTTGATTATTTGGAAGACTCAAACCCATACAAAAAGATTCTAAACACAATAATAAAAGACGAAAGACAAACGGAAGAAAATAAAAATATCTTAAGTAAATATTTGGAAGAAAAAGAAAATGCAAAAAAAGCTAAAGATTTGATAAAGAAACAATTGGAAAAAGAGGGGAAAAAAATATTTGAACCAAAAAAACAAGACAAAACACTAACAAATCCGGAAAACCAAATAGGGAAAATTAATGAAAAGGAATATATGGAAAAATTTACGAAAGGTGATTCTTTTAAAATCTAATATTTAAAACTTCAATTTTTCCTCGGGCGTAATGTGAGGAACTTTTTTAAATTTATATTTCCAAAAATATTTAATAGCCGAAATTACATGTATCCTAAGAGCTTTTTTTGTGAACAAAGAAATGATTCCTCCGGAAGAAAGCCTTTTGTGATAATGAGTAAATTTGGCAGAAGTATAATAAACAACCTTAAACTTTCTTAGCCAAAATTCCCTACACAAGTCAGTATCGGACATAAATAAAAAATACCTCTTATCAAAACCACCAACCATATCATACATACTTCTTCTCACCAAAATTAGTGCACCAACAACCCAATCCACCTCGGATATAAGTTCCGGATTTTTATCATGCATCAAGTATTTAAAAAGTCTTTTTGAAAAAAATGGTACTTTTTTCAAAAAAGTTCTTTTAATTAAAAAATCCAAAATACTGGGAAATCTTCGATATACATCCTGAACTTCACCATCTTCATAAATTAATTGGGGTGCTAAAATACCAATATCTTTATGTCTATCCATATGTGAAACCATAGCCTCCAGATTTTCTTTAAAAAGCTCGATGTCAGGATGCATAATCAAAAAATATTCACTTTCAGAGTGAGAAACCCCAACATGATTACCCTTTCCGTAACCCAAGTTTTTATCATTTAATATAAACTTTATAAAACTCTCTTTGGCAAATTCTTCTTTAAGTTTATCAAACTTTAATTTATTGCCATTAGAAACAACAATTACATCAAAAGAAAGAGCTGGTTTATTATTAAGTATCCATTTAAGAATATTTTTTACATAAAGATATTCATGATCAAATGTGAAAAGAATAATAATAGAAAGTTTATTTTTCATTCAAATATTTAGTTATAAACAAAGATTTATCTTCTACATAATCGCTCCTGTCAGGGTTATAATGTTCACTGCTATAAGCTATGACCACGCATCTCTCTGAAAGAAAATCAAAACCATGCCAAACTTTGTTGGGGATATAAACACCATCACCCTCAGTCATTTCATAAAAAACCTCATTACCATCTTGATCCAAAGAAATAAGGCGCACATTTCCACTTAAAACAATAAAAAATTCTTCTTCTTTCAAATGAGCGTGTTGACCGGATTTAGTTGCAACATCACCACCCAAAACAAAATAAGTTTTTACGACATCAAATGGCACGATATTGTAATCTAGCTCCACAGGTAAGATAAAATAATCACCTTTACCAGATTTTTTTTCTAGTTTTACAACTTTAAGAGCCATATTTTATGAATTTAAATTATCCGCTCCAAAATTTAGCTTGTCTTTCCAATCGGCAATCGAAAAAAGATTTTCCACCTCGGTTTTTGTCTTTTTTATCTCACCCTTTTCTCGATTATAGATCTTAAAAAGCCAATCTTGATGATCAAAATACCATTTAATCATATCCTTAAGACCATGATTAAAAGTATGTTTTGGAGTCCAACCAAGTCCCGTAATTTTTGTAGGATCCATAGCATAGCGCATATCATTTGCGGCTCTATCGGGAATATAAACAATGCTTTTTTCAGGATCCTTACCGAAAAAATTCAAAATCATAAATGCAAGATCTTTCGTGCTAATCTCATTATGTCCCCCAATATTATAAATTTCACCGATTTCAGCATTATGTAAAACCAAATCAATAGCCTCACAATGATCCTCTACATAAAGCCAATCTCTAATGTGACTTCCTTTCCCATGAAGAGTGATAGGTCTTCCTGAAATCGCAGCAAACATAAAGAGAGGAATCGCTTTTTCGGGAAATTGATAGGGTCCATAATTATTCGTACAACGTGTAATAACAGCCGGAAATTTATACGTTCTAAAATATGACTGTACAAGTAAATCAGCTGCAGCTTTGGTATTTGCATAAGGACAACCTGGATTAATTGGAGTACTCTCAGTAAAAAAATTGGTTGAACCTTCCCCCAAATCGCCATAAACCTCATCAGTAGACACTTGATGATATTTTTCAACTCCGTATTTTTTTGCCACATGTAATAAATTATGAGTTCCCAGAATATTTGTTTGAACAAAAATCTCGGGATTGGCAATTGATCTATCCACATGCGATTCAGCTGCAAAATGTACAACAAAATCAAAGCTTTCCTTTTCTTTAAACAAATTATCAAGAAAATCTTTATCAACAATATCTCCTCGAACGAAATCAAAATTAGGATTTGAAATTGCGTCTTTTAAGTTTTCCAAACTACCTGCATAAGTGAGTTTATCAAGAACGGTAACCCTATAATCCGGATATTTTTTTAGAATAAAATGAGTAAAATTCGACCCTATGAATCCGGCACCTCCGGTAATTAAAATTTTCTTTGACATTATTGGTATTTAAATCACTTTTTGAAATATAACATAATTTTTTTTTAAGGCTAAAAATAGAAGCAAAAACCAAATTGACAGATAAGCTAAAACGTTTTAATACAAAATAACCTGAAAAAAACTTAACTAAAAAAATAAATTATGTTAATTTCTCAAAGTAAAAATTAACACAAAACAAAATGACTCCGGAAAAAGCGAAAGTGGCATTGGTTTTTGATTGGATGACAACCAGCGGTGGAGCGGAAAGAGTAAATTTGGTTTTACATAAGCTCTTTGCAAATGCCCCGATATTTACAAGTGTGTACAATCCTGAAAAAGTGAAAGGATTTGAAAATTCAACAGTAAAAACATCTTTTATTCAAAAACTTCCACTCGCAAAAACACATCATCAATACTATTTAAACTTAATGCCTTACGCTTTCGAACAAATCGATTTAAGCGACTTCGACATAATTATTTCAAGTTCACATAGTTGCGCAAAAGGAATAATCACAAAACCGGAAAGTCTTCACATATGCTATTGCCACAGCCCGATGAGATATGCTTGGGACGATTGGCATAATTATGTTTCAAACTACAAAATGAATCCAATACTCAAGTTTTTTGGAAAAAAACAACTCCATCGGCTACGAATGTGGGATAGGTTAAGTGCCGATCGTGTAGACCATTTTATTGCAAATTCAAATACAACAAAAAAAAGAATAGCCAAATATTACAAAAAGTTTTCAAAAGTAATACACCCAATGATAAACACCAAGGATTTTATATTAAACGAAAACTCCACAAGAGATTTTTATTTAGCTGTAGGGAGACTTACTCCATATAAAAAATTCGGTCTGATTGTCGACGCTTTCAACAAAAACGGAAAACAATTAAAAATAGTGGGGGATGGAGTGGAACTCTCCACACTTAAAGCAAAAGCAAAAAACAACATAGAATTTCTAAAATTCATACCGGACGACAAGTTGAAGGAGCTTTACGGACAAGCAAAAGCTTTGATTTTTCCACAAATCGAAGATTTTGGCATAACACCATTAGAAGCAATGGCTTGCGGTACGCCTATAATAGCCTTCAACAAAGGCGGCGCACTTGAGACAGTGGTAGAAAACATAAGCGGTATTTTTTTCGATAAACAAACAGAAAAAGGTCTTAATGATGCTATCGAAAAATTTGAAAAAATTGAAAAATCATTCGATAGACAAAAAATAAGAAAGCATGTTGAAAAATTTGACACCGAATGTTTTGAGAAACAATTGATGGATTTTATTGGGGAAAAATGGGAGCAATTACAAAAACAAAACACTAACCGGTAAATACAGCCAAAACAATATTTACAATTCCCCATGCCAGCATTGAAAGTACAAAACCTGCAAGGCCATAAATAATAGCATTTTTGCCTTGTTCTTTTTTATCGGAAAGACCAGAAATAAGATAAAGATAAGCACCATAAACAATAGCCGCGATAGCAACAAGCCCCGCGATTCCTAAAATAAACTCCAAAATATATCTTGCGTAAAATGGAACCATCCAAAGAGTCATTGAGCCGGTTTTTATTCCACACCCCATAATATCATTCATATCAACCTCATAATCGTCACCACCCAAATTGATTTTATAAGTACCTCTATCGACAAAAACATCTTGTTTTACCTTTAGGCCTTCGTTTTTAATGCTTTGCATAAGGCTTTGACAATCGATTGTAAGCTTAATTTGAGTTTCAGGTAATAAAGTACCTTTTTGAACGGAAAAATCGCTTGCAAAAGCGGAAAAACCGAAAAAAACTGTGCAAATTGCTATGAGAAAGCTATTTTTTAAGAAATTATTATTCATTGTTTTTTATTATTATAACATAATCTATTGAATTTTTGAAGACTTTAAGTATAATAAACGGGATTTATAAAAGAAAAAATGACAAAAATTGCTATAATAGGGAAGCCGAATGTAGGAAAATCCACTATTTTTAACCGTTTAATTAAAAGAAACCTAGCTATTACATCTGACATCCCGGGTACAACTAGAGACAGAAACATACAAAAAATCTCATTTGAAGGCTACGATCTGACACTCATCGATACTAGCGGTCTTGAAAGCGAGACAACACAAGACATGGAAACAGACATGAAAGAACAAGCAAACACAGCAATCACTGAAGCAGACATAACACTTTTTGTGCTGGACATAACTGAGGATCCAGATATAAACGACTTAACAGTCGCCCAAACCCTTCGAAAAAGCAAAAAACCGGTAATATTGATCGCAAATAAATTCGACAACGAAGCACTGGAACAAAACATTTATTCTTTTTACGAACTTGGCTTTGGAGAACCCATACCCGTATCAGCAATCCACAAAACCGGTATCGAAAAATTGAAAGAAGCCCTACTTAAAAACCTAAAAAAAATCAAAGCGAAAAAGAAAAAAATTACTGCAAAAAAACAAACTGGCATTATAAATATTTGCATCCTTGGAAAACCAAATGCAGGAAAATCCTCTCTATTAAACGCTTTATGTGGATCAAAAAGAGCAATCGTATCTGAAATTCCCGGCACAACAAGAGACACAGTTGATACAGAAATAGAATACAAAAAAGAAAAATTTAAGATTATCGACACAGCTGGACTTAGAAAAAGGGGAAAAATAGAAAGAGGAATTGAAAAATATTCATCTCTTCGCACCACAGAGATGGTCGAAAATTCGGACATTATAGTACTATTGATAGACGGATTTGCGGGAATATCAAGCCAAGACCAACACATTACAGAATACGCTTTCAAATACAAAAAAGGTCTAATTATTACGATAAACAAAATCGACTTAATGGACGAAGATTTGAAAAACAGAATGATTAGACGACTCAAAATCAAATTTCCATTTTTACCATGGGCGCCGGTAATTTTTATTTCCGCAAAAGATAAGAAAAATACCGAAAAAGTACTCGAAATAGCTTCCGATATTCACAAGGAAAGAAACAAAAGAATAAAAACTGCTGAATTAAACGCATTTTTGCAAAGACTTACAAACTTACACCTTCCTGCAAGTACAAAGGTTACAAAGCCAAAATTTATGTACGCAACTCAAGCGGACACATCACCGCCAAAATTCGTTTTACATTTCAAACATCCGGAAAACCTTCATTTCAGTTATCCAAGATATTTGGAAAACTCAATTAGAAAAGAATATGGATTTAACGGAACAGCAATCGACCTTGTATTTAAAGGCTATATCACAAAGGAGGAAAAATAGACAAAAAATCTTCCTTTTTGAAAATTATTGTCTTTCCAAATTTTTTAACATAGGCGTCGTTTAAAGCCTGCCTCTTGTCGTTATTATGAAATTTAAGCATGGTTTCCGAAATGACAATTGAAGCTTTATCCTTGTTAATTTTAGAAAATGTACGCCTAGCTTTAAAAATTTGAATTTTTTTCAAAATATACTCAAATATATCAACAATAAAGCGGGGAATCACTTTCTCAAAAAAACGAACGAAAAAATATTTCCGAAAGTGAGGCTTAAAATCAAAAGGAAAAATATCTTCTGAGACTAAATTAAAAATCCAGGAATTACTTTTAATCAAATCTTGATAATTAAAACCATCACTAAAAACAAGTACCAAATTTTTAATCCAAAAAGCCAAATAAAAGTCATCTTTTAGTGCAATTGCGCTTAAGTCTTTATTTGTTTCATCAATAAAAAAACTCAAACAAAACCTTCCGGAAATATTATTTCCATGTCTTCTAAGCCGAAAAAAATGCAAAATTATGGTAAGGAAAAACCGAACAATAAAAAGTCGTTTTCGACCTGCAACTACGAATAAATCAATATCGGAATTGTCTTTAATATTTCCAAAAGAAAGCGAATTACAAACAAAAACAGCTTTTAAAAAAGGTACAAACTTAAACAAAAACAAATTATCCGAAACCGTTTTCCATAATTTTTCCTCTGTATTCAAAGGCTTGTTTTTTATATAATCAATTTGCATTAATGATAAACAATGTCGATAGACAAAGCAAAAAAATTGAAAGACACCCTAAAAAAAATCCCGAATTTACCCGGAATTTACAAAATGATCGACGAAGAAAATAGGGTAATTTATCTTGGAAAAGCCAAAAATTTAAAAAATCGAGTAAAAAGTTATTTTCAAAAAAATTACTCACATTCTTCAAGAACGAAAGTCTTACTTGAAAAAGTAGAAAACATAGAATTCATTACTGTAGACAGTGATCTTGAAGCCATAATCTTAGAGCACAATTTACTGAAACAGCTTAAACCGAAATACAATGTTATAATGAAAGACGACAAGTCTTTCGTATATATAAAAATTACAAAAGAAGATTTTCCTAGAATCGAAATAGTAAGGAAACCGGAAAAAGACAACGCAAAATATATAGGCCCGAAAACATCGACACAAAAGGTAAAAGACACCCTAAAAATCTTAAAAAGTTTATTTCCATACAGACATTGCGGATTAAATATAAAACTCCTAAAAGAAAATGAAATACCGCCTCACTTGGTAGAGGTAAGCAATAAAATCATAAAATATCCCTGTTTGGATTACCACATTAAAAAATGCTCAGGTCCTTGCATTGGAATGATAGGAAAAGAAAAATATATGGAAATGATACAAAATGTAGTTCTTTTTTTGGAAGGAAAAAGTGACTTTTTGATGTTGGAACTAAAAAAGAACATGACAAACTACGCGGCAAACAAACAATTTGAAAAAGCTGCTAAAATAAGAGACAAATTAAGACAACTTGAAAACATTTCGGAAAGACAAAAAATATCATCCCCCGACAGAAAAGACACCGATATAATAAATTATCTAATAAACGACCAAAAAGCCTACTTTAACTTGTTTCAAACAAGAAACGGCAACCTCACAGGGCAAGAAAATTTTATTTATGAAGCAAAACTTGAGGAAAACAACACTTCTTCAAGCGAAGTGCTCGAAACTTTTTTAAAAGATTATTACACCCAAACAAATGATATTCCGAAAGAAATACTCCTCCCTCACAACACTGAAAATCTTGAAGAAATAAGGCAATACTTAAATATAGAACTCCAAATAAACCCCGAATTTTTAATTCCCAAAATTGGAGAAAAAATTAAACTTTTGGAAATGTCTTTAAACAATGCCAAAATTTATGCAGACAGAAACCGACCAAGTTGGAAGGAGGAAAACAACGAAAATTCAAAGACATTAAAGATACTAAGCAAAGCCCTAGAATTAAAAGAAGACGCCAAACGTATCGAATGCTACGACATTTCCCATTTCGGAGGGACAAATACAGTGGCATCAATGGTGGTTTTTGAAAACGGTGCCCCAAAATCGAAAGATTATAGAAAATTCAAACTAAAATCATTAAACGGCAAAATTGATGACTTTAAATCAATGGAAGAAATTTTAAAAAGACGCCTTGCATACCTAAACAATACCCCCTTTAAACTCAAAAAAATCAAAAAAGACAATAAATATATTCTTGAAATTGCCACAAAAAAAATTGAAATGACGTTTGACAAACCTAAACCAAAAAATTTAATTTTAAAATTTCAAACATCGGAAAAAATAAAAAAATCACTAAAATGTATTCTCTTGGAATTAGCAAAAAAAGAAAAAATTTCAAAAATATATTTCAATGCGCCACCCAAAGAAAAAGAATGGCTTTTTACTCAAGGATTTGAAGAAATAAAAGACCCAAGTCAAAAAAACAACCTTTGCTTTTATGTTTCAAAACACAAAAAAGACCAATCCTTCAACAAAAAACCCGACTTAATAATAATCGACGGCGGAAAAGGACAGCTCAAATCCGCATTGAAAGCCATAAACGAATTCAACCTAAAAATTCCTATGATTTCACTTGCGAAAAAATTCGAAGAAATATTTTTACCTGAAAAAAATATTCCAATAATCTTAAGAAAAAACTCAAAAGAACTAAAACTCATCCAAAGAATTCGTGACGAAGCACATAGATTTGCTATTACCTTTCAAAAAAACTCAAGATCTTTTTGAAAATTTTCGTTTTACCAAATACAATATTAGGATTCCCATTACGATAAAAATAAAAGCATAGGTAAATTCAGAGTAATACTTATGAAGTAATTCTTGGTTTTGGCCGAAAAAATATCCAAGCAAAGCCAATACCGTAACCCAAAGAGTCGCTCCCAGACAAGTAAAAAAAAGAAAACAAAAAAGATTCATTTTTGAAAAACCAGCCGGAATAGAAATAAGTTGTCTAACAGCAGGTAGAAGCCTCCCGAAAAAAGTAGACGAAGAACCGTATTTTCTAATCAAATTTTCGGATTTAAGTAAATTTTCTTCTGAAATCATTAAATATTTTGCAATTTTTAATTTTGCAAAAGAATAAGCAAATTTTCTTCCCAGGAAAAAAGCCAAATAATAATTGATTAAAGCACCAAATAAACTACCTGTCACACCCGAAAAAATCACCAAAAATAAATTCATAGACCCCGTAGCGGCTAAATATCCAGCCGGAGGAACAACAATTTCCGAAGGAAAAGGAATAAAAGAACTTTCAACAGCCATTAAAATAAAAACACCCAAATAGCCAAGACCTTGAGTTATAGAAAGCAAAAACGTAATTAATTCATTCATAACTTTGTTTAAAAAACGAAAAAATGTTATAATATTGTCAAAATAAAAGCAAAAAAATGTTTAATAATTTGTTGGAAGAAATTAAAAACTTAAAAAATCGCAAAAACGAAGGACTTAAGGGATTTACATTTCGTTTTTTAATATACATATTTTTATTATCCCTTGTTTCGACCTTCTACCCATACTACAAAGTCGCAATCGGTCAACCATTTTATTCAACAAATGGAGGATTTTATAAATATCTATTTTTCTTTATTTTAATAATTTTTGTTATTTCACAAAAAGAAAAAATCGAAAAATCATACGCTTATAAAAACAAACTCTCTCAAACAATAGGTTTTTTAATCTTATCAATTGTCCTTTATTCGACACCATTCACAATACTATCTGACAATTTAAATATCACACCTATTGTAGCAAACTACTTAATTTTCTCGATAGCGTCAATTTCATTGGCTTTATCAATATTTAACATAAATTTCATTTTTAAATATATGCAGGAGGAAAGTCTAAAATTACTACTCCTAATAATGGCTTTTTTCTCTGCCCCACTTATTTTCAAAAATTTGTGGACAATAATTTTCACTCCTATTAAATGGGGGATAAACTTTATTACAAATCTCACAATCGGAAAAACAATAATCACTGAAATGCAAGAAGAAACAGGACTATTGGTTAACTTAAAAGATTTCAATGTAGGAGTGGGCCCCGCTTGTTCCGGAATACAATCAATAATTGCATTCACCATTTTATACTTAGCAACTTTGATATTCCTAAAAAAAGAAAAAAGAATAAACAAAAAAAACGCAATCTCGATATTTCTACTAGGGATTATCTCATTATACATTTTAAATATCGCAAGAATAATCGTATTGATTTACACAGGTGCATACATCTCAGAAGAACTAGCAATAAACCTCTTTCATGAATATCTAAGTTCTCTGATTTTTCTGTTTATTTTCATGATTTTCATAAAAAAATTCTCAAAAAAGTTGTTTATATAAATAGTAATCACTAGAGCAACAATAAAAACATCTCCACATTTTGGGGTACACATCACTGGTGCCTGGAGAGGGACTTGAACCCTCACGCCCTTGCGGACACGAGATTTTGAGTCTCGTGCGTCTACCAGTTCCGCCATCCAGGCAAATCAAGTTTTTACAAAAATAAACTTATCAAAAAAAAATTAAGTTGAAAAGAGAACTTATATATGTGTAGAATATGGCTTAATTAAATTAAAAAATGTTCATAGACGAAACACACATTACAGTCAAAGCCGGAAACGGAGGAGACGGTTCTAAAAGTTTTAGAAGAGAAAAATTCGTACCACTCGGCGGACCGGACGGGGGAGATGGCGGAAAAGGCGGCGATATAATTTTAAAAGTAAATTCAAACCTAAACACTTTGAATCATTTGGCACACAAGAAAAATTTTGAAGCTAAAAGCGGTGGAAACGGCTTAAAAAAGAACATGTTCGGAAAAAATGGAGAAAACTTAATTATTGAAGTGCCACTCGGCACAATCATTTATAGTAAAGACAAAAAGACAATATACAAAGACTTAAACAAAGAAAACGATACCTACATCGTTTGCAAAGGTGGTAGAGGAGGACGCGGAAATGTACATTTTAAAAGCTCCACAAACCAAGTACCTAAATTCGCGGAAAAAGGAGAACCAGGTGAATTGAAAGAAATTATTATGGAACTTCGAATGGTTGCAGACATAGGTCTTATAGGTCTACCTTCAGCCGGAAAATCCACATTAATTTCCGTAATTAGCAATGCAAAGCCACGCATCGCAGAATATCATTTCACAACACTAAGTCCAAATCTTGGACTAGTAAACATGAAAACCTTTGGCGGTAGTGAAAAAGAAAATTTCCTCGTAGCCGACATTCCAGGTCTTATAGAAGGTGCCTCAGAAGGCAAAGGCCTTGGAATAAAGTTTTTAAAACACATCGCGAGAACAAAAACACTTATTCACATTTTGGACGCCTCCTCAGAAGATCTGTCAAAAGATTACAAAACGATAACAAAAGAACTCAAGGAATTCGATAAAAAATTGGTTAAAAAAGAACAACTTATTGTTGTAAATAAAATAGACCTTTTGGATGAAGAAAGCCTTAAATCCAAAATAAAACAATTGAAAAAAACAGTTAAAAAAATAGAAATTGTCGAAATATCCGCACTAACAAGAAAAAACATAAAAGAATTGGCATTTAAAATTGCCAAGCTCATAAAAGAAGAAAAAACAGAAGAAAAAGCGGAAGAATTGCCAATTCTTCGACCACATTTAGAAAAATCCATATTTACTTTGGAAAAAGTAATAAACAAAGACGGAGTAAAAACATTTCGAATATCGGGCGAGAAAATAGAGAAATTTGTACAAATGAACGATACAAGCGATTTCTTAGGCCTTGAAAGGTTTTACAGTTTTATCGAAAAATCAGGACTTAAAAAATTAGTAGAAAAGAAAAAAGCCAAATTTGGGGATTTCTACAAAATAAACAACATAAAAATACCGTACAGAAAATGAAAATAATACTTGGCCTTGGTAATGTAGGGGATAAGTACGAAAACACTCGCCACAATATTGGCTTTCTAGCTTTAGATAGACTATCTAAAGAATTCGATCCGAATAATGACGAAAAATGGAAGGAAAACTCCAAATTAAAAGCGATAATTAAAGAAATTTTGATAAACGGAGAAAAAACATTGTTGGTAAAACCGACAACATTTATGAATTTATCCGGGGAATGTGCAACAAAAGTGATGGACTACTACAAAGTTCCGTTAAAAGACTTAATCGTAATTTTTGACGACATAGACCTACCTTTCGGAGAAATAAGAATTAGAGAAAAAGGAAGCGCAGGCACTCACAATGGCGTTAAATCGCTTATAAAAGAGCTTGGAACCGATAATATCAAAAGAATCAAGATAGGCATTGAAAATAGAACACCTGAAATGAAAACAAAATTCGATTTAAGCGTCTATGTCTTATCAAAATTTGACAAAAGCGAGATAACAGGGCTTGAAAAAGCCTTCGAAGAGGTTTTAGAGAAAATTATAGAATTTACAAAAAACTTTAGCGGTAATTAAAATCGCCTTGACCAAACAAAGCCTTTTTTGTAGATTAAGTTCACAAAATTTTAAATCACAAATATGTTCGCAATAATTGAAATCGGAGGAAAACAATACAAAGTGGAAAAAGGACTAAAATTTGAAGTGGAAAAATTGGATCTCCCTGAAAATGAAGAGTTGAAAGTTGAAAAAGTACTTATGATCGAAGAAAACAACGATGCAAAAATCGGAAGACCATATCTAAATGGCTCAAGCGTAACATTAAAAGTGATCGGCCAAACAAGAGGAGAAAAGGTAAACACAATCAAAATGAAGCCAAAAAAGAGATATATAAGACATCTCGGACACAAACAACATTACACAATGGTTGAAGTAACAGAAATCAAATAATTACTTAGCCTTACCGGATTTTCTAAGTCCCGAAAGGGACTTTTTCATTTTAACAGAATCAAGAATCAATGATTCCTTTCTTGCGTTTTTAGTGGCTTTCCTATTAGCCGGATTAACAAGAAGTTTTTGTCTTTGAGGCTTTTTAAAATTATCCATTTTTGTTTTTATTAATATTTCAAACTAAATTATACCACAAACCTCGAGTTTTGACAAAAAGGCCTCAAAATCATTATTCAAAGATTTCTCAAAACAAAGCTTTTTCTTTGAAAGAGAATCATTAAAACAAAGTCTATAAGAATCCAAATACATTCTTTTTGAAATGCTTTTTATTAAATCGTTTTCCTTTTTGCTACCATACAAAAAGTCACCTACAACAGGATGGGAAATGGCTGAAAGATGGACACGAATCTGGTGAGTTCGACCCGTTTTTAAATCCAAATCTAGTAATGAAAATTTAAATTTTCCAAACTGATATTCATTTAAAACTTTAAAATGTGTGATTGAAGGCTTGGCCTTTTTTTCTGTAGAAATTGACATTTTTTTTCTACTTTTAATATCCCGAATAATTGGTGAGTCAATAATGCCCATTTTATGCTTCAAATGACCAAAAACAATAGCATAATATTTTTTCTCGACTTTTCTGTTTTTAAATTCATTTAAATAAAAATCTCTGCAAGTGACTGTTTTACAAACAAGAACCAATCCTGAAGTCTCTTTATCAAGCCTATGGACAATACCGGGACGATTTTTGTCTTCAAAGTCTTCAACATGAATCTTATCCAAAAGGCCGTTTACAAGTGTATTTTCTCGATAATTTTTATCCAAATGTGTAAGGACTCCCGAAGGTTTATAAACAACAAGTTTTTCATCGTCTTCATATAAAATTTCAAGTTTTAAGTCTTGTTTCTTAATTTCAGTGTTTTCATGGACAAATTCGGAAACATCCAAAACATCTGAATATTTCAATAAATAAGAGGCCTTTTCAATTTTTCCGTTAACTTTTACAAATGATTTTTTCAAAAAACCTTGAATTTGTGAACGACTAAAATCTGGATAAAGCTCAATCAAGGCTTTATCCAACCTTTTACCTTCAAAGCTTTCAATTTTATCGCCTTTTATAATCATACTTTCTTAAGTGAGTTTAAATAATTCGAATTTATTAGCGCTTTAAGAACACCATGATACCCTTTTTCCTCAATCAATAAAAGAGATTCGTAATTTTTTTCAAAACTCAAAAAACAAAGTTTTTCATCAAACAATGCTATAAGATGATTAATTCCAAAATCCAAAGAATTCAAGTCCACAAAGGAAGTTTCACAAGGAATTCTCAAAGCCTTAACGTGGGGAACAAATTTGCTGGGTAAAATAAATTTAAGTTTCAATTTGAAATTTTTCAATATAGACAAAAACAAAGAAAACAAATGAGTTTCGCTTTCTGAAGGGAAATATACTGTAAGGGAAGAGCTATCCCTGGAAATTTTTTCAAAATTGATTTTAAGAGAATCGAATCCGTCAAAAACTTGAAATTTAGGCTTTTCGGAAGTAACGCAACCGCAAATACCTCTTATTTTTGGTATCAAAGAAAGCGCCTGATTTTTAAAATACTCATATCTACTACATTCTTTATCAATAAAAGCCACAAGAGAACTGGGATCATTAGCGGTAAAAAGTCTCACTTTTTCTTTATCTATAAAAGAAACCAGCCCCTTAGACATCAAAGATTCAAAAACGCTGTAAAGAGAGGAACGATTAAAGCCAATCCTTTTTGAAACAACAGAAGCAGGCTGGGAACCGATCTTGAGTAGCTCCAAATAGACCTTTGCCTCGTTTTTATTAAGCCCTATTTCGCAGAGATGAGTTTCAAGCATAAATAAAAATTAAATATATTTAGAAATAATAAAACTAAAAATTAATTGAAAAGCAATACTCCAAAAAAGATTTTTTAAAATTGATTAAAATTTTGCGCAATGATAAATTATGTGGTGTAAACAATAACTCACCCAAAAAATGTCGAATGAAATAAAAAATTTACTTGAAAAAGGTGTTGTGGAAATTTTTGTAAAAGAAGATTTGGAGAAAAAACTTCAAAGCGGAAAACCCTTAAAAATCAAATTTGGAATAGATCCCACGGGATCTGACTTACACTTGGGACACATGGTACCCATTCGAAAACTTGCCCAGTTTCAAAAAATGGGGCACGAAATCCAGCTTCTTTTCGGCACCTTTACAGCCCAAATCGGTGATCCCACGGGCAAATCGGAAGCAAGACAAATAAAAACCAGAGAAGAAGTTCAAAAAAACGCGGAAACTTATGTAAACCAAGTTTCAAAAGTACTAGATACAAAAAAAATCAAACTTTATTACAACGACGAATGGCTTTCCGGAATGAGTTTAAAGGAAGTTTGCGAACTTGCAGCGTCGTTTACTGTTCAACAAATGATTCAAAGAGATATGTTTCAGGAAAGAATCAAAGCGGGAACACCTATCCATTTGCATGAATTTTTATATCCACTAATGCAAGGCTACGATTCAGTTATAATGAAATCGGATGTTGAAATCGGAGCAACAGAACAAACTTTCAATATGCTTGCGGGAAGAACTATTCAAAAACACTTTGGACTACCCCAACAAAATGTACTTTCCGTACCAATTTTGGTGGGTCTCGATGGCAAAATGAAAATGGGAAAAAGCCTAAACAATTACATAGGAGTAAATGAAAGCCCAAAAGATATGTTTGGAAAAACGATGTCCATTCCAGACGAACTAATTACCACATATTTTGAACTTGCAACCGATCTCTCAATGGAAGACATAAATCAAGTCAAAACAGCTCTGGAAGGAGGAGAAAATCCGCGAAATCTCAAAATGCAACTTGCAAAAGAAATCGTTTCGATTTACCACTCTAAAGAAGAAGCACAAAAAGCGCAGGAAGAATTTATAAACATTTTTGCAAAAAAAGAAATTCCAGAAGATATAGAAGAAATATTACTTCCCGAATCGGCGTATAAAATCGTCCAGCTCATTGCCTTATGCGGTTTTTCCGGCTCAAACGGAGAGATCAAAAGACTCGTTCTACAAAATGCCGTGAAAGTAAATAATGAAAAAATTTCAAATCCCGACGACACGGTGGACATAAGCGAAGAAATAATACTTCAGGTTGGAAAACGCTCGTTTTACAAAGTCAAAAAAGCTTAAAAACTTAAAAATGGTAGACAAAAGGCTCGACGCCGTAATAAGGACTACAAAAAGCCATTTGTTCAAAATGGAAAATCAACTGAACATAAAAACCGTCAAAGACCTTTTAAGCTACTATCCTCGCACATACAATGACACAAGCTCTTTTACAAAACTCACTGAAATAAGAACCGATATTGTAAACACGGTAAAAGGGCGTCTTACAAGCCTATTCAATGTAAAAAGCAGACTGGGAAAAGTGATTACAAGGGGTATTTTCGAAGACCAAAGCGGGAGAATTGAAGTGGTTTGGTTTAACCAAGCGCACCTTACAAAACTTCTTCCCAGAAACTCCGAAATAATATTAAGCGGAAAAGCAAAGTTCGCATTCGGAAAAGTTTCTTTACAAAACCCAAGCTACGAACTCATCAGAAAAGACGAAGAACTTTTGCATTCGGGGAGAATAGTTCCAGTCTATCATGAAACGGAGGGCATAAACTCAAAATGGCTCAGAGAAAAAATCAAGCCTTTAATGAACCAATGGCTTGAATTATTTTACGAACATCTTCCGAACGAGGCTATGACAAGACTTAATCTCGTAGACATAAAAACGGCCACAAAAAATATTCACTTTCCGGAAACCGAGGAAGAACTAAAAAAAGCAAGGTACAGATTGGCCTTTGATGAGTTATTTTTACTCCAACTAAAAGCGCTTCAGGAAAAATGGCATTTTCAAAACAATATTAAAGAAAAAGCAAACCAAATTAAAAGTGAAATAAACTTGCGCGATTTCATAAACAAACTACCCTTTACCCTTACAAACGCTCAAAAAAGAGTTCTTTCTGAAATTGAAGCAGACCTCTCCAAAGAAATTCCAATGACAAGACTTGTTCAAGGCGATGTAGGCTCGGGAAAAACCATAATAGCTCTTCTGGCAGCCTTAAAAACGATTAAATCCGGATCACAAGTCTGCCTTATGGCCCCCACTGAAATTCTTGCAAAACAACACTACCTCACTTTTTCAAAACTTCTAAGAGAAGAAGGCTTAAATATTCAATTGATTGTAGGTTCAACCCCACAAAAACAAAAAGAAGAAATCATCAATCAGATGAAAACCGGTACCCTTGATCTTGCAATAGGTACTCACGCGCTTATACAAGAATCCGTAGCATTTAAAAAACTCGGACTTGCAATCATCGACGAACAACACAGATTCGGCGTAAAACAAAGAAACACTCTTAAAACCTATGGGACTCCACACTTACTCAGCATGACCGCAACCCCGATACCCAGAACTCTTGCAATTACTTTATACGGAGATCAAGACCTTTCGGTTATCGATGAAATGCCAAAAGGAAGACTTGAAATTATCACAAGGCATGTACCTGAAAAAAAACGAATCGATGCATATAGATGGGTTGAGGATCAGGTACTTAAAGGCAGACAAGTTTTCGTGATTTGTCCCCTGATTGAAGAGTCCGAATTAATGGAACTTAAAGCGGTTTACACTGAATATGAATACCTCAAAGAGCACATTTTTCCCAATTTAAAAATCGCACTTCTACACGGAAAAATGAAACAATCGGAAAAAGACGAAATAATGGAAAAATTCAAAAACAACGAGACCAATATTTTGGTTTCCACATCGGTAATTGAGGTGGGAATAGACATTCCGAACGCATCAATAATGATAATAGAAGGAGCCGAAAGATTCGGACTGTCCCAATTACATCAATTTAGAGGAAGAGTGGGTAGGGGAAGCCATCAAAGCTATTGTTTTCTATTTACAAACAGCCTTTCCGAAGAAGGAAATACTAGGATGAAAGCCATGGAAAGGCATTCGAGCGGGTTTAAATTATCCGAAATCGACCTCGAACTCCGGGGGCCGGGGGAGGTATATGGTGTAAAACAAAGCGGAATTCCGGATTTAAAGATGGCATCGTTGACAGATTACAAAATGATTGAACTCGCAAGAAACGAAGCAATCAAAATTATAAACGAAGATCCGATGCTTGAAAGACACCCAATACTTCAAAACAAAATTGCAAAAGCACAAAATCAATATTACGGTAGTTAAAAGCCAAAAACACGGTTCAAGCTTTCGTCAAGAAATTAGTTTGCACAAGATACATTGTGCAAACTAAAATAAATCTTTTACCATATATGTCCCCCTAAGCTGATAACCTCTTTTTGCATAATATTCTCTTGTTCCTATGCCCGCGATTATTGCAAGCCGTTTAAAACCATTATTTATACAAATTTTTTCAGCCTCGACAATTAAGCGCGAACCAAATCCTTGATGTTGTTTTTCACCGGATTTCTTTCCAACCGGGATCTGTGTGCCATAAACATGTACCTCCCGTATGATCATAGCCCCTTCAAGGTCTTTGATATGTACTTTTCCGGGTAGTCGTAGTCGAAGTAAAGCAATTAATTTATCAATGCTTACATCTTCAAAAGAAAGAAAAAATTCTTTGCCATTTGAAGCGCTGTATTCTCGAAGGATAAAATTAATTGAATTTTCATCAACTTTTTCGTTTTTTATTTCACGAAACCGAATTTCTTGAATTTTAAATCCCTCTTTAACAAGTTTTTCTTCCAAAATTTGTCTGATATTTGAAGTCTTAAGCCCCGACTGCACATCATTAGCCGGAATATCTCGCGCAATTCTGTCCACCCTGCAAAAAAATGGCACATTTTTTAAATTATCACTCAAAATATCCAAAAGAACATCATCAGTATAAGGCGTAAACTCCCCTTTCTCATACAATTTTGAAAGGCGCGCCCGCTTTACCACAACACAAGGATAAATTTTTAGATAATCAGGTTTAAACCTTTCATCATTAAACAAATCTTTCATCATTTGCTTATCCATTTCTGGCGTTGAATAAGGCAAATTTGGCATCATATGAACACCAATTTTAAAACCGAAATCTTTAAGTAAAGAAAAAGCTTTGGAAACAGCCTTAGTATCGTGTCCTCTATCCGTTTTAAGCTGAATTTCATCGAACAAAGTCTGAACACCCATTTCGACTTTTGTAACTCCAAGCGTCCTAAAAAACTTAAGTTCTTTCACCGAAATCAAATCCGGACGAGTCTCCACATTGATTCCTATACACTTACAAAGAGATTTTTCATTCTTCAGGACTTCTTCTTCAAATCTTGAAGTTTTTGAAAGACTTTTTACACGAATTTCACTCACTAAATCATCCCCATAAATACTTTTCTTCACCACATTTTTATGAGAAAAAGCCTTTTCATCTTTAATCAAAACCGAAAACTCATTCATTGCAAGAAGACATCTTTTAACAAACCATTTTTGATAAGCCCTTGGATAAGCATTAAAAGATCCGCCAATAATTCTAAGCTCAATTTTTGAAGTATCGTGTCCGGCCATATGAAGAGCTTTTAGCCTTACAAATACCTGCGTATAAGGATTAAAAGATTGTCTAAACGCCCTCTGAGCAGCAGGTTGTGATGGAAGATAGCTTTTTGGCATTCTAAGATCCGTCGGACAATATACGCATTTACCCGGACAAAAATAAGGTTTTGTTAGAACGGTCACGGGAGCAACACCGCTTAAAGTTCGTACAGAGCGTTTTTTTATAAAAGACAAAATCAAAGGGTTTTCATCAATAATTCCGTCATTTACTAGATCTTGATAGGCCTTAATAAAATACAAATTATGAAAAACCTCGCTTTTTTCGGCTTTAACAACTGAATTTCTAAGCTTTTCAAATTCCCTTTTGCTTTCTACTGCCCTTTCCATTGCCAAAAGAAGGATTTGTTTTGCAATTTCATTAAACTTTTCCAAATTTAAATTAGCAAAATCCATAAAATTGTTTATAATAATCACACTTTATGTTAATCAAAAAAATGCGAAAAAAGAAGCAAAAAAAAGAAAACATAAAATTAAAACTTTTTTTAAGGACTATTCCAGATACCATAATCTCTATACTATTAATCGGAGCTATTGTTTTTACTTACAACTACTACAAAACATTTAAAACGGATAATTTCGACAAAAACTCAACTCTTCAGACAATAATTACAATCGACCAAAAAAGAAACGAAATAATAAAATATATAAAAGCAGAACCGATAATAAAGAAAAAAGCTCAAAGAATATAATAAATGAAAAAAAAGCAGGTAAACAAGATTCTAAAGCATGTTAAGGAAGATTATTCGGCTTCTGCGGAGGAATTTGACGAAAGAAGACAAACACCATGGAAAGAATTTAAACTCTTTTTAAAATACATAAAAAACAACGACAAAGTATCCGACATCGGCTGTGGAAACGGAAGATTTTTAGACTTTTTAAAAAATAAAAGGAAAATTAATTACACGGGAGTAGATATCACAAAAAACTTGATAGACATTGCAAAAAAAAGATACGCGGGGACTTTTTTAGTGGCAAACGCCTTCGACACCGGTCTTAAAGACAACCAATTCGATACCACGGTAAGTATCGCAACTCTTCACCACATACCATCAAAAAGCCTTCGCGAAAAAACCATAAAAGAAATGCACAGAATCACAAAAAAAGAAGGTTTTTTCATAATAAGCGTTTGGAATCTATATAGAAAAAAATTCATAAAATATTTTCTCCGAAGCCTTATAAAAAGCATAATTAGCGGTTTTTCAAAAAACCCAAAAGACTTATTTATTCCTTGGGGATCGAAAAAAACACTTCGGTATTTTTACGCACTATCTACAAAAGAAATGACAAAATTGATAAAATCAAACGGCTTTGAAATAATCGAAAAACATAAAAACAAAAACTTGGTATATATTTGCAAAAAAATATGATTAAAATTTTAGGCATAAAAATTTCGACACTCCCCTACAATAAGAGCCTTAAATTTATTGTAGACAATATAAACGAAAACAAACAACTGTTCGTCTCTACTCCAAACCCGGAAATTCTTCTTGAAGCCCGAAAAAACGAAAAGTTTAAAAAAATATTAAACGAATCAACCAACCTCAACACAGCTGATGGAATTGGACTAATTTACGCTTCAAAATACTTAAAAATTAGAGGAAAAATAGACAAAAAAATTCCCGAAAGAGTATCCGGATCTGACCTAATGATGTCTATTTGCATGGAAGAAAGACTAAAAACGAAAAAAATATTTTTACTTGGAGCAAGCGAAGAAGTATCAAAAAAAACAAAAGAAATTCTTAAAGAAAAAATTCCAGGCATTCAAGTTTGCGGAAGATATTCGGGAAAATCGGATGAAAGTGACGACATAAAATCCGTGAAACTCATAAACGATAGCGGCGCAAATATACTTTTCGTGGCTTTTGGGGCTCCAAAACAAGAATTCTGGATCGAAAGAAACAAAAAAAACCTTCCAAACATAAAATTATTTATTGGAATTGGCGGAAGTTTTGATTTTATTTCAGGCGAAAAGAAAAGAGCTCCAAAATTAATGCAAAAAATGGGACTTGAATGGCTTTATCGTTTATATATTGAGCCAAAGAGAATTAAGAGAATATTGAAAGCTGTAATAATATTCCCCAGTATCGTTTTAAAAGAAGATTTGTTTTAAGGAAGACTTTGCCCTTCCAAATCTACATATTTAATCAAAAATGCATTTAAGCAATGCTGAGTATTATCAATTCTAAGAGTAGGATCATCCATGGCGCTTACAAAACCACCTTTTGAATTTCTCAAGTTTTTAATTTTAAAATCATAAAATTCATCGCCTTTGATTTGGAAAAGACTATTTTTTTGTAGCCAAAATTCAAATTCATGACGAAAAGTCTCAGCGAATTCAGTTTCCTCATCTTTTAAAATAAAATTTGCTGCGGAAATACCCTCCAAAAAAGGACACATAGAATCGGAAGAATCTTTTAATCGACTATATTTTTTAACTCTAGATCTGGAATATAAAGCCGTAAAATCAACAATTTCTTTCATATCAACAACATAGTAAAGTTCTTTTAAAGCAAGCATTCCCCAAAGATAAAAATTCCCATCAAAGTTTTTGCCATATAAATCTCTGAAATAAGGCCAAACCGAAACAATTTCTTCAAGAACATTTTTGTCATTTAAATAACGATAATATAAAGCTAAAGCCAAAAAAGCTTCTCCATTAAAAAAAGCTGATTCTTCTTTATCCAATACTTTACCATCCTCAAAAGAGGAAATAAAACCCGCTTCAGGAATCCTCATCGCCAAAATAAAATTTTTATATCCCTCAATATATTTTTCATACTCGGAATAAAAGGAAGTATTTCGCATTGAATAATTTACCAAACCGCTAAGAAAAAGAGCGGTTTGCCCCAATATACATTCATTTTTCTCATCAAGTATACAATAAAAATTAAGTCCGTTATATCTGCCGGAAATTGATTTTTCTTTAAAAAATTCAGCAAAAGACCTGATTGTATTATCCAAATCATAAAAATTATCCAAATCCCGTTTATAGACTTCAGTCAGAGCATAAAATGAACCAGCTTGTCTTACATAATTCTGTGAATCAGAAGCAATATTGGACTCCGCATTTGTTTGATAAAGAAATGAACCATCGGAAATTTGGATATTCTTAAACCAATCTATGGATAAGGAAATTATTTCCGAAAAATTTGAATCTTTTAAAGCTTTAAATTTATGATCTTTCTTGTCCGCAAAAGGAAAATCATTATTTTGTGCGAAACTGCAGGAATTTAGTACAAGGATAACAAGGATAACCGAAATAATTTTTTTCATTTTTTCTTTCTATCTTTAATTTTTTGTTCAATAACGGTTTCAACATAAGGCTTAATTTTTTCCACAAGGAAGTCAATGGCCTTAAGTGGCTGAATAATAGCATCATGTACACGAGAAACAATCTCTTCAACTTCGCCGGTAGCTTTCGAAATATCTCTTAAAACCAAAACCAAATAAAAACAAACCATAGACAAAAACACAACAAGAACCAAAAAACCGACCCCGAGCGAAACATTTAAAAAATCTTGAGATGTTTGAAACATATTTTTGTATTAATTTTAATCACAGTTTAACAAAGAAAATCAGCTTTGAGAAATGATTTTTCGAATTGTTTCATCCACCAATTTGGGATTTGCCTTTCCCTTGGACTCCTTCATAACAAGACCGATTAAAAATCCCAGAACACGATCTTTACCGTTTTTGATAGAATCAACGGATTCAGGATTTTCACTTACAATTTTTTTACAAACATCTTCAATAAAAGAAGTATCGGAAATCTGCATAAGCCCTTTCTCTTCCAAAATCTTAAGTGGACTTTCTCCCGTCTCAAACAAAACGGGAAAAATATCGGCCTTTGCGCTTGAAACAGACAATTTTCCATCTTTTACCAATAAAATAAGTTCAGACAAAATCTCAGGTGTCACCTTTTGAGCTTCTATTTCTGCAGAAAATTCCTTCAAATATTGAACAAGCACAGAATTAAAAAAAGTAGTCGACAATTTTACATCACGCGTAATTTCAAGTAGCTTGTCAAAATATGCACTGAATTTCGGATTTGAAGAAACAAACTCCGCTTCCTCCTCCCCCATTCCAATCTCCACATATTGTTTTTTCTTTTCTGCGGGCAAAATGGGAATAAAATTCTTAATTTGCATAATTAACTCATCCGACAAAGTTAAAACAGGAATATCGGGCTCCGGAAAATATCTGTAATCCAAAGATTCTTCTTTATCCCTGAGAAAATAAGTATTTTTTTCAATATCATTAAAACCTAAAGTAAGATCACCCGACAATTTTTCACCTTTTAAAAACAATGCCTTTTGTTTTTCATATTCAAATTCAATAGCCAACTCAAGAGACTTAAATGAATTTAAATTTTTTATTTCGGCTCTGTGATTTAAATTTTTGTCCCCTTTTTCGCGAACAGAAACCGAAGCATCAAAACGAAGCTGACCTTTTTCCATATCCGCATCGCTTACGCCAACAAAGCGTAAAATTTTTTGTACTTCTTTAGCATAAGCGCTAGCCTGCTTTGCACTTGAAATATCTGGTTCTGAAACTATTTCAATAAGTGGACAACCTGCACGATTAAAATCAACCAAAGAAAAACCGTCAAAATGTGTCAGTTTTCCGGCATCATCTTCAATATGAACTCTTTTTACTCTAACTTTATTTTCTGAAAAATCTCCACCCAATTCAACAAAACCATTTTCGGACAATGGTCTATCATACTGAGATATCTGAAATCCTCTAGGGTTATCGGGATAAAAATAATTTTTTCTATCCATTTTATTATTCTGATTAATTTTACAATTCAAGGCCAAAGCCGCTTTTATTGCAAAATCTACCGCACATTTATTTAAAACGGGAAGCTGTCCGGGAAAACCCATGCAAACAGGACAAATATTTTCATTTGGCCTTGAATTAAATGAATCATTTTTACATCTACAAAACATTTTTGTTTTAGTGGAAAGCTGTACATGTATTTCAAGCCCCACAACCATTTCTATTTCCATAAAATAAATTTACAATTTAACGCCCAAATCTATTAAGGCCTTTTTGTAGACCGAAATTGCATTTTTAAGTTCTTTTTCATCGATTTGTTTAAGCTCATGCGCCAATTTGTTTCGAAGCTTATGAGCAACCCAAACAGCATTTATATCGCTAAAAAGACTTTTGGAACTTTTTAATTTTTCACCCAAAGACCCGTTTTTTCCTTTTTTAGAAAGCGCAAAATCAAGAAGTTTATCGGCATCCAAAACAGCCTTTGACAAATCGTGTTTAGAAAGATCCAAAATTCTAAACCAATTCATTTTTATAAAATTCAAATCCTTGTCACTAAATTTTTTCCGTTTTCTCAAAAAAACAACTATAAAAAGAACTAATAAGTCAAACAAAATAAAAAAAACTAAAACCAACAAAATATAATTCATAAATTCTTATCTTTATTATACATAGTAAGCATATCTGCAAGTAGTCCCTTCAAAGTTTCATGATCCTTAAGGCTTTTATTAGTTACATATTTATCCTGATTTTCAAGAATAATACTCTCAATCCTTTTGGGATTAGATGCATTTTCAAGAGTGAGTGTGATTTTTGCTCCCACTTTATCTATAGTAATATCACCAAAATTCAAAATAGACTTAAAAAAACTAGGAATAGTATAAGCAACACCTTCAATAGTATGATACTCAACTCTTTTTGAACTTTTTTTAAAAATTCCATCCATTTGAACATCAATAACACCATTAGTGGTAATAATCCAAGCATCGAAAAACCAATCGATAAGGTGATAAAACATTCCACAAAGCCCTACAAAAAGCCATATTAAAGCGCCTATCCAAGCCGCAGGAAAATAAAACAAAAAAATAACAGGTAAAATAATAAGAAAAATTGCAGTCTTAAAAGAAAGCTTCAAAAACATAAAAAAATGCGGATGTGCTACGAATTTTATTTGCTCACCTCCTTCAAGATATTCAGAAAAAAAATGATTATTTAGGTCCACTTTGTATAGGTTACTGATACAATTATAAATATTATAAAAACATTGTAAACAGTGAAATTAAAGACTAAACTAATTTTCGTCATTAATACAAGTTTATGAAAAACAGCAAAACAAAAAAAGCCTTATACTGGCTCCTTGATTTGGGCCTCAACATAATTGTAATATTAGGTCTTGTAATTATTATTCAAACTTGGATAATTGCCCCCTTTGACGTATCGGGAAAATCCATGTGCGACACACTAAACAACATAAACGGAGAATGCGTAAACGGTTATGGAGAAAAAATCATAATTAACGAAGTACTTTACCTCTTTTCCGAGCCGAAAAAAGGAGACATTGTGGTGTTTAAAATTCCGAAAGAAAACAAATCAGATGAGAAATATTACATAAAAAGAATAATTGGAGAACCTGGAGATACAGTGAAAATTGAAAACGGTGAAGTCTACCTAAAAGAAAAAGGCAAAGAGGAATTTATAAAATTGAAAGAAAACTATCTTAACGGCACAAACAAAGGCAACACCAAGACCTATTTTGACGGATTAAACACTTACGAAGTGCCTGAAAACAAATATTTTGTCATGGGCGACAATAGAAATTCATCGACGGATTCAAGAAGTTGCTTTGCTAGCACAATAAATTCCGAATGCAAAAACGACATTTCAAAATCATTTATAGACAGGGAAATAATCAGAGGAAAAGCCTCTTTGGTATTTTGGCCAATCACAAAAATAAGACTTCTAGATGGGCATATTTACGAAGAATTGGCAAATTAAAGATACTTACTCTCGTTATAACTAAAGTAATATTCCAAGAAAGCTATTAATGCTATAACAAGAAGACCGGTCCACCAATTTAAAACCCGGAGCAATTGTAATACCAAAATGAGGACAGCCAAAAAACTTAAGAGAAGTCCTTGACGTACTGAAATATTAAAAAAACCAGCATAAAAATTATCTTTCATTAAAAAAAGCCTTAAGAGAAAGAGCATCAAAGAAAAACCTGAAAACAAAGCAATAAAAACCGACAAGAAAAAAAACAAAAAGGCTAATTCGGTATGGTTGTACGGACTTAATTTATTTAAAACAACAAAAAAAGAAGCAAGACTGAAAAAAAATACAATCAAAAGTGCAATTATATGAATCTTATATCTTCCCATTTTTAAATTCTTTAATGATCAAAATTGATAAAAAAATAGCTGAAAAAATAGCAATTGGCAAAAGAGAAAAAAGCGTGAACTTAAAAAACTTATCAAAAAACAAATCCATAACAGAAAGCACAAAACCATTGCCAGCAAATATTTGAGAGACACTCTCTCTTATAAATAGAAACTTAACAAAATAAGACAAAACGAAAAAAGAAAGGCTACTTGATAGCAACAAAACACCAAAAATCCATTTTATAATCAGTGTGACAGGTGAAAAAAGGATTATAGAAATCAAACACAAAAGAGCAAAAAGACAAAGAATTGAAAAAGAAAAAACATAAAATTTGCTATGATTATAGACATCAAGAAGATTTCCAGAATAAGAGCTTCCAACATGCCAAACAATAGAAAAATCCTGAGGCAATGAATTATAAAAAAATCTTTCAATCTCTCTTTCAAATTCCATATTAAAAAGACTAAAGTCAATTAAGTCCGGAACGCAAAGATTCAAACTCTCCACAATAGAACATTTTGGAAGAGACTTAAAAAGATGAGTAGCCAAAATAGGATTTATTTTTTCTTTATAATTTTTCAAAAAATCCAAAGGAAAAACTATTTCAACATCAAAAGTCTCAGGATTTACTTCTGACGACAAAACTGAATCAAGACCTTTAGAAATTTCATTTTTTAAATCTTCTTCAGTAAAAGCGCTGGAAAATAAATTCAAAAATTCACCTTCGGTTATAATATTTTCTCCATATTTTTCCAAAATCAAATCATAAGAAAAGTCGAGAATATAATTATAAGACCTCGAAACAAAATCTTTCTCTAAATAAACACTTTTATCAAAAAAAGTGTTTTCGAAAGAAGAAATAAATGCAAAAACAAGGAAAAACAGTATAAAAACAAAAGAAAAGATTAAAGCTAAAAATTTTCTAAACATAATTATTAATTACAAAAAAAAGACTATCAAAAAAAATGAAACTTTAAAATTAAAAACTTAAAAGTTTTTTTGACATATCCGAAGGGACTATCGTTAAATTAGTTTTAAAATTAAGCTTTCCCTTACAAAGAAAACCTGAAGCCTTACTGTGTCCCCCACCCCCTAGCGACTGCGCAATCTTTGACAAATCGATCTTCGGATTTTTAGTACGAAGAGACCCTTTCAAAAAACCATCTTCATTTTCAAATAACAACAAAGAATATGACACGCCGGGAACCATATTTAAATATTCAATAACTCCACTTAGATCCTCAGGAGAAGTTCCCGTTTTAATTAAATCTTTATAGGTGATAACAGATACAAGAACATTATTTTCCGTCAAAAAAGCATTTTCAAAGGCTTTCGCCCAAATTTTTAAACTTTTTATTTTTTTTGTATTAAACAAGGTTTTACTTAAATCCGAAACGATACCACCAGAATTCATGAGTGAAAAAGCCACTTCATAAGCTCGAGAATCCGTATTTGAATGTTTAAAACTTCCCGTATCCGAATAAAGTCCGGAGAGTAAACAAGTGGAAACATCTGAATCAAACTTAAAACCAAAATAATTAAAAAAATCATAAACGATCACAGTGGTCGAAGGAGCTTTATCGTCTATAACATTCAAAAAACCAAAATTATTGTTTGAAAAATGATGATCAATATTAATAATTTTTTTACTTTTAATTTTTATTTGGGAATCCAAATGCAATCCCGACATATTAAAGTCGCCCAAATCCAAACAAACAATCAAATCATAATCATCTTCCAATATTGAAACATCACTATGAACTTTAGAAATAAAAGGAAGAAAATAAAAATCTTTAGAAGGATTATCTACACAAAATACAGCATTTTCTTTCCCCAAAAAATCCAAATAATTTGAAAAAGCTAGCACACTACCCAATGTATCAATATCGGGTTTTTTATGAGCAACTACAAGTATCTTTTCAGCTTCGCTTACTAGTTCATTGATTTTTATATATTTTTGCTCCATAATTGATTTAAAAGCATAATACAATAGAACATTTAACGATAAAAAGCAATAGAAATTATTAAATAACCATATAAAAATCAAACAATAAGAATAAAAATTCTAAAAACTAATAAAATTTATGAAAATAGCATTTTTTGGAAGCCCTCAAATTGCAGTAAAAACACTCGAAAACCTCAATAAATCAGAAGAAATTCAATTAGTAATAACACAGACAGATAAACCCGGAAAAAGAGGAAAAATAACACAAACTCCGATAAAAACAAAAGCTAAAGAGCTGAAACTTAAAGTTTTTGAAACTCAAAATAAAACAAATATTATTTCCGAATTAAAAAAACACAAAATCGACTTAAATGTGGTTTTCGCATTCGGAATGATTCTTGAAAAAGAAGTATTAAACTACCCCAAATACGGCTCTATAAATATTCACGCTTCCCTACTTCCAAAATACCGCGGAGCAAGTCCGATAAAAGAATGCATCTTAAATGGAGACAAAAAAACCGGAATTACAATAATTCAAATGGATGAAAAAATGGATCACGGAGAGATTTTAGCTCAATTTGAAATTAATACCGATGAAAAAGAAACATCAAGCTCACTTTCCGAAAAAATATCAAACATAAGCGCGAAAAATCTTCCTGAAATAATTCGAAAAATAGAAAATAATAGCATAAAAAAACAAAAACAAGACCACAATAAAGCCACATTTTGCAAAAAGTTTTTTGAAAAAGATGCGGAAATTCAGGAAAACGAAACAACAACACAGGTTATTCGAAAAATAAATGCTTTCGACGAAAACCCTATTGCCTTCAAAAAAGATGATCACGGCAAGAAAATATTAATACACAAAGCAGAAAAATCTGAAATAAAAATATCCGCGGGAAAATATAAAATTATTGAAAAAAATCTACACCTTGGCACATTGGACTGCTCTATAATAATCAAAGAATTAACTTACGAAGGTAAAAAAAGGATGGACACAAAAAGTTTCTTAAACGGATCAAGAAGTCTTTTTCAATAATTAATCTATTTTATCATTAATAAACCCCTTTGAAGGAAGAAGCCCATTTATGGAATTTTCAGCTTCTTTATATGCCCTGGTAATATCCCCACCTTGACCAATAAATTCAAGCATATTCGAAAAAACCTTTCCATAATAACTTAAATCCACAATGGGAAAACTTTTTGAAAAACCGATTTGTGTAACAAAAACTCCATAAATTGGATGTTTTGATTGTTCTTCAATCATATCTCTTCGACTTGTAGGTTTTTTGGTCTTATCAAAATAACTTGTTAATGTTTTCTTTTGCGTAAGATAAATTAAAAAATCCCAAGCCAAATCGGGTCTTTCACAATTTCTTGAAACGGTTTCAGCAAAATAAGAAGCGTAAGTAATTTTGCCCGAACTACTTGTATCAAATTGAGGAAAAGGAGCAACTTTCACATCCTCTTTTGAAATTACAGTAGAAGAAAACCGTGAAGACTCAGAAATAAGTGACAAAATCTTTTCATATACATCGGAATAACCAAAAATCATTGATACTCTACCGTTAACAAAAGCCTCAATATCTTTATACTCAGACTCACTATCCGAAAGCAAAGAATTCCAAGAATAATTCTTCATTGTAGAATCGGAAAAACTGGCAAAAAGTTTCAATAAATCTGATAAAGAATTCTTCGTACCCGTTTGTGAAGAAGAAAATTTTGTAGTAGACATTCTTTCATCATAAAAAGAAATACCGGACTGAACCAAAAGAGCATAAAAAACATCAACTGCAAAATAAATATTTGAAGAAAGACCAAGAGCAAGACCACCGGTTTCAAGAACACCAGTCTCGAGATTATAAACATTTAACAAAGAAACATCATCTTTTATACCATCCCAAGTAGCGGAAGGCCTCCCTTGACTTGGAATTTTTTCTTCAAAATGCCTTTTATTATAATAAAGAGCCAAAGTATCAATTGTCATCGGAACTCCATAAACCTTATCAAAACCATCAATATCTGTAACAATTAAATCTTTGGAAGCACTATCTACAAAAAGGGTATCAAAATCACTTACAGTTCCATATTCGGGAGGAAGAGGTGAAAGCTTTTTATAATTTGAAAAAAACCAGGAATTTGGCATCGAAAAAATATCCGGACCTTCCCCTTCCGCCATCTCATTTAAAATAACTCTTTGATATTGATCGAAATCATTAAAATACCGGTAATTGATAGTAAGTCCTTTTTTATCCTGCAAATAATCGGCAATAATCGGTTCCATTACATCTTTTTCATCTCCAAACTTATAGTAATCCAATACAACTCCCGCTAAAGTGTCTGTACCGCTATCTGTACCTTTGATACGACAAGCATCAAAAAAAAGGACAGTAAAAACAAGCAGTAAAACTAATGAAATTTTTTTTGTCATAAAATGAGGATTAATGACTTTAAGAACACCCCGAACAATCATCACAATGATGTGAACAAGCACCTTTACCTTTAAATTGTAATTCTTCGGATTTTTTTAAATTTTTACTTCCACAAAAAAGACAAAAGGTATCTTTAACGGAAGCAGACTCTTCAAAAACAGCATTACAATCCAAACAAGTAAATTCATGAACGATCATACGAGTGTTTAAATTATAAGCATTATAATTGAAGAAGAAAAAATGTAAAATTTTTACACCAAAACGTCCTTTGCCTCTTCTTGTTTTTTATAAGTTAAAACATTAAGTTCATCACCCCACACTTCCGTCCTGTAAGAAAGGATACCTTCTTTATTTTTATAGGAATTATTTACAAGTTTTCCCTCCACATATACAGCAGAACCCTTATTTAACAATTGCTTTGAAATATCGGCAAGCGGTCCGAAAAATACTATTCGATGATAATCCGTGTGATCTTTAAATTCACCTTTCTCGTCTTTTACATTTCGATTTGTTGCAAGGGGAAAAACAGCCCTACTCTTTCCCTTTTTTGTAGCCATTAAATTCACATCAGCAGCTAGATGTCCCACCAAAGTAATTTTGTTTACGGTTTTCATAAAATTATATTAATAAATAACAAAAAAAAGATAACAAAAGATCATTAAAAAATTGTTAAAAAAAATTGAAAAAATGTTAAAATAAAAATATAAACCTTTTCTATGAATAAGATTCAAGATTTGAAAAACATCAAACACAAAACCATCCTATTAAGATGCGATTTCAATGTACCTTTCGATAAAAGTGGCAAAATAAGCGACGAATCAAGAATAAGAAGAAGCAAAAAGACAATAGATTATTTAATAAAAAAAGAGGCAAAGATAATACTAATCACACATATCGGAAGGCCCGAAGGGAAATACAACAGAAAAGAAAGCACAAAAAATTTAATAAAACCACTTAAAAAAATATTAAAAAAACAAATTTTTTTCAGTAAAAACATTATTGGAGAAAAAGTGGAAAAACTAAAATCAAAATTAAAAAACGGCGAGATACTTTTGCTTGAAAACCTCAGGTTTGACGAAAGAGAAGAAAAGAACGATAAAAATTTCGCAAAAGCATTGACACAAAACTGTGATTATTATGTAAACGAAGCCTTCTCATGTTCTCACAGAAAACACGCCTCCACCTACGGAGTAGCAAAATATTTAAAAACCTATGCCGGTTTTCAAATGCTTGAAGAAATAAAGAATCTAGACATTGCATTTAAAAAAATAAAGCCCTCTGTCCTCGTTTTAGGGGGCGCCAAAATTGACACGAAAATTGGACTAATTGAAAACATGAAGGACAAATTCGATTTCATTTTAGTAGGAGGTGCCATTGCAAACACATTTCTAAAAGCAAAAGGATTTGAAACTGGAAATTCACTTATAGAAAAGGATAAAATTAAAATCGCAAAAAAAATTATTGAAAGCCTGAAAAAATCCCAAACAAAACTTCTCTTACCGGAAGACTTAATAGTTTCCACAAAAATTGAAGAAAACGCAAAGACACAAAACAGAAACGAAAACGAGATTCAAAACAATGAAATAGCTCTTGATATAGGGAAAAAGACAATCCAAACCTATTTAAAAATTTTGATGAAAGCGAAAAAAATTGTATTCAACGGCCCCATGGGCCTATTTGAAATAAAAAAATTCTCCAATGGAACAAAAAAAATACTCAAAACAATATCCGAAAATAAGAAAGCGATAAAAATACTAGGGGGTGGAGACAGTATAGACGCACTAAAAAAGTCAAAAATAAGCACCAAAAAATTCACTCACATATCAACAGGCGGAGGCGCCAGTTTGGAATTTCTCGAAGGTAAAACGCTTCCTGGAATTAAAATCCTAAAATAAAGTTATTTCTCGAAGAATACCTCATTTGAAGCTTTTTTTTCAAACCGAACTCCGTTTTGTTTCCTAAATTTTCCGAAAATTTGGGAAAAATAGTATTCTTTTGGAGTGTTGAATTTTTTCAAAAATCGCACTGACAATTTACCAAAAAGTCTAATACTCAATGAATAAACACCATAAGTAATAAAAAAAGCTGCAAATACATCAATGGAATAATGAACATGCATAAGCAAAACTGTAATACCCATTAATATGGACCCAAATAATTGAACCCACTTAAACTTGCTTTCTTTAAAAATTAAAAATGCCAAAAATGGAATAGCTGTATGCCCCGAGAAAAACAAATCATTCTTAAAAATCAATTTTTGCAAAAAGTTACCATCCGCATAAACAACTCCATCATAAAAAAAGCCTGCCGGAGGGCCAAAATGAGTAAGCCCCACGAAAGCACTACGGAAAATAAACAAAAGTCCAAAAGATTTAAGCACAAAAGGAGATAATTCGGGTTTCAACAAAAAAACATAAACAAATATTGATAGAACTAAAGAATAAATCCCATAGGTAAAAAGAAACTCAAGGTTTATTGTCGGTAAAAGATCCAAAAACAAATCTCCAACGGGCTGATACGTAATTAAATCGTTTCTAACACTTACAAAAACGGTAAGGGCATAACTAAAGGAAAAAATTAAAATTCCGGATAATAAAGATAGCCTAAAAAAAGGATCATTTAGCAAAACTTTCCATTTATTGAAAGAAACAGAGAAAAAATTATAAGCAAAAGAAACAATATTATTTGTCATCATAAAATCATTTCTTAAATTTTCTGTCAGAAGACTTTGGACTATCTTCTTTTTCTTCACCACTTTCACTCCACCTTCGAATTTTATCCTCAACAACGGAAATTTTGTTTGAATATCTTTCGTTTGCAACTCTACGAACTTTATTCAGATATCCATCAGGGATATCAATATTAGGAGGAGGAAGTGTACGAAGTGAAAAAGTCTTGGAAGGCATATTATCAACAAGAAGACGCATATAAGCCGTATATTTACTCAAAGAAACCAAATCCGCAGGAAGAACCTCCTCACCGAATTGCTTTGAAATCGTTTCCGCATCATCAAAGCCCACTTGGAAAGAAAAAAGACTACCCACATTTCCAAATACGGCATCTCTCACTTCATCGGGCATTTGCGCAATATACTGATTCGCCATCGTAAGATTAAGTTTATATTTTCTGGCCTCTGAAAGAATCGTGGCAAAAGAGTCCGTAGCGAAATTTTGGAACTCATCGACATACAGATAGAAATTTTTTCTTTCTTTTTCCGGAATATCCGCACGACTCATAGCATCAAGCTGAAATTTCGTGATAAACATTGAACCGAGAAGAGCAGAATTATCCTCACCCATCTTTCCTTTTGAAAGATTGATAATGACAATCTTGCCTTTATCCATTGCAAATCTTAAATTTATGGAACTTTTCGGTTGACCAACAATATTTCGAATAGTATTGCTGGACAAAAACTGACCCACTTTATTTAATATCGGAGAAATCGCTTCGACCCTTATTCTATCCTGCATTTTATCAAATTCGTTAACCCAAAAGCCCCGAACCACGGGGTCAGTCACTTTTTTTACAACTTTTCTTCTGAAATCGTTATCTTGAAGCATCCTAATAATTCCAAGCATTGTAGTCCCTGGATATTCCAAAAGAGCCAAAATTGTATTTCGAAGAATGTGTTCGAGACGAGGGCCCCAACTATCAGCATAAATCTTCTTAAAGATGCCAACGATTCCACTACAAACGATTGAATTATATGCCTTATCAATATTTTCAAGCATATTAAAAGCGACCGCGTTTTCTTTATCAAAAGGCTCAACCAAAATCACGTCATTAAGCCTTTTCGGAGGAATAAATGATAGAACTTTGTCTGCCAAATCTCCATGCGGATCAATCACTCCAACACCCTTGCCACTCATAATATCTGAATAAATCATATTTTCAAGCACTGTTGATTTACCCATACCAGTTTTACCAATCATATAAAGGTGTCTATTTCGATCGATAGGTCTTATGCCAAATACTTTATGATCACCTCTAAAATCCGTCTCACCCAAAATTGTCACATCATCTTCGTTTGCATAAAGAGGTAAATCCTGAGGTGGTTCGAGTTTTTTACAAGAAATCCAGAAAATTTTAGGCGTTTTTACTGCAATACTCGGCAAATGATAAATACTCGCCAATTCTTCGTTGTTTAAAACAAAAGAATTCTTCAGAAGTCTTTTTCTGTAAGCTGAAAGTACATTTTCCCCCTCTTCAATGGATCCAATTTCAAAACCGTTTAAATGAGGTTGATTAAATTGCTTAAAAGAAGCAGCAATTTCCTGAAGTTTTAAGCGTGCATTTTCTGAATTGTATTTTTTAGAAGCATAAACAGCACGAATACTTACATCAAAAAGCATCCTCGACACTTTATCCACAGAAGCACTTAAAGGAGTCTCATTTTCATGCTTTGAAGATACAACCTCCCTTATTTCACCGGATTTTTCTTCTATTTTTCGTGGAGTTTGGAACTTAAACAAAACAAACAAAGGAAAAAGAAATAACCTTAAAACAAAACTTCTGGTTGTAAACAAAGAAATATAAAAATCACGAAGTGAATTCCATTTACTCAAAAAACCGGCATTTACAATTTGCATACATTTTCCAAAAATTTTTCTCCATTTATCAGGAAGAGGTGTAATCACAACTGAAATCCAAGCCTGATCAGAAATTTCCGGAAACTTCACCAAAGAAGAAGTGATTCCTGCAAGCGGATCAAAAAGCTGATCGCTACCAGTAACAAATTGAGAATACCTCTTAACTGGGAGAAAATTCCCCGAAATAAGCTTTAACTCCATTGAAGAAGCTTTATATTCGGGACTCAGATTTAAAGAATAATCCTTTGTCTCACGAATCTCCACATCAGGATATTGAGCGTAAATTTGGCCTTCAACAAGATTTCGAAGCTTAGAAGGAAAGGCTACATAAAATTTGATTTGATTACCGATACTAGCTATTTCAAAGCTGATACTCGGGCCGGAAATTCCTTTTAACTTTTGCCAAAAAGAAAAACTGCCGGAAATACCATGAAATGTGGCAAAAATATGCTCCGCAGCAATAGGACCAATTTCGCTTTCCCGAGGCACCTGCATCTCAAGAACAGTATATTTGATTCGGGAATTATACCGAATTTGTCTAAACCTAATTAAAAAGGAAAAAAACACTAAAACCAGTGAAAATAAAATCAAAAACAATAGTGCAAAAATCAAAATCTCCATAAACGTTTATTACTGTAAAATTATAATGTTTTAAATAACACTTATCAAACTTTAAAACATGTAATTAAACCACAATGATCAATTATTTGCAAGCTTTTTTACTCTATTCGAGAATTTAGCCATTTTTCCAATATAATCGACGCACTAACACTGTCTTTATTAGATTTTATTGCCTTATAGCTAAAGTTTTGCTTTGAAAGAAGGTCTTTTGCCTCAAAAGTAGTAAGTCTTTCATCAAAAAACTCAATTTTAATATCACACTTTCCTTTCATATAAGACACAAAGTCCATCAACTCATCATAAATTTCATTCGCCTTCTGGTCTTTTTTCATATTTATTGGCAAACCGAAAACAATAAGAGAAACCTCCCAATAATCAATTAATTTTTTAATCTCAAAAAAAAGCTCACTTTTACCCCTATTATTCAAAACACAAAAAGGAGTGGCAATTAGAGTATCCAAATTCGCTAACGCCACCCCAACATTTTTATTTCCATAATCTATGCCGAGAACTCGACCACTAGACATTTTTAATGTTTACAAAAAGATTGCCTTTCAAGTCACCCAAAGATAATTGAACTTCGTGATTTCCAAGCTCTTTCAAGGCCTCCATCTTCACAAAACTAGGATCAAGTCGAACAGAAAACTCTTTCTCGACAGCCGAAATCAAATCAACAATCGAGAAAGAAGCAAAAAGAACTCCCTTATCATTTGCCTTAGCCTTAACCGTAATTGTCTTTCCTGAAACTTTCTCCATAACAGTCTTAGCGTTATCCAAAACTTGTTGTTTTTTCATTACCATTTTGTCTTTTCTAGCATTTACTACCTTCGCTCTAGCCTTTGTAAGAACATCGGCAATCAATCTCGGAGCCAAAAAATTTCTAAAAAAGCCGGGTTTTACATCAAGGACTTCGCCTTTAAAACCAAGTTTTGATACATCTTTATTGAGTACGACTTTCATATTTTTTCTATGTTACGAATAATTTTTGCTTATAAATAAATACATAAATAAGCACACAAAGTAAAGCTGAAATCACTTGGAAAACTCCCAATTTACCATATTAGAATACCTATCGCTTGCAAAAACAACCGAATCCAAAGAAATTCCACTAATTTTTTTATCGTACGCATAAAAATAAACCGGTCTATAAAGAAAAATCGCCGGTACATCCTCGCTAATTTGTTTGGCTAATTCCGTAAGCTTATTTTGCCTTCTTTCACTATCAAAACTCGAACGAATATCGGCAATCAAACTATCCACAGCAAAACTTTTATAGTTTGAAAAATTAAGCCCAGAGGGACTTGCCTGACTTGAATGCCAAAATGCGTAAGTATCCAAATTGTACCCCATACTTTGACCAATAAGGAGCAAATCATAATCTCTCCTTGTAATTCTTTCTTCAAATTCATCATCAAACAAAAATTCCACAACCAAATCGACACCGATTTCTTCAAACGATTCGTTTAAATAATTAATCACCTTCTGCATATCTTCATATTGGCTGGTTCCAGAATTATAAAGCCTTGCAATAAGACGAAGCTCCAAAGCCTTAGAATCTGAATTAAAACGAAAACCTGTCTTCTCCGTATCAGATTCGGCATACAAAAAACCACTTTCCTTAAGAAGCCCATTTGCTTCTTCTTTATTGGATTGATAAACCCAAGCACTTTGATCAAGCTCCATAAGTGGAGTGTCAACAGGCTTTTTATCCACAAATTCACTAAGGAGTTCGTTTTTATCAACAGATTTCTGCAAAGCAAGCCTTACATTTTTAGACTTCAAATATTCACTTTCCATATTCATAAAAACGGCTGTATATTGAGGAAGTTCGTAATCAATCACTTCAAAACGAGTATTATTCTTGAAACCATCAACAAAAGCCCCGGAAATTTTCACCACTGAATTAATAGAATTGATGTTTTGAAGTAGATCATCCATAGACAAATAAGAAATTAGACGAATAACCTCAACCTCTGATTGTTCCGCATAATAATCGGGGTTTTTATACAATGTAACTTGCATATGACCATCATTAAACATCTCAATAGGCTCTTTAACCATAAAAGGTCCGGAACCGACAGGCTTTTTATTAAAATCATCAATCAAAAGATTATAGGGATCAACACTCAAAAGCTTATGTTTAGGCAAAATTCCGATAATCAAATTACTAATAAAAAACGAATTCGGTTTTTCCAAAATAAATTTGACCGTTTTTGTATCCAAAATTTCGATTTTTACACCATTAAAATTGGCCTTCAAAATCTGATTTGAAAAAGACGGATTCATAATCAAATCATGATAAGTAAAATATACATCTTCGGTAGTTAACAACTTTCCATCATGCCATTTTATATTATCCTTTAGAGTCAAATTATATTCGAGCTTATCGGCGGAAATCACCAGAGAAGCCATATCGTCAACAATAGCTCGTTTTTGCGGATCATATTTCATTAAACCCGAAAAAATAAGCCGACTTGCTTCCCTATCCGACTCGTTATAATCCACAAAAAGCGGATTTAAAGACTGAAAACCATTTCTTGAAATCATCGCTTCAGTATATATATTCGACTCTCCGAAGCCAAACATACCATAAGGGAAAACAATCATTTTAAGAATCATAAGCAAAAACACAATCACAGAAAAACCGGACAATACAATGTCCTTTGTGTCATAAGCTTTAAAAACACGCTTTATGAAGCGAAACATTTTATTTTATTAAACGAACAAAAAGGCCAATGAATTTACGATAAACAAAACCGAAATAACAAGAGTGACATTGAAAAGAATTTTTTCGGCACCTCTTTTGGCAACATGAAAACCACCACTTCCTCCAAATGTAGCAGAAAGTCCTTCCGAGCGTTGTTGTAAAAGAATTACAGCTATTAGAGACATTGAAAGCAGAATCTGAATGATAGAAAGAGCGGTTTTCATAATTTTACTTTTTAACAAATAAATGAATAAGCCAGTTGATTATGCCAAATAACAAAGCTGAAAGCAAATAAACATAAAGACCATCAAATTTAAGAGTGAGATCGGAAAATTTAATTACCTCTAAAAGATATACCAAAATGCGAAGCAACACGGCATTAATTACGATAATAAAAAGTCCTCCGGTAAGAAAAACAGCAGGAAAAGCAAGGATTTTCAAAATCGGTTTTACGAAAGCATTAAGCAATCCGATTAAAAAACCGGTCAAAATGAAAAATTTAAGTCCACCAGTATAAGAAACACCGTCAATCAAGGTAACAACCGCATAAAGACATAAAGAATTGAATAAAATCCCAAAAAATATCCTTTTAAACATACATAATTTTTATTTGCAAAAATAATACCACGGAATAAAAAAAGGATAAAATAAAAAATTAATGATGTTCGCTTGAGGCGATTGAGAAAAAGACAATCGTTAAAAACGAAAACACAAGGGCCTGCACAAAGCCCACAAAAACCTCAAGTCCATAAAAAGGCAAAGGCGCGATGAAAGGAACAAGGAAAGAAATAACAAGAAGCAAAACCTCTCCAGCAAAAAGATTTCCGTATAAACGAAATGAAAATGAAATCATTTTTGACACCTCGGAAAGGAGCTCAAGAAGGCCGATAAATGTACCGACCGGGTTCTTCAAAGGATTAACGAAAAATTTTCCAAGATAAGTCTTTGCCCCCAAAAAGCTGATTGAAAGGACCTGTATTGATGAAATTGAAATAAGTGCTAGAGCGAGGGTCATATTTACATCAGCAAAAGTGGAGCGGAAAAAAGGCACCAACACAGTATGTCCATGGTGTTCTTCAAAAAAGCCGATACTACCAAACCCCGGAAGGAGTCCCATCCAATTGGACACTATTACAAAGAGAAAAATCGTCATTGCGATCGGAAAAATTTTATCAAGTTTCTTTTCTCCATGAACGATATTTCCAAAAAAATCATAAAATCCACCAATCACCATCTCAACAACACTTTGGAAACCGGAAGGCACAAGTGCATATTTTTGTTTTCTCAAAATCAGCCCAATAACTAAAAGCACAAAAATAGCCATAAAAGAAGCTATAAGAGTATTTCGAACTTCAAAAACTCCAAGATGAAATATGGTTTCAGACCCCAAAGTCGGTGGTGTAAATTTGGCTTCCATATTATTTTTTTAATAATTTATTTCCGGAAATTAAGTCTTTGGTTTTTACATAAACAACCAAGAGACCCGATCCCATTGCAAAAACAAAACCTATCAGAGTAAAAATTGGGAAAAGATCGAAATACTTATCCACGAAAACACCGGATACTCCAAAAAGAAGTATCGGCACAACAATCATATACCCCAAATTTAGAGCGAGTGAGAAAGCAGTCATTGTGTTGTTTTTCTTTTCCATTATTTACATATTTGAATTACCAAAATTAGATCGTCGAGCACCTCTTCGTTTTTTTACAATTTTTAGGCGAGAAGTGGCTCTTTCAAGCTCTGAAATAGCATCCGCATAAGAAACTTTATCCTTATACTCTTTAGACATCATCTCTTTTGCCCTATTCATAGCCTCCTGTGCTCTTGTTTCATCAATTTCTTCAGCTCTTTCCCCCGAATCCGCCAAAATAGTCACGGATTTTCCATCGGTCTCAAGAACACCTTTTGTAATGCTGAAAAATTCCTCATTTGAATCGTTAACAATTTTGATTTCACCCGGCTTTATGGCTGTAATAAGAGGAATATGCCCCGGCAAAACACTTATTTGACCATCCAGAGCTGGAACAACGACATAAGAAACTTCGCTTTGATAAAGAGTTTTATCGGGTGTTACTATTTGTAATTTCATTTTTTCCATAAAATTTATTTAACCTCATCAATAGAACCTTTCATGTAAAACTGGCTTTCTTCAATATCATCAAGAGTACCATCTAAAATCATTTTAAATCCGGAAATGGTATCTTTAAGAGTAACATATTTCCCACCCCTACCTGTAAATGTTTCAGCAACAAAGAAAGGCTGTGAAAGGAATTTTTGAATTTTTCTTGCTCTTTTTACGGTTAGCTTATCTTCTTCTGATAGTTCTTCCATGCCTAGAATCGCGATGATATCCTGTAAATCTTTATATCTTTGAAGAATTTTTTGAACACCTCGAGCAACCTGATAATGTTCCTCCCCTACTATATCGGGGGAAAGAATTGTGGAAGTGGAATCAAGAGGATCTACTGCCGGATAAATACCAAGTTCGGAAAGTGCTCTGGAAAGCACTACAGTAGAGTCAAGATGCGCAAATGTGGTAGCGGGAGCCGGATCGGTAAGATCGTCAGCAGGTACATACACAGCTTGAATTGAAGTAATAGATCCATTTTTAGTAGAAGTAATTCTTTCCTGAAGAGTGCCCATTTCAGTGGCAAGTGTGGGTTGGTAACCTACAGCAGACGGTATTCTTCCAAGCAGAGCCGATACCTCTGATCCCGCTTGTGTGAAACGGAAAATATTATCAATAAACAAAAGTACATCCTGATTTTCCTCATCTCTAAAATACTCGGCCATCGTAACACCTGTAAGACCAACTCTTTGTCTTACTCCGGGTGGTTCATTCATCTGTCCGAAGACCAATGTGGTTTTATCAAGCACCCCGGATTCCTTCATTTCATGATACAAATCGTTTCCTTCACGGCTTCGCTCTCCCACTCCGGCAAATACTGAAAACCCTCCATGTTCCTGCGCAATATTTCTTATAAGTTCCATAATTACAACAGTCTTGCCTACTCCGGCACCTCCGAAAAGCCCGACCTTTCCTCCTTTAACAATCGGACATATCAAATCAATAACCTTAATTCCCGTTTCCAGAATATCATTTTTCGCATTTTGTTCATCAAATCCGGGAGCGGCTCTGTGAATCGGATAAGTTTTTTTGGTTTTCACAGGTTCCTTATCATCCAAAGGATTTCCAAGTACATCAAACATTCTTCCAAGCGTTTCCCTACCTACAGGAACAGAAATAGGAAGACCCGTATTTTCGACCTCCTGGTTCCTTTTAAGTCCATCCGTAGCGCCCATAGCAATAGAACGAACCATATTTCCACCCAAGTGTTGTTGAGTCTCGAGAATCAACTCTTCTTTACCAAGTATCACTTTCAAAGCATCATAAATCTTTGGAAGTTCCTCATTTTCAAAAGAGATATCCACAACAGCACCGATAATTTGAGTAATTTTACCTGCCATAATATTATAGAGTTAAAGAACTTGCCGCGATTTCCGCAATTTCTTGCGTAATCGCCGCTTGTCTAGCTTGATTATATGTTAATGTTAGATTATCGAGTAAATCCGAAGCTGCACTGGTCGCATTTTGCATGGCAACCATTCTGGCACTATGTTCGGAAGCGGAAGTTTCAAGAACAGCCTGATATATTTGAGATTCAAGAAGTTGAGGGATAATATTGTTTAAAATAAAATTTGAATCCGGCTCCAGCTTATAAGTAAGCTTTTTTTCGGGCAAATGAGCAACACTTGAAAATTTTGACCCCAATTCGGAAAGCATCTCTGCAAAAACCCCTGTAGAAAAAGGTAAAAGTGTTTTTACCACTGGTTTTTGTTGAATTAAAGAAACAAAATCGGGATAAACCAAAAGCACTTTATCAAAAGAGCCGTTTAAAAAGCCATCCATAGCAATTTTTGTCATCGGGAAAATGTCTCTTATTTTCGGATTATTTGTAAAAGCGGGAAAAATAAAATCGATTTTCTCTCCAACTCTTCGTAAAAAATCAGCTCCCTTTTTACCACTGGCAACAAAAGTAAATTTTGCATCCGGATGCGAAGAAATAACACCCGCCTTAAGCTTGGCGATTTTTTTGAACAAATTAGCATTAAGACCTCCGCAAAGACCTTTATCCGTAGTAAAAAGTAAAACCAAAACATTATTTACCGGGCGTATTTCAAACAAATCGGATTTAACTTTTCCGTTTGCCGAAAGACTTGAAATAAGAGAAAAAGCCAAATAGCCATAATTCCTAAGACGAATCGCAAAATCCGTAGCCTTTTTCATTTTTGAAGTCGCAACAAGTTCCATAGCCTTTGTAATTTGCCTTGTCGATTTAATCGATTTCAATTTTCTCCTTATGTCTTTAATTGAATTTGACATTAAACTTTCATTATATCTTTATTGAACGTAACAAGCATTTCCTTGATTTGATCCTCGATTTCAGGAGTCATTTCTTTCTTTTCCGAAATTTCTTTAAGTAGTTTCATATACTTGGACTCTGCAAAATCAAAAAGTTTTTTTTCGTATTCTTTCACATTCTCGATTGCAACTTTGTCGAGATAATTATTGATTCCCGCATAAAGAATAAGTACCTGTTTTTCGAGAGGAAGACCGCTATATTGATTTTGTTTCAAAATTTCATTTAAACGATACCCTTTATTAAGAAGCTTTTGCGTACCTTCATCAAGATCGGAACCGAATTGAGCAAATACCGCAAGCTCTCTAAACTGAGCAAGTTCGAGTTTTAGTTTTCCGGCAACCTTTTTCATAATTTTTGTCTGAGCAGCTGACCCTACGCGGGAAACTGAAATTCCCACATTAAGAGCCGGCCTGATTCCTTTGTAAAAAAGATCACCCTCAAGGAATATTTGCCCATCAGTAATAGAAATCACATTTGTGGGAATATAAGCAGAAACATCACCCGCCTGGGTCTCAATAATCGGAAGAGCGGTAATTGATCCGCCTCCGTTTTTATCATCAAGTCGGCAAGCCCTTTCAAGAAGTCTTGAATGTAGATAAAACACATCTCCCGGATAAGCTTCACGTCCGGAAGGTCTTCGAAGAAGAAGGGAGACCTCTCGATAAGCCCATGCGTGCCTGGATAAATCATCATAAACAACGAGAACATCTTTACCTTTATCCAAAAAATATTCCGCCATTGCACTTCCGGCAAAAGGAGCGATATAACTCAAAGCAGCGCTATCGGCAGCGGAAGTTTTCACAATAATCGTATAATCCATGGCACCTTGTTTTTGAAGCTCGGTATATATCTTGGCCAATTTGGATTCTTTTTGACCGATAGCAACATAAACACAAATCATATCTTTTCCTTTCTGATTGATAATGGTATCAATCGCGATTGCGGTTTTTCCGGTTTGCCTGTCACCGATAATAAGCTCTCTTTGACCTCTTCCGATCGGTATCATCGAATCGATGGCTTTAATTCCAGTCTGCACAGGCGTATTCACGGATTTTCTCTTCATTACACGAGGAGCGATTTTTTCAACAGGATAAAATTTATCTGTTTTAATTTCTCCTTTACCATCAGCTGGAATTCCAAGAGAATTCACAACTCGTCCAATAAGAGCTTCTCCAACGGGAACGGACAAAATCTTACCCAAAGCTTTCACCTCGTGACCTTCTTTAATTTCTCTCGCATCTCCAAAAATAATGGCTCCCACATTGTCTTCTTCAAGATTCAAGGCAACTCCAAATTGCCCGTTTTCAAATTGAACCATCTCTTGAGAAGCCACATTTTTAAGACCCGAGATTCTCGCAATACCATCACCCACCTCAAGTACTCTTCCAATTTCCTCAACACTTGAAGAAAATTTGAAATCCGTTATTTGTTTTTTTAAGGATTCAAGAATTTGATCTTTAATTTCCATAACAATATTGGTTAATTTTCCAGAAATTTATTTCTTAAAATTTCAAGATTTTTTCGAACACTCAAATCCAAAATTTTATCGTCGAATTCAAGTTTTATGCCTCCCAAAAGGCTTTTATCGATGTTCGTCCGAAATACGGGTTTTTTATTTAAATGTTCTTGTAAAAACTCGGAAAGAATTTGAACTGTTTCTTTATCCATCTCGAAAGCTGAACTTAAAACCACATTAATTTCATTATTTTTCTCTTGCCAATTCTTTTCAAAAACAGAAAAAAATCTTTTCAAAATTTTTCTTTGTTTCTTTCTTTCAACAAGTTTCAAAAAATTTTCTATACTTTTATCGGTGATTTCCATTGAATCTTCTCGATTAAGTACGCTTGAAAGAGCCTTGCTGTATTTATTTATTGATATATTCATTTATTCATTCCGCTAAGTTCGCTCATTATAGAATCCTTCATATTTTTTTGATCCTCGGGCGAATAATTTTTTGAAATAAGTTTTTCAGCAACTAGAAGTATTAAATCCCCCATTTCTTTTTTCACATCGGAAACGATTTTTTCTTTTTCTGTCGCAAGTTGAATTCTATGTTTTTTGAGTGCCTCCTCCATTTCAGCTTTTGTTTTTTCAATCAGCGCGTTTTGTTCAAAAAGAGCGGATTGTTTCGCTTCAAACATAATGGAGACAGCTTGATTATTTGCCTCAGCTAAAATCTTTGTTCTTTCTTCTTCAAGACTTGAAAGTCTTTCTTCTATTTTTTTTGAATTCTCCACCGAACTTGCAATCATTTCTTTACGTTTTTTAATAACGTCCAAAAGTGGCTTGTAGATGAGCTTTGAAAGAATAAAGAAAAGAATAAAAAAATTAACAACCTGAGCAGCCAAAAGCTTCACATCAATACCAAGCTTTGTAATAATTTCCATTTAATTAAACGAATTTAAGGATTAATGCGACAACCAATGAATAGATAGCGATAGCTTCACAAAAAGCGATAGCAAGAATCATTGCAGTTTGAACACTCGAAGCGGCTTCGGGATTTCTTCCGATTGCCTCAAGACCTTTTGAAGCGAGTTTTCCGATTGCATAAGCCGGCATAGCTGAACCGATAGCAATTGTCAAAGCGACATAAAGATTGTTGAAATCCATAGTTTTCTTGTTAAGAAATTTTAATTAAATTAAAGATTATCTAGCCCTTATTAAAGAAAAAATCAAGGCTAAAATTTTAAATACAAAAAAAGGGGACGAAGTCCGTCCCCCCTAAAAAACGGATTCTACCACCAAAAGCCCGGTCGAAGATCCACAAGAAAATTCAAATAAGCTTGCCATTGTGTAAGCCAAGTAAAAAGTCTTTTTTGATTATCAAAAAGCCACTGATTTCTCTTTCCAAGAAAAAGCATATACCAAAAATGAAAAAACATCACGATTCCAAACCAAATTCCGAGTGGAATCATGGGAAACATCAAAATATAAACCCAGAGACCTCTGAAAATAAAGAGTCTTGAGATTCTCTCTCTGTGGGGAACCTCGACGGTGACTTGTTTTTTGTCGTCACTCATAGTGAATGGGATTTAAAAATTAAAAAAAACTAAATTCATTATAATCAAAAAAAGATGTTATGCAATTTATTTCCAAAAACTTAAAAAATCCACCTCTTAGAGTAGACATTACTGGTGGGCGCTAGTGGATTCGAACCACTGACCTTCTGGGTGTAAACCAGACGCTCTAACCAACTGAGCTAAGCGCCCCTATAAAAAACTACTGGTGCCCAAGAGAGGACTTGAACCTCCACGGCCTTACGACCGCTACCACCTCAAGGTAGTGCGTCTACCAGTTCCGCCACCTGGGCAAATTGCATTTCATATTTTCAAAAAACTTTAGTCCATATTACTCAAAAAAAAGATTTTGACAAGTCCCCTTTCAAAAAAAAGTTCAAATAACTAAAATAAAGCAAAAGAAGACCAAAATAATGAACACAAAAAATCAAAAAGAACAGTTACGCAAAAAATTCCTTAAAAAAAGACTTGCCCTTAAAAAAGCCGAAATTGTTGAAAAATCGGAAAAAATCATGGAACGAATAATCTCCCTAAAAGAATTTAAGGAAGCCGAAAAAATCTGCATTTATTATCCGATAAAAAAAGAAGTGAATCTTTTAAACTTAAAAAAACTCTTTCCAAAAAAAACTTTTTTTCTACCGAAAATCGAGAACGAAACCCTATACTTTGGACATTTTAAAATCAAAAAAAACTTAAAAACCGGACCATTTGGCATCAAAGAACCACCTACTACAACAAAAAATCTTATTCCCGACATCATATTTTCACCGGGTCTCACTTTCGATTTACAAAAAAATCGTATAGGATACGGTAAAGGATATTTCGATGAATTTATAAAAAACATCCGAAAAATATCGAAAAAAACCAAGATTATAGGGATTGCCTTCGAATTCCAAGTGCTGAAAAAAACACAGATAATCACGACCCGAAACGATCAAAAACAAGACTTAATTATTACAGAAAAAAATATTTACCAATAAAACTATGCTTAAAAATTTCGACCCCCAAATATATGAAGCGATTGAACTTGAGAAAAAACGACAAATAGAAAACCTTGAGCTTATTCCATCCGAAAATTACGCCTCAAGACCTGTTCTAGAAGCGCTCGGATCAATTCTCACGAATAAATACAGCGAGGGTTACGCAAAAAAAAGATATTATGGAGGCTGCGAGAATATCGACATTGTAGAGTCACAGGCTATTTCTCGCGCAAAAGAAATTTTCGGAGCAGAACACGTAAACGTCCAACCTCTATCAGGCGCACCTGCAAATATTGCCGTTTATTTTGCTCTATTAAACCCCGGCGACACGGTTCTAGGCATGGATTTAAGCCATGGAGGCCATCTCACACACGGACACCCCGTCACTTATATGGCTAAAATTTTCAACTTTATCAGATATAAAACCGTTAAAGAAACCGGACTTATCGACTATGACGAAATTGAAAAAATGGCGAAAGAACATAAACCCAAAATTATTCTTGTAGGATTTTCGGCTTACTCAAGAGAAATAGATTACGAAAAAATCAAACACATAGCGGATAAATATAACGCAATAACAATGGCGGACATCGCTCATATCGCCGGCCTGATCGCAGGAAAACAACTTACAAACCCCGTCCCCAGTTTTGACATCGTTACGACCACAACCCACAAAACCTTAAGAGGTCCACGGGGAGGAATGATAATGTGCAAAGAAAAATTTGCAAAAGATATTGATAAATCGGTATTTCCGGGATTTCAAGGAGGACCTCATGAAAACAATATTGCGGCAAAGGCTGTCTCTTTCAAAGAAGCATTAAGTCCGGAATTTGAAACATACGCCGCTCAAATAATCAAAAACGCAAAAGTACTCGAAAAAAAGTTCAAAGGAGAAGGATACGAAATTATGTTTAAACAAACAGACAATCACCTTCTTCTGGTCGATGTCACAAAAAAAGGCATAAGCGGTAAAGAAGCGGAACACGCACTTGACCTGGCCGGAATCACAGTAAATAAAAATATGATACCGGATGATCCAAGATCCCCAATGGACCCCTCAGGAATTCGCTTGGGCACTCCCGCAATCACCACAAGAGGAATGAAGGAAGTGGAAATGGAAATAGTAGGAGACCTTATACTTAAAGCTCTTGCAAACGCAAAAAATGAAGACTCACTTGCAAAAATCAAGACTGAAGTAAAAGCCCTTTGCGAAAGATTTCCCGTTCCTGGCATTACAGAGCAACAAAATTAAGTCTTTCGAAGCACGATAATAGTAATATCATCCATCTGCTTATATCCGTTTGCAAAAATTTTCACATCTCTTAAAATTGCGTCTTGCATTTCTTTTGAGCTTCCAAGCGCTCCATTTGACTGAACCAAATTTACAAGCCTTTGCATACCATAAAGTTGTCTCTTATCATTCCAACACTCGGGTATGCCATCGGAATATATTACGGCAAAATCGCCGGAATTCATCTGAAAAGTCACCTCCTTGAGAAGCTTTGAAATATCTCGTGTCATTCCAAGAGCAACACCTCCCGCCGGCTTCAAAATTGCAGTACCGCTACTTTTATCGAAGTGTACGATTTGCTCATGCCCGGCACTCACATAAGTTAGTTTATTCAAAATATCATTGTAAGTCACGAGACAAAGCGTCATAAACATATTTGACATAGTCTTGGCATGAAATACCTCATTGACTCTAATCAAAATATCTTTAAGATCAGTAATTTTTGCAAAACCGAAAAACAGTGCGCTTGAAATGGAGCTAAGAAGGCCCGCAGGGATTCCATGTCCCGTCACATCTCCCAAATAAAAAATGTGATTTTCATCTTCAGTTGGTAAAAAATCATACATATCGCCACCGATTTCTTCGGCGGGAAGTAGCGCTGCAGAAATATCAAGACCCGGAATTTCGGGCACTTTTTTAGGAACAAGTTGGTTTTGAATTTGTCCGGCAAGCTCAAGCTCACGACCAAGCCGTTCTTTATATACTCTTGCATCAAGACTCGCCTTAAGATCCCTCGCCATTTTATTAAAAGCCATTCCCAAAAGCGAAAGCTCATCTCGCGTTTTTATATCAACTCTAGAATCATAATCACCTTTAGAAATATTCTCAGTTGCATTAAGAAGCTTCCTGACAGGACGGTTAAAATGCCAAGCCAAAACAACAGAAAGAAGGATACCCAAAAGAACACCGAAAGCAGTAAGAATTGCTATTCTCTCTATTAATTGAGCTATTCGATCTTGAAGCTTGGAATAATCATATTCAAACACAACACCATATTTATCGAAAACCGGTATCACAAAATTACTCGCAAAAAATCCTGACCTGGGCCCATCAAGCAAATTATCCTCAAAATCATAATAAGTCATATTGCCATTTTCATCCTCTCCCAAAAAATAATAATTTTGACCGCTTAAAAAAGAAGGCTTTTTGGACCGAACAGAATTTAAAAGTGCAGCATCGGAAAGTATTCGTACATTTCCTTCATACTTTTTTTCAATATCTTGACTTGAATCATACAAAATTTCACCGGAATAAGTAATTAAAGTAATTTTGGTCAAATCCGGATTTTGAGAAAAAATATTTTTAACTTCGCGATTAAAATAAATAAAATTATTTTCCTTTAAAAAATTGTCATAATTTTCAGCAACCGATTCAGCAATTAGTTTTGAAAAAGCCAAATTTTTCAAATACATGTCCGAAGAAAGTTCAAGTCGTTTTTCGTTTGTTAATAAAAAAGCGGAAACGGAAAGAATAAGCAAAATAAGTGTGCTTATGGAAAAAATGAGTTTTGTTCTAATTCTTATTATCATCTTTTCTGCTTAATGTCGTTTAAATAAATGATACCGTCAAGCCTAGGCTCAAAAGAAAAATCCTTGGAAAATGCATAAGAAACCTCATACTCAAATAACGGAACACCAAAATATTTATTCAAAACCAATTCTTGCATAATATTTTTCAAAATAGAAAGTCTGGACTTCACATCCAAATCCACGGAAGCTTTATCCATCAAGTCTAAAATTTGCTTATCCTGAAAATTTGAAAAATTATTTTTGGAATCAGGTCTCACAAGAAAATCCAAAAACTCGGAAAAATCACCAATTTCGTTTTTAAATGCCATAAAATAGACATCTCCGGGATCTTCCCTCAAAGCCATTTCATACTTTTCATCTTCAACAGAATCAATAATCAAGCCGACTCCGACTTTTTTTAGCTCCAATTTTAAAATATTTCCAAGAAGTGTTGCACTTTTCGGTAATTTCAAGACCAAAGATCGAACATTTTTATCGGAAAAAATCTTGCTTAATTCAGTTAAATTCCCTTTTTGCGGATTTAAATCCGAATTAAAACCAAAAACCCCACTACCGGCAAATTGACTTGAAGACTTCAAAGACACTCCTAGTTGCTCAATAATGCGATCACTGGAAATTACTGAATAAAAGGCTTTTCTAAGGTCAATATCTTTAAAAATTTCAGAGTCCATATTGAAAACCAAAAATTGAACTTCAAGACTAGGCAACGTAAGGACATTAAATCCGTATTGTTTCACGAGAGGAATTGTATTTTGTGGCACAAAAGCCAAAAAGTCCACCCTCCCCGATGTCAATAAATCAACCCGATCAGTCACATCCTCTTCAAAAAGAACTTTAAATTCTTTAATTGCAGGTACACTGCAAAAATATGATTTATTGGGGTATAAAAACACCTCTCTCTCGGTACTTTTGTCAAACACATAAGGTCCACTACCGATCATTGGATTTTCCGCATCATATTCACTCGGAACAATATAAATAAGGCTAAGTTTGGAAAGTAAAAGCGGATCCGGAAACTTGGTATACAAATTGAATTCAAAATCCGAAATTTTCTCTATACGATCGAAAGAATTCAAATACGAACGCAATAAAGAACTTTGTTTTACCAATTCGAAAGTTTTATTCACATCCTCAAAATTCAAAACCGATCCATCGTGAAAATATACATTTTTTCTCAAAACAAAATTCCAGGTAGTATCATCAATCAATCCGTATGAAATAGCCAAAGATGGCGACGGTCGAAGATTTTTATCCAACATAATCAAAGGATCGAAAACATTAGCCACAATTTGCCTACCATAAAAATCATAATCCAAAGGATTCATTTTAAAACTCGATACAGGATAAGAAATGGAAAGCGATTGCTTCAATAATTTAACATCATCATCTCGAGCAATAAATTTCAAATAAACACCGCGCAAAAAATCATCGGAACTTTCTTTAAAGAAAACTTGGGAAAACACCACTGAAAAAATCAATATAAAAATTATTCCAGCAATCAAACCTCCGAATTTTTGAATTGTTAAAACCTTCAATTATGCACGTTTAAAATCTCTTTATTTTATCATAAATAAAAGAAATTCTCAAGAACTTAAACTGGAATATATCGAGTCAATAACACTATCCAAATGACAATCTATGAATTGAAGAGCCCTCGCAAATCGATTATTTTTTGAAAAAACGTGCTTAAGTCTTGAAGCTTGTCTAATATAAATAAGCTTTAAGCAAAGATCTTTCATTTTTTTCATTTCCGTATATGAAAAACTCAAAAAATCAATTTCACCCAAAGATAGACCTTTAATAAATTTTTCGCTAAATTCAAATAAAACTTTAAAAACTTTAAGCTCTTCAACAGATAACAACTTCCTACCATTAAGCCTGTTGTAGACATATACATCAAGCGCTACAATTAAAAATTCGGGCTTTAAAAAAACATCTACCCCAAATTTCTTAAAAAGTTCATTAAATTTTTTAAGATCTTCAAAAAAATCTTCCTCAAAATATAAAACCGCCATCAAGTTCGAAGAATTTGTATAAAGCATTTGATCAATAACAGGAGGATAAGGATCAACCTCCTCGACAAACTCCAATTCCTCTACCTCTATTTCGAAGAAATCACCATCTATGTCATATTCTTCACTCATAAAAAAAAATTTAGACTAAAGACTAATAAATAACAAAAGAAAAGTCAAAATGACTTCAATACATTGTTTAAATTATCTACAAGATTATTGTCTCCAAGTTTTTTTGCAATTTGTAACATTTTTAAATATATATGTTTTTTGGACTTAAAACTTTCTCGGGTTTTAACGCCGGATACTTTTTTAGCTAGATCGTTGTAAATGGCTGATAAACAAGCTTTTTGCCCTTTATCATCCCCAACTTCTTCAAAAATTTTTAAAGATTTTTCATACTTCTTTTTCTCATATAAATTTACAGCGAAATTTCGCTTAACAACGCGTAACAATTCTGAATCGGCTAGTTTTTCCGCAAAAAACGTTGCAGAAGAAAAATTTCCATTTTGCATAGAGGAAATAGCCAAGTTTCTATATGCCACCTTCAAATTTGACTCCACAATATCCCGTAGACTACTTATGGAATAAGCAAGCTGAGAAGCCTTTAAGAACACTCTCGGTGAAATTTCGGCCACTTTTTCTCTAAAATCGGCCAAATCAAGAAGATTTGTGGAAATAATCTCAGTAACGGGCAATATATGCGTATAATTTTTATAATGCTGAAAAGTGCCGTTTGTAGCTTCAATATCAACACCATTAAAATGAAGACATACATGCTCCGGAAGAAGCTTAATTTGCAAATCCTCTATCGAAAATTTCAAGGAATACAAATAAATATATAAAGTAACAATTTGATTGCAATCGCCTTCCAAAAGCTCCTTAGCCGGATCTCTAAGCAATTTCCCAAAACTTGCCGTTTTTATATAATGATAACGCTTTCCCGGTTTCAAGAAATCCATTATTGAAGTTAAATACTTCAATTTTTCATCTCGAGAAACAAGTTTTCCCATATCGGAAACAAAATTACTTTGTTTAAAAAATTCATTAACAATCAACGAAGAATTAAAATACATCCTTCTTCGGACGGATTTTTTCAAATATTTATAGCCTTTATATTTTCTTTCCATCCAAACATTTACCACTATTAAATTCTCACGCATTAGATCAAGAAGCCTTTTTTGAATAGTAAAAATCGAATCGCTCGACTTCACCGAATTAAAAAACCTATCGACTTTCCACTCAAAGAAGTTCGCATAAGGAGTAAAAAACAAAATTAAGGCTTTTAGAAACTTCATTTTTGTTTTATTCTAACACAAAACGCCAATTAAATCTATTGCTTTTTAAGCATCGCCAGAAAGGCCTCCTGAGGAATCGTCACTTTTCCAAATTGTTTCATTCGTTTTTTACCTTTTTTCTGTTTTTCCAAAAGTTTCCTTTTTCTAGTCACATCACCTCCATAAAGATAGCCGGTAACATCTTTTCTATAAGCCGAGATACTCTCTCTTGCGATTATTTTTCCACCAATAGCAGCCTGAATAGCTATCACAAACTGAGCCCTTGGAATAATATCCTTAAGCCTTTTTGTAAGCTCCCGCCCGACATAAAAAGCCTCGTCATTATGAACGATTTGCGCTAGCGCATCGACTTTATCTCCCGCAACCATAATATCCATTTTTTTAAGATTGCCCTCTCTATATTCTAAATACTCATAATTCATTGAAGCATAGCCGGAACTAATACTTTTCAAGGAATCATAAAAATCTACAACAATCGAAGAAAGAGGCATCTCAAAAGTCATTAGTACGCGCTTTGTATCCAAGTAACTGATATTTTTCTGAACACCCCGTTTTTCCGTACAAAGAGTCATTATCCCCCCCATATATTCAGTAGGAGTCACAATTTCCACCTTCACCCAAGGTTCCTCAATAGACACAAAATAAACTGGATCAGGCATTTCTGCAGGAGAAGCAATAAATTTTTTGACACCATCGGTCATGTTCAAGATATAAGACACCGAAGGTGAAGTAACAATTAACTCTAAATTATACTCCCGTTCAAGCCTTTCTTGCACAATATCCATATGAAGAAGGCCCAAAAACCCACACCTAAAACCATGTCCCAAAGCAGTGGAAGTCTCAGGTTCAAAAGTGATAGCGCTATCATTTAACTGAAGTTTATCAAGAGCATCCCTAAGAAGTGGATAATCATCATTATTAACACAATAAACACCTGCAAAAACGAAAGGTTTGACCACTTTATAACCAGCTAAAGACTTGGCCTCCTCAAGAAGTTTTTTTTGAGAACCGCTTTTCCACAAAGTATCACCAACACGAGCTTCTCGAACACTTTTTAGCCCCGTAACAACATATCCAACCTCGCCGGGATAAAGAGCCTCTGTAGGTTTAAATTTAGGTTTAAAATAACCCACTTCAAGGACATCAATATCCTTTTTCGTATTCAAAAAATATGCCTTATCACCTCTCCTTAAAGTACCACTCCGAACACGCACATAAGTAACCACCCCTTTATAAGGATCGTAAACCGAATCAAAAATCAATGCCTTAAACTCATCATCCGCAGTACTTTCCTTAGGCGGTGGAAGTCGTTTTATCACAGCTTCAAGAACTTTTTCCACATTCGTGCCCTCCTTCGCCGAAACTGCGATTATTTCCTCTTTCGGTATACCCAAGGCATCCTCAATCTCCTTAGCCCTACCTTCCACATCAGCGGAAGGTAAATCGATTTTATTTAAAACCGGAACAATCTCTAGATTGTGTTCAATAGCCATATAACAATTCGCAAGAGTCTGAGCCTCAATCCCCTGAGTGGCATCTACGACCAAAATAGCGCCTTCACAAGCCGCAAGACTCCTTGAAACTTCATAAGTAAAATCCACATGTCCGGGAGTATCAATCAAATTCAAAATATAATTTTGCCCTTCAAATTCATATTCCATTCGAACAGGCTGAAGTTTAATTGTGATACCCCTTTCTTGTTCGAGCTCCATCGTATCAAGCATCTGACCATGCTTCATGTCTCTTTTCTCAACAGTTTTCGTGACTTCCAAAAACCTATCAGCAAGAGTCGACTTTCCGTGATCTATATGCGCTATAATACAGAAATTTCTAATATTTTTCATGATTTTAATGATTGCAAATACCTTTCAAGATACTCATCATAAAGACCCAAATTCATTTTTACAATCTCAATTATTCGATTTTTATCCCAAAGTTTTCCAGAAATGATAAAATCCAATTTATCGTAATAAAAAGCCAAATCCATATTATCAATCAAATTCGGATACAAACCTGAAACATAGGAATAATTTTTCAAATCTCTTTTATACAATACATTCACCTTTTCAATAAGTGTTTCCTCATAACCTTTTGGAACAATTCTCTCCAAATGACCGACTCTACCATATTTTCCTAATCCTGGCACATTATCCTTTACCTGAATAGCAGGCAATCTAGCCATTAAAACATCAGACAAGGCTAATTTATCAAAAATATACACCCCTTGTTTAGAATAATATCCCAACATTCCTATAGCGGCGTAATTTACATATTTATTTCCCTTAAATTCCTCGAACTTTTTCATAAATTCATGCTCTGGAACTTTTTCCCCCGATAAAAACCTCTCGAAAGAAGAACCTTTAGCATAAAAAGCTTTTTCATCTATAACATTCATTCTTCCAATTTTTGGATCCCTCGAGACCTTACCCAAGTAAGGATATCCGGAAAACCAAGGAAAAACAGAAAAATGAAAAACCATTTGAAAAAGAATCATAGTAATCAAAATATATTTCCACAATTCATCCCATTTTTTTACAGAAAAAATCAAAATCATCGAAACAAAAAACATACTCGTTAAAAATCTGCCACTCATAAAATCACCACCAATTCTAAAAACATACAGCAACTGAAGAAAAACACCCATTAATACAACTATTCGTTTCCATTCTTTTGTATAAATAGCCACAAAAAAACTGAAAATAATCACAGGCAAAGTAACAAAATCGCTAACAAAAGAATGCCTTAAATACACATATCCTTGAGCAATAAAATCCCACAAAGGAATTTGTGTAGCACCCAATTTTGCGAAGTAAGTATTTGGAAACAAAAAACCAAAATAAAAAAGCGAAAAAATAAGCCAAACTCCCAAAGGCAAAAATCCCAAAAACAAAACAAACAAATCCTTTAAATACCTCTTGTTTGTAACAAAAACAAAAACCAAAGCCGGTAAAAATAATAAAACATTATCCAAGCGATTAAGTGCAGCAAGTGAAGTCAAAAAAGTCAGAATAAACAATCTATTTTTCAATTTTTCTTTAAAGAAAAAAATGAAAAATAAAACGATAATTAAATAAGAAAGAGGATTTTCCAAGCCGGAAACCCCGTAATCAACAAAAGCCTTAGAGGAAAGCAACAAAAGTACACCAAGTACCGCATGCCATTTATGAACTCCTTTGGAAAATAAAAAAAACAAAAAAATTGAAAAAAAAGATAGGAAAATAGAACTTAAAATGGCTACTAAATAACCATTTTGGAAGAAAAAATATGGTATGGATAAGAAAAAGACAAAAAGAGGACAAGTAAAAGTCTGAACCCTCTCCACCACGTTAAAAGTCAAACCATAACCGTTAACAAAATTATCAACAGTTCTTAAAATAATAAATCCATCATCACCAATCCATGCATTTCTTACCAATACAACAAGTACAAAGACAAATAGTAAAACCGAAGCCAAAGGGAATAAAAATCTTCTATAATTAGCCATAAATGCGGATTTTTTTGTTTTTTTCATAGGATTTATTTATTTTCCAAAATTCTAAACAAATAGCACCAATATATAAACAAAAAACGCTTATAAATCATTGTTTTATTTAACTTTCTGTGGTAAAATAAACAGAAATACAAAAAAATAAAAATGCAGTACAAAGTACCTCAAAATGTACAAAGAGAAGATACAATCATAGGTCCGATTACATTCAAACAACTAATAATTTTGTTTGCAGGAGGCGGTCTAACCTATGTAATATATTCAATTTTAGCGAGAAAATTCTTTATAGAAATTTGGCTCGGACCTGTAATAATAGGCTCATCTCTGACACTAGCCTTCGCTTTCTTAAAAATCAACGAAAGAGAATTCCACATATACCTTTTAAACCTTCTGGCTCACACATTAACACCAAAAAAACGCCTTTGGAGAAAAGGTTCTGGAGACACTTTTATTTCACCTTTTTCAAAAATTTATGTAAAAAAACCAAAAAAAGTCGAACCTGTAAAGAAAGAAGGGCCAAAAAATCTTGATAAAATAATACAAATTCTCGATAAACCGATTAAAAAATAAACATGCCTGAACAAAAAAAATCAACACAACTTGGTGCTCAAACATATCTACCAATAGCCGAAATACGAGACAACACTTTAGTGCTAAAAAGTGGCGGAATTCGATCAGTTTTAAAAACAAACGCAATAAATTTCAATTTAAAATCAGAAGATGAACAAACTGCGATAATTTTATCTTATCAAGCGTTTTTAAACAGCTTAGAATTTCCCATACAAATACTTATTAAATCGAAGAAACTCGATCTTGACGATTATATCGAACAAGTAAAAAAACGAGCCGATGAGCAAACAAACAAATTACTCCAAGAACAAACCTACGAATATGCACAGTATATAAAAAGACTTATAGAATACGCTGATATTATGGAAAAAAACTTTTTTGTAATTGTACCTTACGACATCGGCACAGAAAAAACGACTTCCATTTGGCAAAGCTTCTTCCGAAAACTATCCCCAAAAGACAGTTTTACAGATATCCTCAGGAGACACAAAGATTTCGACGAACACAGAAAAAAACTAACACAAAGAGTTACACAAATTAAATCAAACCTTGAAAACTGCAATTTAAAAGTGGAAGAATTAACAACTGAAGAGTTGATAGATCTTTTCTACAAAGCATACAACCCAATTACCTCTCAAACGGTTAAACTAAAAAACCTTTCTGGAAGCTCAATTGTCACTGACGAAGAAAAACTCCGAGAAAATTCGGAGCTTATTGACAAATCTGAAGAGAAAATATAAAAAAATCGAAAACATAGTTCCGGCAGCTACCTACTCTCCCATAGTCAAACTATAGTACCATCGGCGACGATATGCTTAACTGCTGTGTTCGGGATGGGAACAGGTGTTTCCACATCTCTATAACTACCGGAACAATGCTTTCGATATATCCAAAGAACAATATAAATTTTAGACACCAATCACTAGTCGAAGTGAAGGAGTTCTCTGATTGTATAAGTCGATTACCTATTAGTACCACTCGACTGAGCACATTACTATGCTTACATCTGTGGCCTATCAACCCTGTAGTCTTCAGGGAGGTTATTGGGATCTTTATCTCGGGTATAGCTTCCCGCTTAGATGCTTTCAGCGGTTATCTAACCGAACATAGCTACTCAGCACTGCCACTGACATGACAACTGATACACTAGAGGTTCGTTCTTCTCGGTCCTCTCGTACTAGAGAAGACATCCCTTCAAAAATCCTATGATCATGGAAGATAGAGACCGAACTGTCTCACGACGTTCTGAACCCAGCTCGCGTACCCTTTTAATTGGCGAACAGCCAAACCCTTGGGACCTTCTCCAGCCCCAGGATAGGACGAGCCGACATCGAGGTGCCAAACTGATTCGTCGATGTGAACTCTTGGAATCAATCAGCCTGTTATCCCCGGAGTAGCTTTTGTCCGTTGAGCGATAGCGCTTCCACGCGCCACTATCGGATCACTAGTACCTGCTTTCGCACCTGCTCGACTTGTAGGTCTTGCAGTCAAGCCCTCTTATGCACTTATACTATCGGTTTGATTTCCATCCAAACCTAGAGGACCTTTGCACGCCTCCGTTACTCTTTAGGAGGCGACCGCCCCAGTCAAACTACCCACCAAACAATGTCCTTAGTACCGGATTAACGGTATAAGTTAGATTTTAGACATAACAAGGGTGGTATCTCAAAGTTGGCTCCACAGAGACTGACGTCTCCGCTTCAAAGCCTCCCACCTATTCTGCACAAATTAAATCCAAAACCAATGTCAAGCTATAGTGAAGCTTCACGGGGTCTTATCGTCTTTCCATGATTGCACGGCATTTTTACCGTGTTTGTAATTTCACCGAGTCTAATGCTGAGACAGTTTTCAAGTAATTACGCCATTCATGCGCGTCGGAACTTACCCGACAAGGAACTTCGCTACCTTAGGACCGTTATAGTTACGGCCGCCGTTCACCAGGGCTTAGATTCGAAGCGTGAACCTCTCCTCGTGACCTTCTGGCACTGGGCAGGCGTCAGCCCCTATACATCGTCTTACGACTTAGCAGAGACCTGTGTTTTTGATAAACAGTTCCTTGAAATCTTTTACTGCGGCCTAACACCTCAATATAATCAAGGCATAGGCAAGGTTTATCCCTAAGTTACACCTGCTGTTTTGCCGAGTTCCTTAGCATTAGATTGCTCGATCGCCTTGGTATACTCTACCTGTCCACCTGCGTTGGTTTGTGGTACGGTAACCTAAACTCCTCGCTACCGAGATATTTCTCGTCAGTTGAACTCATTGGAATCACTCTGTCAAAGACAAAGCATTTTACATCATAGCTCGCGAACTTTAAGGGATTTACCTCGAAAAGCATAAGCTTACTATTTGTACGTGAATTCATTAACACGCTCCAACTATCCTCCTGCGTATTCCCTGAGCTAGCGCCACTTTCAATCAATCTGCAAACAGAATTATCTGACCGAAGTCTTCAAAAACTGCTACGCTGATATCATTCCGGTTTTGCTCTGGCGGAATTTAGGTTGTACAGGAATATTAACCTGTTGTCCATCGGCTACGGCTTTCGCCCTGACCTTAGGACCGACTAACCCCAAGTCGATTAACGTGGCTTGGGAAACCTTGGACTTTCGGCGTTCGGGTTTCTTACCCGAATTACGTTACTTATACCAACATTCTCACTTCCTGCAACTCCACGACACCTCACAATGTCGCTTCGACGCATACAGGAACGCTCCTCTACCGCGATAAAATACCGAAGTATTCTACCACCCGCAATTTCGGTTATAGGTTTGAGCCCCGCTATATCTTCGGCGCAGAATCACATAGACCAGTGAGCTATTACGCACTCTTTAAAGGAATGGCTGCTTCTAAGCCAACCTCCTGGCTGTGTAAGTAATCCTACATCCTTTGACACTTAACCTATATTAGGGACCTTAATTGGCGATCTGGGCTGTTCCCCTTGCGACAATGGCACTTAGCTGTCACTGTCTGACTCCCGTGAAACTCACAGTAGTATTCGAAGTTTACCTAGGTTTGGTAGACTTATTTCGTCCCCTAGCCTAAATAGTGCTCTACCCCTACTGCTATTAACACGAGGCTAGCCCTAAAGCTATTTCGAGGAGAACCAGCTATCACTGAGTTCGATAAGCTTTTCACTCCAACCCACAGCTCATCCCCCAATTTTGCAACATTGGTGGGTTCGGCCCTCCACTCAGTTTTACCTGAGTTTCAGCCTGGCCATGGGTAGCTCACCCAGCTTCGGGTCTAGTGTACGACACTAAAATCGGGTTATTCACCCTCGCTTTCACTTCGCCTCCGGGTATTTATCTCCCTTAAGCACGCGCCGTACAGCTAACTCGTTGGTCCGTTCGACAAAAAGTACACAGTCACCGGAATAAATTCCGGCTCCTATTCGTTGTAAGCATAAAGTTTCAGATACTATTTCATCCCCCTCCCGGGGTGCTTTTCACCTTTCCCTCACGGTACTTGTTCACTATCGATCTTCGAATCTGTTTAGCCTTGGAAGGTGGTCCTCCCAGATTCAGGCCGGATTTCTCGTGTCCGACCCTACTCAGGAACACTCTAGGTTTTTAAATTATTTTCAGTTACGGGACTATTACCCGCTATGGTTGCACTTTCCAGAGCAATTCACCTAATAATATTAAAGACCATGTTGAGGTCCTACAACCCCGTACACCTTGGTATACGGTTTGGGCTATTCCCCTTTCGCTCGCCACTACTGAGGGAATCTCAATTGATTTCTTTTCCTTGGTTACTGAGATGTTTCACTTCACCAAGTGTCCTTGATACACCTATGTATTCAGTGTACCATAACGAGACATAATTCTCGTCGGGTTATCCCATTCGGATATCTCCGGGTCAAAGCCTGCTAGCGGCTCACCGAAGCTTTTCGCAGCTAACCGCGTCCTTCATCGGAATTCGAAGTCAAGGCATCCACTTTACGCTCTTAAGTAACTTATATGTTAATCAGAGAACCAATCACATCAACTAGTAATTGGTATTTAAAATTTTTCTATCAAGCAATTTATATATATTTCAATATGGATATATTTTCTCCTGGTTTTCAATGTACGCTTCTCAAACTTTTTGAGAAAAGCAAAGCGATTATATTGATGAGAAAATCATTAGTCAACACAAAATTTAGGATTTTTAAAAAAAAGTAATGAAAGGCTTAATAAAGCGAACCTTAAAGGCCAAAAAGAAGTGCCAGAGGCCCCTTAAACAAAGATTGTAAAGTACCAGTTGCGTACATCAAAGAAAAAACAAAAATTACTATACCTATAATGATAACTAAAAAATGAGTACCGCCAGTACCGAAGTATTTTTCCGCGAAAGCAATGTCTCCGAGCATATTTTTAACCTCCAAACGAAACTTTAGAATTGCCAGAGAAACTGCAGTTCCAAGGATAAGTACGATAAACTTAAGCATAATTCATGGAATAAATCTTTAAATTATACTATAATTAAGCCGATAATTCAAATTTATGAACAAAACTAGACTAGACAAACTGATTTTGATTCGAAAAATCACCGATTCGCGGGAGAAAGCGGCCAAAATGATAAAAGAAGGCCAGATAAAGATAAACGGAAAAACCGTTCAAAAAAGCTCAAAGGAATTTGAAGATAATTGCGTGATTGAAATAGAAGAAGGTTACAAAGAATATGTGGGAAGAGGGGC